>NZ_BCRK01000030.1 GCF_001552555.1 Nocardiopsis trehalosi NBRC 14201 | reverse complement strand
CCCCCCCCTCCGAGCGCGCGGCGCCCGCCCCGCCCGGGCCGTCGCGCTCGGAGGGGCGGGGCGTCACCGGGCGGCGGGGGAAAACCGGTGGCGGTGCGGGCGGTTCTCGGTCAGGATCGGCGCATGGACGCGCCGATACCACGCCCCTACTCCGGACCGGCCGACCTGCGGCGCATGCAGGACCTCGTCTCCCGGGTGTGGTCGCACGCCGCCCACTGGCACATCGGGGACCTGGCCTGGCAGCGGTCCCAGCACGCCGGGCGCGAGGCCGAGTGGCGCACCGCGCTGTGGGAGGACGGCGGCGCGGTGGCCGCGTGGGCGTGGATGTTCGGCGGCGAGGAGCTGTTCCTGGTGGTCGACCCGGCGCGGCCCGAGCTGGCCGACGCGGCCCTGGCCTGGTCGGCGCGCACGGCCGACGACCCCGCGCGGATGACGGTCACCGTGCTCGACCGCGAGGCGCACCTGATCGCGGCCCTGGACCGCGCCGGCCTCGTCCGCGCCCCGGACCCGGTGCACGCCGTCTACATGCGGCGCGGCCTGGCCGACCTCCCGGAGGTGGAGGTCCCCGAGGGGTTCCGGGTGCGGGCCGTGCGCGGCGTCCACGAGGCGGCGGCGCGGGCACAGGTGCACCAGGCCGCCTGGCGGCCCTCGCGGGTGACCGCCGACAGCTTCCGCGAGGTGATGGCGGCGTGGCCCTACCGCGCCGACCTCGACCTCGTCGCCGAGGCCCCGGACGGCTCGTTCGCGGCCTCCTGCCTGATCTGGTTCGACGAGCGCACCGGGGTCGGGGAGCTGGAGCCGGTCGGCACCGACCCGCGGTGGCGCCGCCGGGGCCTGGCGCGGGCGGTCTGCCTGGCGGCGCTGCACGCGCTGCGCGGCGCGGGCGGTACGGAGGCCGTCGTCTACCCGGTGGTCGGGATCGAGCGCGCGGCGGCCGCCGCTCCGCTCTACACCTCCCTCGGCTTCACCCCCTACGCCCGCTCCCTCACCTACACCCCGCGCCCGGACTCCGGTCGAGGAGGAGACGACCGGTGAACCCGGCGACTGACCGGCAAACGTCGAGTCACCCGCACTCCGGAGGGGAGTGCGCCGAGGTCGCCGAGGGGGCGGCGACGCTGGTGCGCGACTCCCGCAACCGCGACCTCGGCGTGCCCGACGTCTCCCCCGGTGCGTGGGTGGTGTTCGTCGCGGGGCTCGACCGGCTCCGACGTCGCGGGGGCGGGCCGGTGTCCCTCCAAGGGACCACGGGCGGTTCGTCCGTGAAGGGGATGCCGGGCCGGGTCCGGGGCCGCGAGCATGGCGCCATGTCGATCTCCCAACTCCCCTGGCCGTCCAAGGCCCTGCTCGTGGGCGGGGCGGCCGTCTTCGCCGGGGCCTACGGGTGGCTGCTCGCCACCGGTCACACCGCGGTGACCGCCTCCTCCGACCCCGGCGCCTCTGCCACGCCCCTCGTGGCGGTCGTCGTCCCGGTCGCGGCCGCGATGCTGCTGGCGCGGCTGGTCGCGCCGCGCGCCGAGGTGCCCCTGCCCCTGGCCGACCTCGACCGGACCCGGCTGCGGCGCGAGACCCTGGCCGTGCTGGCGGCGGTCGTCCTGTTCCCCGCCGCCGTGGTCGCCGTCGGCAACGGGCCCTGGTACGCCCTGCTCAAGGTCGCGATCCTGCTGCTGGTCCCCCTCGCGGCGTTCCGGCTGCTGCGCGGCGGCGGCCCCCGCTCGCGGGCCGTCCCCGCTCCGGTGACCTGGCTCGCCCCGCTGCCCGCCGTGCTGGCGTGGTTGCTGCTCTCCCAGTTCGGCCCGCTGGCCACGCCCCTCACCCAGGAACTGCCCGGCCCCGTGCTCCTGGCCGTCATGTCGCTGGTGACCGCCCTGACCGCCGGGGTGCTGGAGGAGGTGGTCTACCGGGGCTGGCTGCAGACCCGGTTGGAGGTGCTGGTCGGCCGCTGGCCCGCGATCCTCGCCTCGTCGCTGCTGTTCGCCGCCATGCACACCAGCCACCTGCTCGACGGCGACCCGGCACTCGGGCTCGCGACGATCATCGCCTTCCAGGGCGTGTTCGGCCTGATGCAGGGCTACCTGTGGGCCCGGTACCGCAACATCTGGGCGCTGATCGCGATCCACGTCGCGGTCAACCTCGTCTACCTCGACCTGCTGAACGGCGCCCTGTTCGGGTGAGCGGGCCGGCCCGGCCGCCGGTCAGGCGTGGCCGCCCACGGCCACCGGCCCGAACGCCAGCCGCAGGGTGCCGCCGTGGAAGCGGGCGAGCCGGTCCGCCTGCTCCTCCACCCCGGCGCGCAGCGCGCGGTCGACCCCGCCCAGCGCCTCCACGGTGACGTCCAGGCGCCGACCGGAGCGGCGCAGGTGCAACCACGCCCGCCACCACGCCGTCCACCAGCAGCACGGGGAAGTTGCCCGCCTGCCCCCGGTTCAGGGCGCGTTCGGCGGCGCGGCCCGGGAAGACGAGGGCGCGCGGGTGGGAGCCCACGCCGTAGGCGTCGAAGTAGGGCAGCAGCCGCACGCCGCGCGGCGGGGCGTCGCCGTCGCCCGCTGCGGCGGCGTCGGCGGGCAGCCAGGCGGTCTCCCCGGCGAGGGCGACCGGCCGCACCCGGTCGCCGAGCGCGGCGATGGTGCGGGCCGCCCACGTGGCCGGCACGCCCAGCCACCGGCCGACGTGGGCGGCGGTGGCCGGCCCGTAGGAGTGCAGGTAGTCGTGCACGAGGGCGGCGGCCGCCTCGGCGGCGGGGGCGGGGGTGAACCCGGGAAGCCACCGGCGGGGGTGGGTGTAGGTGGTCGTGCGTCCCCGGTCGGCGCCGAAGCACAGGACGCCGCGGTGGGCGGCCGCGGTGGTCGCCTGCCGCCAGCGGGGCCACATGCCCTGGAAGGCGGGCATGACCTCCTCGGCCGCCCACGCCCCGGCGCGTTCGGCGATGGCGTCGGTGAGTTCGTCGACGGTGAGGTCGGCGTCGGCCAGCGCGTCGTCGATGGCGGCGATGACCGCCTCGGTCTGGTCGGCGCCCATGCGGACGCCCGCGCCGAACCGGCCGGCGGTGGACGGGGCGCCGCCCAGGGCGCCGGTCCACATCGGCAGGTCGCGGGCGGGCAGCAGGTGGACGGTGCCGCGCGGGCCGAAGGTCTTGACCAGGGTGCGGTCGGTCCACAGGGCCGCGCGGACGTCGTCGCGGACGGCTCCCGCGACGCGCATGACGACCGACCACTCCGCCGCCGACAGCACCTGGGCGTGGACGCCGCACATCGCGGCGGCGGCGTCGGCGGGGGTGGCGTGGCGGGTGGTGTCGGTGAGGCCGTGGCGGCGCAGGCGGCGGGCGAGGACGGTGCCGGCGTCGACGGCGGGTGCGCTGGCGGCGGTGAGGGGCACGGCGGGGCTCCTGGCGTGGGGCGGGACGCCGGCGCGGGTCCTGCGCGCGGCGGTGCCCCGAGGGTAGGAGGCGATGCGGACGGGTCCTGTCCTCGCCGGGCGGGGTGGGGCGGGCGGCCCGGGGGGCGGGTCAGTCGCCGTCGGGGGGTTCGCGCAGCAGGGCGGCGCGGAGGTGGCGGTTGACCTCGCGTACGCGGTGGAGGTCCCCGCTGCGGCGGGCGGCGGCGCGGGCGTCGGTGAGGGCGGCGACGGCCTCCTCCACCCGGCCCAGGTCGAGCAGCACGCCCCCGAGGTGGACCCCGGCGTGCGCCTGCGGGAGGTCGCGGCCCAGCGCGCGGTGGAGGTCGCGCACGGCGGTGTACTCGGCGGCGGCCTCCTCGGCCCGGCCCTCCTGGGAGAGGAGCAGGCCCAGGTGGAAGCGGGCCGTGATCTCGCCGTCGGTCAGGTCCTCCCGGACGCACATGTCGCGGGTGGAGGTGAAGAGGGCGATCGCCTCGCCCGTGCGGCCGAGCCCGTCCAGGCACAGCGCCGTGCCGTTCAGGGACTGGGCGTGGCCGGGCCGGTCGCCGGACCGGTCGGTGAGGTCGCGGGCGGTGGCGTGGGTGTCGAGGGCGAGCGCGTAGCGTCCGCGCATGGCGAGGGCGGCCCCCAGGCCGTTCAGCGCCGCCGCCTCCTCGGAGGGGTCGCCGGCCGATCGGGCGATCCGCCGCGCCGCGGTGTGCGCCCGCACCGCCGAGGTGGACCACTTCCGCCGGAGGCCCGCCCTGCCGTACGCGTTCAGGAACCGTGCCGCACCCCGCCGGTACAACGCCCGCTGCTCCGCCGTCATGGCGGATCGATGCCCCGCGGCGGCGCGGGCGCAGCGCCGTCGGGGTGGCGGGAAGCGGACATGCCCGCCCGGGTGGCCGGATCGGGACCGCGGCCGGTCCGGACGCGTGCGTCCGCGCTGGCCGGGGCTTGCGGGGGCCGACGCGCGGGTGGCCGCGGGGGTGGTCGGCCGCTTCCGGCCGCGGCGCGCCGGGCGCGCCGCGGCGGGCGTCCTCGGCGACGGTCGGCGGGTGGGTCCGGGGCGGTGCGGGGCGCCCGCCCGGCGGCGCCGGGCGGGCGGTCCGCAGGGGCGCGGCTACCCGGTGGGGGCGGCCGTCCGCGCGGTCCAGCGGGTGAGGCGCTCCAGGAAGACGGTCCCGGTGGGGCGCATGGCGGTGTCGGGGGCCAGCACGGCGGCGTGGAAGGCGTGCGGCATGTCGTCGTAGACGTCCAGGTCGACGGGGGTGCCCGCCGCTGCGGCCGCTGCGGCGAACCGCCGGATCTGCTCGAACAGGATCTCGTCGCCGCCCACGGCCAGCAGCAGCGGGCACAGCCCGGCCAGGTCCCCGTACATCGGGGACTGGGGGGCGCGGTCGGGGCGCGCGCCCGCGAGGTACTGCTCGGCCATGGCGCCCATGGCGGCGGGGGCGAGGGAGTCGCGCCCGGGGGCGGTCTCCGTGCCGTTGTCGGCGAGGTCGGTCGGCGGGGAGACCGCGACCGCGGCCCCGGGCAGCGGGTCGCCGGCCGCCGCCAGGACCAGCAGGGCCGACAGCACCAGGGTGGCCCCGGCCGACTCGCCGACGGCCACGATGCGCTCGGCGGGCACCCCGTGGGCGAGCAGGCCGCGGTGGACCGCGACGACGTCGTCCACGGCCGCCGGGAACGGGTGCGCGGGCGCCAGGCGGTAGTCGGGGGCGAAGCAGGGCCGCCCCGTGGCGCGGGCGATGCGGTGGGCCATCACCAGCTCGAACGTGGGGTTGCTGAAGGCGAACCCGCCGCCGTGCACGTAGACGGTGGCCCCGGCGGTGCGGACGTCGGCGGCGGCGCCCTCGGAGACCCAGGTGCCGGGGGTGCCGCCGACCCCGCCGCCGGGCAGCGCCGGGGCGGTGTCGGCGCCGGGGTCCAGGCGCGGCGGGTCGGCGAACATGGCCTGGAGGTGGTCGCGGACGGCAGCGCCCTCGCCGGGCGCCGCGGGGATACGGGTGTGCTGCACGTGGTCCTCTCCCCCGGCCGGAGCCGGGGCGGTGTGATGGGCGCGCGCGGGCGCGCAGGGGCGGAGCGGTGGGTGGTGGGGTCGGGGCAGGACGCGGGCGCCGTGCCCGGGCGGCGGCCGCGCGCGGGGAGAGCGGCCGGCGCCGCCCGCCGCCCGAGCGCGGCTCCGACGAGGCGGCCGGGCCGTCGGCTCCGTCGTGCGCGCGGCGCGCTGCGGCCGGTGGGCGGGCAGGCCGCGCGTCCGGGGCGGGGCGGCGACGGTGGTGGTACCGCGTCGGCCCCGTTGCGGTCCCGCGCCGGGTGCGGGCCGGCGACGGCGGGCAGGCCGGTGGGAGCCGGGGTCCCGGCGGGTGAGGCGGGTTGCGGCGCCGAGGTGCGGCCGGGCGAGGTCGCCGTACGGCCGCCGGCGCACGTCCATCGACGGGGCGCCGCCGACCGGGATCGGGCCGTGCGGCGGGGAAAGGCGTGCCAACGTGTTCCCGTGGTACCGCGCCTCCATGCCCTCGGCGTTCTCCGGGCCGGGTGCACTGCGACGCTGCGCCGGATTCCACCAGATCGGCGCCCCCGCGTCAACCGGCCGGTGCGCGGACCCCCCGGCGCGGCGCCGCCCGAGGACGGTGCGGGCGGGGGTGCCGCGAGCGGTCGGGGGTCGGGCCGAGGTGCGGCGGGCCGCGCGCCCTGCGGGCCGGTCGGTTCGGGCTGCGGCGGGTGCGGGTCCGTCACCATCAGCGCTCCGGTTCACCCCCTCCCGGGGGTACGGCGTCTCGGTCCGGCGGGGCGTCTCGGGAGCGTCCCGTCCTCGTCCGGGTCGGCCGGCCCCGGGGTCGCCGGTGGCGCGGGTGGTCGGGGGTCGGGGGTCAGGGGCGGCGCGCCAGGAAGACGAACTCCCGCCCGGGCCGGTCGGGGGCGTCGCGGACCTCCTCGACCGCGAAGCCGTGCGCGGCCAGGTCGTCCTCGACCTCGCGCCGTTCGCGGAAGCGCAGCGTCGAGTCCGACGTCAGCACGCCGCCGTCCGCGCCGAAGACGTAGGTCCAGCGGAACGACACCAGCGGACCGTCCACCTCGGTCACCCGGCACCAGCTCGTGACGGGGCCGACGCCGGGGATGTCCACCACCCGGTGGGTGCGTTCGCGGGTCCACTCCCGCCAGGCGCGCCGGGCGGGGACGCGGGTCTCGAAGACCAGGCGCCCGCCGGGCCGCAGCGCCGCGTAGGCGCTCCGCAGGGTGGCCGCCCACGCCCGGGGGTCGGTGATGGCCTGGGCGACGTTCGCCGTCATCGTCGCGAGGTCGGCCCGCATCGGCGGGACGGCGGAGGCGTCGCCGCGGATCCAGCGCACGCGCTCGGCGCCCGGTTTGGCGCGGGCGACGTCGATGGAGGCGTGGGCGGGGTCGACGCCGACGACCTCGATGCCGCGCTCGGCCAGCTGGAGGGCGAACACCCCGGTACCGCAGCCGATGTCCAGCACGCGGCGGGCCGCGGTCTCCTCGGCGATGCGGAGGTAGGCGTCGAGGTCCCCGCGGTCGGGGTCGAGGGGGTCGTAGACCGCGGCGAGCCGCGGATGTCCGAAGCAGTCGTCGACCATGCGGCCGACCCTATGCTGGGCCGTCCGGGCACGGCCACGGGTTTCTCCGCGGGGCCGCCCCGGCGGCGTGCCGCGCCCCTGCCCCCGGACGCCCGGTGGCGGGCGCCCCGGCCGCGTCCGGTGGGCACTGCCGTCGACGGTCACCGCTGCGCAGGTCAGGTGCGCGGGGACAGGACGCGGTCCGGGGCGTCGACCCACAGGCGGTGCTCACCCGAGGACGTCACCGTCAGCCCCAACCGGTCGCGGCCCGGGCGCCCCGCCTCCTCCCACACCGCCCGCGCCGCCGCGACCTCCCCCCACAGGTCCCGAGGACCGCACCGCAGGGCCTCGAACGGACCCCCTGACGGCACGTACTCCGCCAGCGCCCACGACCCCGCCCGATCGAACAGGTACACCGTCGCCTCACCGGCGGACGCCGGGTCGTCCTCGGGGGCCTCCTCCGGGCCCACCGCCAGGTCCGGCACCAGATGGCCCAGCACCACACCCCATCCGGGGTCGCGGTCGGTCACCACCCGGGGGTTCACCGCGACCGGCCCGGCGATGGCGGCGGGATCGCCGGCGTCCACGTGTTCGGGCCACCTCGACGGCGCCCTGCGCTGGTCCCGGAGCCACATGAACGCGGCGTCGCCGATCAGCCGCCCGCCGGCACCGCCGTCACCGGCGGCGGTCAGGCGCAGCAGCGCCGCACTCGTGGTGCCCGGGCCCCAGGGGGTGACGATCACGCCGCCCGGTGCGGTCTGGGTGATCCAGGCGGGCGGGATACGGCGGGCGGCGACCGTCGCGATGACCCGGTCGAAGGGCCCGCCGACCTCGCGGGCGCCGTCGCCCACGACCAGGCGCGGGGCGAACCCGGCGGCGGCCAGGTTCTTCGCCGCCCCCGCGGCGACGGCGGGGTCGATCTCCACCGACACCACGTTCGCGTCGCCCAGGCGGGCGCACAGCAGGGCGGCGTTGTAGCCGGTGCCGGTGCCGATCTCCAGCACCCGCATACCGTCCCGGACGTCGAGGGCCTGGAGCATGGCCACGACCAGCGACGGCTGGGAGATGCTGGAGGTGGGGAGGAGTCCGCGCCCGTCCGCCCCCGCCGGGCGGCCGTCGTCCACCTGGGTCACCAGCGCGTAGTCGTCGTCGGCCCACCGGCGGTAGTCGGGGTCGTCGCGGGTGATGGGCCGGTCCCACCCCGGGTGCTCGGGGTCGGGCACCCAGACGGTCGGGGGGATGAACGCCCGGCGGTCGACCGCCAGGAGCGCGCGGTGCCATGCCGTGTCCTGGACCACGCCGCGCCGGGTGAGGACGCGGGCCAGGCGCAGGCCGGGAGGGTGCGTCACTGGCCGGGCCGGGTGCCGTCGCCGCCCTGCTCGGGCATGGGCTCCCCACTGCCGTGCCCCGCCCCGGGCCGCTGCCCGTCGCGGTCGGACCCGGGGTTGGCGTCGGTGGGCTTGTCGGGGTCGCCGTGCTTGCCGGCCATGGGTGCTCCTCGGGTGCGGGGCGGGTCGGGTGCGGGATCGACGGTAACCGGCCGGACCCGCGCTGTCAGCCGATCCGGCCGGTCACGGCCACCGGACGGTCGGCGCCGCCGACCTGGTCACCCGGTCGGTGGTGTGCGCCGCACCCCGCGCGGGGCGGACACCGGGCGTCCGCCCCGGCGCCCGGGCGCGGGTGTCAGGGGGCGCCGAGGCGGGTGGCGAGGTCGTCCAGGCTCGTCGCGTACAGGTCGAACGCGTCCGCCTCGGTGGGCGGGTCGCCCACGGGGCGCTGGACGTAGGCGGTGCGCATGCCGACGGCCTGGGCGGCCCGGAGGTCCCAGGCGTGGGCGGCGACCATGAGCAGGCGTTCCGGCGGGCGGCCCGCGTTGGTGACGGCCAGCCGGTAGACGTCGGCGTGCGGCTTGTAGCCGCGCGCGTCCTCGGCCGAGAGCACCTGGTGCCAGCGCAGCCCCGCGTGCGCGCTGATGCGGGTGAGGGCGGTGCCGGCGGCGTTGGACAGGCCGATCACCGGGAACCGCGCGGCCAGCCGGTCCAGGGCGCGGACCGAGTCGGGCCAGGGGTCCAGCCGCTGCCCGGCGGCCGCCAGGGAGCGGATGGCGTCGGCGTCGTCGACGCCGGCCTCGGCGGCGACGCGGGTCGCCGCCTCTAGGTCGATGACGGTGCTGTCGGAGTAGGGGCGGTGCCCGGCGAGGATCTCGCGCTGCCGTTGGTCGACGTGGCGCTGCCACACCTGGACGAGGGCGTCGGTCCGGGCGTCGTCGGCGTCGGGGACCAGGGCCCGGACGCCGCGGCGGATGCCGCCGGGTTCGTCGACCATCGTCCCGAGGATGTCGAAGACGAGCCCGTCGATGGCGGGGGGTGGGGTCATGGGAGGTGCTCCTAGCCGTCGGTGTCCGCGCCGGGCGGGACGGGCGGCGACACGGGGTCGACGCCCGTCCGGGCCCGGGGTGAGCCTAGTGGGCGCGGATGCCGCTGGGGCCCCTGGTTCCGCTGCCGGCCGGGCGGCTCCCGGAGTACCAGGGGCCCCTGGTGCCCGGTGGTGCGGGCGGCTACCGGGGGCGCTGGGGTCGGCGGGCGGCGCGGGTGTAGGCGCCCTCGATGAGGGGGCGGACGCGGTCCGCCGTCGCGGGGCCCGGGTTGAGGACGGCGACCCAGCCCTGCACCGCGTACAGCGGGTGCGGCAGGATGCGGTCGGCCGCGGTGTGGTCGACGCCGTCCCGGTGGTCGTCGTAGGCGGCGGGCGGGTAGCCGAGGAGCTCGGTGAACACCGCGCGGCCGACGGCGATGTTGAGGCGCCACACGCCGGGGCGGTCCAGGTCCGAGGCGGTGTCCCAGCCCGGGTAGTCGCTGCGGACGATGGTGGCGAACGGCAGCCGGCCGTCGCGGGGGATGACGCCGTCGGGGTTGTGGAACAGGAATGTGTCGCCCCACGCCGGCTCGGGGTCGCCGGCCTCCTCGCTCGCGACGTGCACGACCACGTCGGGCAGGGTGGCGGCGAAGGCGGTGATCTCGTCCTCGGTCACGTCAGGGGTCCTTTCCGGGGCGGACCTGCGCCGCCCTCGGCTTCAAGTGTTCCATTGAAACCCTTTGTGAGGAGTGGACGTCGATCTCCCCAGGTGGGCGCGGTGGGGGCCGGATTTATCCTCAAGTCGGGCGTGATGCCGGACCGGCGGACGGCCGCGCCGCGCGCGCCGGTCCGGCGGCTCGGCCCCGGGTGTAGAGGGCGGCGGTCTCGGCGGCGACGGCGGCGATCTCGGTGCGGGCCTCGGGCGGGCCGAGGACCTCCACGTGGTCGCCGAACTGCAGGAGCTGGCGCACCGCCCGCACGTCCGGGTAGCCGAGGCGCACGGCCGACCAGGCGCCACCGGGTTCCGGCTCCGGCGGGCCGGTGAGGAACGCGCCGACGATGCGTACGAACAGGTCGACGCGGTCGCGGCGCACCCGCGCCCGCACGACGACGGCCGGGGGCCGGTCCTCGACGCCGCGCCGCAGCCGCTCCCAGGCGTCGGCCAGTTCCACGCCGGCGCGGCGCCGGACCGGGGCGTCGGTCACGGTGGCCGACGCGATCCGGTCGGCCCGGAACAGGCGTTCGCGGCGCCGGTGGTCGGCCACCAGGTACCAGACGCCGGCCTTGGCGACGAGCCCGTAGGGGTCGACGGTGTAGCCGACCGGCCGCTGCGTGCCGCTGTGCCGGTAGCGCAGGCGCAGGCGCCGGTCGGTGAAGACGGCGGTGTGCAGGGCGTCGACGCCGGTGCCACCGCCGTCGTCGGTGCCGCCGGTGCGCGCCATCCACCGGTCGGGGTCGACCAGGACGCGGCGGCGGGTGAGGTCGGCGGCGGGCCGGTGGGCGGCGGGCAGCGCCGCCATGACCTTGCGCAGCGCGGAGGCGTGGGCGCCGCCCAGGCCCAGGGCGGTGTGGGCGCCTTGGGCGGCGAGGACGAACAGGGCGCGCGCCTCGTCGGCGGTCAGCCCGGTGACGTCGGTGCGGAACCCGGGCAGCAGGGAGATGCCGCCGTGGCGCCCCCGTTCGGCGTAGACGGGGACGCCCGCGGCCGACAGCGCCTCGACGTCGCGCAGGATGGTGCGGGTGGACACCTCCAGGCGGGCGGCGAGTTCGGGCGCCGGGACCCGCCCGCGGGTCTGGAGCAGCAGCAGGATCGCCAGCAGGCGGTCGAATTTCACGTCTCCAGCATGCCCGCGGGCGCGGCCCCGGGCCGACCGGGCCGCGCGGGCGGCCCGGTCGCGGGGGCGGGTCAGGCCGCCGCGCGCGGCCCGCGCAGGACCTCGGTCAGCGCGGAGACGCTGTGGCCGCCGTGCCCGGCCGCGGCGGCCCGCTCCAGCAGGTCGTTCAGCGGGGCGGCCCAGGCGGTGTCGACGCCGGTCTCGGCGGTCAGCTCCGCGTCGTGGGCGGCGCCCGCGCGGAACAGGTCCACCGTGGAGGCGGCGTCGGTGTAGTCGCCGCTGTCGATCTCGGCGGCGTAGACGGGCAGCAGGGCGGAGATCATGTCAAGCCACTTGCCGGCGAACCGCACCATGGTGCGGGCCTGGAGGCCGCGGGCCTGGAGCGCGGCGGCGCCCTGGAAGAAGCCGGTGAGGGCGGGCAGCAGCATGGCGCCCACCGCCATCTCGTACAGGGCGGCGAGGTCGGCCTCGTCGCCGAGGTGGACGGTGTCGCCGCCCAGGACCCGCAGGTCGGCCGCGTGGGCGTCGAACACGGTGCGGTCGCCGCTGTAGTACAGCAGGGTGTCCGGTGCGCCGACGGCGGAGGGCACGTTCTTGACGGCGCCGGCGAGGAACCGGGCGCCGTTGCCGGCGGCCCAGGCGGCCATCGCGCGGGCGCCGGCCGGCGACCCGCTGTTCAGGGTGACCAGGGCGCGCCCGGCCAGGTCGTGCGCCGCCGGCTCCAGGGCCCGGCGGGTGTCCTCGAAGGTGGTCAGGCAGGTGACGACCAGCGGGGCGGCCGCGACCGCCTCGCGCACCGTCGGGGCGTGGCGCGCGCCCTTGGCCGCCAGTGGCGCCGCGCGGCCCGGTGTGCGGTTCCAGACGGTCGTGGGGTGCCCGGCGGCGAGGAACGCCTCGGCGAGGGCGCTCCCCATGGCGCCCAGGCCGAGGACGGTGACGGGGGTGCGGTCGGCGGCGGTCATGGCGGGACTCCAGTCGTCGGTGGGTGGGCGCACGCCGGGGCGGAGGGTGCCGGGGGCGGGGGTGTCGGCCCGGGCCGGGGGCCTCGCGGGCGGTGCCCGACTCATGCTGGTCGTCCGCGCACATATCTTCAAGTACCTACATTTTTGTCGGGTACCGACACTTCTGTTCGTGGGAGCCGTGATGCCGAAACGCGAGTACACCTGCGGCCTCGACGCCGCGATCGCCGTCATGGGCGGGAAGTGGAAGGGGTTGATCCTGTTCAACCTCGGCGAGGGGCCGCTGCGCTTCGGCGAGCTGCGGCGGGCGGTGGCGGGGATCAGCGAACGGGTGCTGATCCTGCAGCTCCGCGAGATGGAGGCCAGCGGTCTCCTCCACCGCGAGGTCCACCCCCAGGTGCCACCGAAGGTGGAGTACTCGCTGACCCCGTTCGGCCGCTCGCTCAACACCGCCCTGGCCCCGTTGGGCGCGTGGGGCGAGGAGCACATGGACCGCATCACGGCCCTGCCCTGACCCGCACCGCGCCGGCGGCGGACGGGGGGCGCGGATCTCCGGAGAACATGACGGCGGATGTCGTGTTTACGCGGCAGGGTGCGGTGCGCGGGCGGTGGCCGACCCGTCCGCGCACCGTACGACCGGAGGAACCCACACCCATGACCACCCCGACCTCTCCGCACGCCGCGCTGGCCGCCCACGTCGCCGGCCGGGTGCACCTGCCCGGCGACGACGGCTACGACACCGCCCGCAGCGGCTTCCAGGCGGCGTTCGCGCACGCGCCCGGCGCCGTCGTCGCCGCGGCCGGGCCCGGTGACGTGCGCACGGCGGTCGCCCACGCCGCCGAACACGGCCTGCCGGTGGCCGTGCAGGCCACCGGCCACGGCCTGGCCACGCCCCTCGACGGGGGCGTGCTCGTCACCACCGGCGCCATGGCCGGGGTCGCCGTCGACCCCGCCGCGCGCACCGCCCGCGTCGGCGCGGGCACCCGGTGGGCCGACGTGGTCGCGGCGGCCGCCCGCTACGGCCTGGCCCCGCTCAGCGGCTCCTCGCCCACGGTGGGCGCGGTCGGCTACACCCTCGGCGGCGGCCTGGGCCTGCTCGCCCGCACCCACGGCTACGCCGCCGACCACGTGCGCGCCCTGGAGGTCGTCACCGCCGACGCCCGGCCGCGCCGCGTCACCGCCGCCGACGACCCCGACCTGTTCTGGGCGCTGCGCGGCGGGCCCCTGCGCCTCGCCGCGGTCACCGCGATGGAGATCGGCCTGGTGCCCGTCGAGCGCGTCTACGGCGGGGAGCTGGTCTTCACCGAGCACCACCTCGACGCCCTGCTCCCGGCCTACCTGGAGTGGGCCGCCACCGCGCCGGAGGAGGTGACGACGTCGCTGGGCCTGCTGCGCTACCCCGACATCCCGCAGCTGCCCGAGGAGGTGCGCGGCCGCTACCTCGTCCACCTGCGGGTCACCGCCACCACCGACGCCGAACAGGGCGCGCGGCTGCTCGCCCCGCTGCGCGCGCTGGGGCCCGTCCGCGACACGGTCGCGGACCTGGCGTTCGCCGATTCGGAGCGCATCTACGCCGACCCCGCCGAGCCGCACGGCTACGACGCCGACAACAGCCTGCTCACCACCCTGGACGCCGGGCGGCTGCGCGCCGTGCTGCAGGAGGCCGGCCCCTCCGCCCCGCTGATGTGCGTGGTGGGGCTGCGCCACCTCGGGGGCGCGCTCGCCCGCCCGGCCGAGCACGGCGCGGCGGTGGGCCACCGCGGCGCCGCCTGGCTGCTCCAGGTGCTGTCGCCGGTGGAGGGCCCCGACCCGGCCGCGGTGCGCGGGCTGCACGGGCGGGCGCTGGCGCCCGTGCGCGACGCGGCGGTGGGCCGCGCCCCCAACTTCCTGTTCGGCGACCACCCGGCCGACACCGACCGCCCCTGGTCCACCCCCGGGGACGCCCGCCGCCTGGCCCGCGTCAAGGCCGACCGCGACCCCGACGACCTGTTCCGCTCCGCCGCCGCGTGGCGGGGCGCCGCCACCGGCGGCTGAGGGCACCCGGCGCCGGGCGGTCCCGCCCACCCCGGGCGGGGCCGCCCCGGCCACCCGCTGCACTAGTGCACAGCGCGGAGATTCGCCCGCCGACCCCGAGAACGAAGGCGTGCGCGCGTACGTTGTCCACATGAGATACCTGGAAGGGGCGTTCGCGCCCGTCACCGAAGAGGTCACCGCCTACGACCTCCCCGTCACCGGGCGGATCCCGGCCGAACTCAACGGGCGCTACCTGCGCAACGGGCCCAACGCCCTGGGCGTGGAGGACCCCGCCACCCACATCTGGGGCATGGGGCAGGGCATGGTCCACGGGGTGCGGCTGCGCGAGGGCCGGGCCGAGTGGTACCGCAACCGGTTCGTGCGCACCTCCGGTCACGCGCCCATGATCAACGTGGTCCGGCACGCCCGGCGGACCTTCGCCCTGGCCGAGGGCGGCCTGCCGCCCGCCGAACTCGACGACCTGCTCGACACCGTCGGGCCGTGCGACCTGGGCGCCACCCCCGAGGGCTTCACGGCGGGCGCGCACTCCAAGCACGACCCGCTCACCGGCGAACTGCACTCGCTCGCCTACATGATGGGCCGCGCCGAGGTGCAGTACATCGTGACCGGCCCGGACGGCCGCGTCGTCCGCACCTCCCTCATCCCGCTGTCGCGCTCGCCGTTCCTGCACGACTTCGCGCTCACCGAGGACCACGTGGTGCTGTGGGACACGCCGCTCGGCTTCGACGGGTTCGAGTGCCGGTGGCTGCCGGGGCACCCGACCCGGGTCGGGGTCATGCCGCGCGTCGGCGGTGCGGTGCGCTGGAGCGAGATCGACCCGGTGCACGTCAGCCACACCCTCAACGCCTACGACGACGGCGACGCGGTCGTGGTCGACCTCGTCACCGCCGAGGGCCCCTTCGACCCCGCCGATCCCGGCGCGGTCCGCCCCGTTCTGGACCGCTGGACGATCGGCCCGGACGGGGTCGACCAGCGCCGCGTCGACGACCGGCCGCAGGACTTCCCGCGCGTCAACGAGGCGCGCGCCACGCGCCGCCACCGCTACGGCTACTCGGCCGCGACCGACCTGTACGGCATCCCGTTCGTCCCCGAAGGCGCGCCGGCCGACGGCGCCTTCACCAACGCGCTGGTCAAGCACGACCTGGAGCGCGGCACGGCCGAGGTGCACGCGTTCGGCCGGGGCCAGTCCGTCGGGGAGGCCGTGTTCGCCGCAGCGGGCGCGGAGGAGGACGACGGCTACCTGCTCGGCTACGTGCACGACCCCGAGCGCGGCGCCGGCGACCTGGTGATCCTCGCGGCCCGGGACTTCACCGGCGAGCCCGTCGCCCGCGTGCACCTGCCGGCCCGGGTGCCGCTGGGCCTGCACGGCAACTGGCTGCCCGACCACTGAGGCGTGGCACCATGGCGCCGTGAACGACGCCCGACCGCCCTACCTGAGGATCGCCGCCGACATCGAGCGGCGCATCGCCCGCGGCGAACTGGCACCCGGTGACCCGGTGCCCACCACCCGGGCCATCGTGCGCGAGTGGGGCGTCGCCATGGCGACGGCCACCAAGGCGCTGGCCGCGCTCAAGCAGGCGGGCGCCATCGAGTCGGCGCCCCGGGTCGGCGCCGTCGTCGCCCGGCGCCGACTGCCCGCCCGGTCGGCCGGGGGCCTCGAACGCGACCGGGTCGTGCGCACGGCCATGGAGATCGCCGACACCGACGGCCTGGCCGCCCTGTCCATGCGGGCGGTGGCGGCCCGGCTGGAGGTGGCCACCATGGCCCTCTACCGGCACCTGGAGGGCAAGGGCGAGCTCACACAGCTGATCGCCGACGCCGCCTTCGCCGAGATCGACTACCCGGAGCCGCCGCCGGGGTGGCGCTCCCACCTGCGCGTCGCGGCGCGGCTGCAGTGGGAGGTCTACCAGCGCCACCCCTGGCTGCCCCGGCTGGTGTCCATCACCCGCCCGGCCACCCTGCCGGGGCAGCTGGCGTACGGGCTGTGGACGCTGCGCGCGCTCGACGGGCTCGGCCTGGACCCGACGACGCGCCTGCACGTCTACGCGACGATGGTCAACTACGTGCGGGGGACGGCGGTGAACATCGAGAGCGAGGCCCGGGCCGAGCTGGACACGGGGATGACCAGCGCGCAGTGGACCACGGCCCGGCTCGCCGTCGACGGCCCGCTGATCGCGCAGGTCACCGAACCGGGGACCGAACTCGACCTGGAGTCGCTGTTCGCCTTCGGCCTGGAGCGCCTGCTCGACGGGCTGACCACCGTGGTCACCCCCCGGCGGCCCCGCTGACCGGCCCGTCCGCCGGGGCGGCGCAGGCGCGGGCGATGGCGGCGGTGTCCCAGTAGAACGGGTGGACCTCGGTGATGCGCCCGTCGGCGACGGTGATCGTCTGCAGGAGGGGGAAGTCCAGCGCGCGCCCGGTGGCGCGGGAGCGGGCGCTGATGCGGGTGCGGACGACCGCGGTCGCCCCGGTGGCGAGGAACTCCTGCTCGCGCATCTCGAACTCCGCCCAGGTCCGGCTCATCGCGAGGAAGAACCGCTCCAGGCCGGCGTGGCCGCGCCACTGCCCGCCGTAGGGCAGGGCGTCGGCCTGGTGCAGCACCACGTCGGGCGAGAAGTAGGGGGCGAGCAGGTCGAAGGAGGCGGTGCCGGGCCCGCCGGCGGCCAGGTAGGCGGCCTCGGCCGCGTACATGCCGGTGAGGACGGTGGTGGAGTCGGTCGTGGAGGTCGTCGTCATGGCGCACAGCCTGCCCGGCGCCGGCCCGCCGCGCTGGCGGGAACCCGCCCCTCAGCTGGGACCGCGCTGCCGAATCCCGGGGCCCGGCCGCCGGCCGGCCGTCACTCCCCCTGCGCCGCGGAGTCCAGCAGCCAGTTGTAGCGCAGGCGCAGCGCGCGCTCCGTGCTGGCCGCCGCGGCCCCGAGGGCGAGCCCGATGTTGAGCCAGACCGGCAGCTGGACGGGCGAGGTGAACGTGCCGAAGCGCTCCGCCACGGGGGGAACGAGGGTGGCCGTCTCGATCAGCTGCGGGACGAGCAGGAGCGCGGGGACGACGAGCAGGATCAGCGAGCAGAGGCCGATGGCGCCGCTGAGCACGGGGTGCTCGCGCTCCAGGCGCGCGCGCCGCCCTTCGGCCGAGCGCCGGTCCGGGAGGAGCCGGTGCTCGGCTCCCCCGGCGGTGACGTAGTGGCAGCGCTTGAGGCCGAAGGCCGACAGCGCGACGTCGATCGTGCCGCCCGGGACGGGGAAGGCGGCGGGCAGCGGCGACTCGGCGTGGTGCCGGCCGTCGCGGTACAGGTGGGCCCTGCCCTTGCCGTCCTCGGAGAAGAACCGCTGCGCGTAGCGCACGTCGACGGCGTAGACCACCTGCCGGCCGTCTCCGTCGGGCAGCGGGAGGTAGAACAGGACGCGGGAGAACGGCTGCCACCAGCGGAAGGGCCGCAGCGCGCGGCCGTTCCCGGGTGTGATCCGCCGCGCGGCCCGGTGCCGCCGCCATTCCTCGAACATCCCGGTCTCCCCGTCGTCGCGTCCCGCCCCGCCCCGGCGCCGCCGCACCGCCCTCGCGCGCGGCGGGGCCGGCGGCGGAGGGGCGGCGGTCGTCGCCCGGGGGCCTGCTCCGAACCTAGGCCGCATCCGGGCGGTGACGTAGTGTCACCCGTCACGGCTCCGCCCCGCGCCCCGCACGGGGCGGCCATGACGGATGTCATGCGCGGACGCCCGCGCCCGGTCGCGGGGGTGGAGGCGGGGTGGCCGGGTGCGGCCATGGGGGGAGCGCGGTCCGGGCCGGGCGCGGCACCATGCACGGTGACGGACGCGGCCCGCCCGGTGCCCCGGTGCGCCGGCCGCACCCCTTCGACGGCGACGAGGCACCATGACCGCACGCGCTCCCCGGCGTTCCGCCCTGGCCGCCCTCGCGGCGGCGGCCGTCGCGGCCGGCTGCTCCGGCGGCCCCGCCGCCGACCCGGCCGGCCCCGGTTCCGCGCCCGACTCCCCCGCCGCGCCGCCCTCCGCCACCGCGTCGGAGGCGACCGCGGCCGCGTCCCCCGGGGCGCCCGGCCCCGCCGACGGCACCGACCTGGACGCCTGCGCCGACGCCGACTGCGAGGTCGCCGTCCGCACCGGCGACGAGATCGCCCTGGACGGCCGGCACGGCCTGGACGGCCTGGTCGTCGAGGAGGCCGGACCCGAGGGCATCGAGGTCTCGGGGTACGGCCCCGGCATCTCGGTGGGCACCGGCCACGAGGGCCCGCTGGAGGAGGAGTCGGTCGGCCGGCTCAACGACGTCGTGGTGACCTTCGTGGCCCTGACCGACGAGGGCGCGGTCCTGCGCCTGTCCCCCGCCTGACCGCCGCCGCCCCCGACCGCTGGGGGCGGCGGCTCCGCGCGCCCGGCGCCGCACCGCCGCGCCGCACCGCCGCGGCCGCCCCGGGCGGGTGCCCGGGGCCATAACCTCTCGGACGGGCGCCGCGCCCGGCCCCCCGGCGGTGAAACCGCTGGTCCACCACCCGACCTCGGCCGGTATGCGGGGGTGCGGCCGACCGGGTGCGCAGCGGGCCTGCCGCATCCGGCCACGTGCGCCTGCGTGTCTGGACTCGCTCGCGCACCGCTGGTTACCGTCCATACCAGTCCGGCCCCGCTACGTGATCGCGGGGCGGCCGTCCCGGCGCCCACCGGCACGGACACCGCCCCCGTCCTCCGCCGCACCGGCCGCGCGGACGCACCGCGCACTCCGCCACCGACACGTGTCCACCACGCGGAACAGATGGGGTGACGCTGGAGATGCGACCCTTCCCCGAGGACGAGGACGACGGCACCGCCGCGGCGCGGCGCCGGTTCACCGATTCGGGCTACCTGGTCCTGCCGGGCCTGCTGCCCGAGGCGCTGGTGCGCCGCCTGGAACCCGAGGTGGACCGGTGGGTCGACGACGGGCTGCGGGCGCGCTCGATCGCGAGCAGCCTCGACCCCGACACCCACGGCGCGCCGCCGCTGCTGGAGCTGGAGCTGCCGGCGCACGGCGAACTGCTGGCGTTCCCGCCGCTGCTGACGCTGCTGGACGACCTGCTGGGCTGCCCTTTCGTGTTCCACCACATGCACAGCGACCGGCACGGCCCCGGGTCGGCGGGCAAGCCGTGGCACCACGACTACGAGCCCAACGCGGGCGCCGACGCCTCGCTGGTCATGGTGCACGCCCTGCACTACCTCGGCGGGCTGACCACCGAGATGGGCCGCCTGGTGGTGCTGCCGGGGTCGCACCGGGAGGCGGCCGGCAAGACCGCGCGCGCCCACCTGGGCACCGCCGAGATCCCCGGCGAGGCCGTCATCGACCGGCTGCCGCCCGGGTCGACCGTGCTGATCAACTCGGCGCTGTTCCACGCCCGCCGCCCCACCCCCGGCCGGCCGGGGCGGCCGCGGTACTTCGTCGACGCCTCGTACTGCCAGACGGGCGCCCGGTGGCGGCCCGTGAAACCCTACTGGCGGCACATGCTCGCCCGTGCGCGCGAGCTCGACCTCGGCGGCGGCCGCTGGCCGGAGCTGTTCGCCGAGCGGCACTTCACCGAGTACGCCGCCACGGCGTAGGGGGACCGCATGCACATCGCCGGACCGGTGGCCTTCTCCGAGGTGCGCCGCGCCTACCTGCGCGACCACCCGGCCGAGCGCGACCACCCCGCCAACACCAACCGCGACGGCGCGGACAACCTGGACCGCGCCGAGGAGCTGCTGGGGACCTGGTTCCGGGTCCGGCTGCGGCGCGCCGAGGTGCTGGCCGTGATGCTGCCCTGGCACCTCAGCGAGGGCGGCGGCTACGAGCTGGTCCCGCCGTCGGGGCTGACCGTCGGCCAGGCCGCCGAGCGGCTGCGCACCGGCGGCGCCGCCGTCGCGGCGGCCAACCCGGTGTGCTCGGCCAAGCTCGACCTCATGGGCCGCGCCCCGCTCACCCCCGTCTACCTCAGCGTCGGGTGCGTGGAGCACGTCGACTACGCGGGGCTGCGCGTCCGCGACACCCTCACCCACCTCGACGGCCTGCACCGCATGCTCGCCTGGGAACTCGCCGGCCGGCTGCCCGCCGGCGGGCTCGACGCCTACGTGGCGGGCGACCCCCGCACGCTGCCGCCGGACCGCGCCCCCGGCGCGGCCGCCCCCCGCTCCCGCACCGGAGGCCCCACCGCATGACGCGCGCGACGCGCCCGCTGTCCGCCCTGCCCGGCCTGCTGGCCCGGGCGGCGCGGATCCGGCCCCAGCACCCGGCCGTGACCGACGACGACCGCGCGTTCGACTACCGCACCCTGGAACGGGTGGCGGCGGCCGTCGCCGCCCGCCTGGACCGCGCCGGGGTGCGCGCCGGCGACCGGGTGGCCCTGCTCGGCCCCCGCGACGCCCGGCTGCTCGCCCTGCTGCACGGGGTGCTGCGCTCCGGCGCGGCCGCCGTCGCCGTCGACCCGGGGTGGGGTGCCGCCGACACGGCGCGCCGCCTGGCCGCGGTGTCGGCCGCGTGTGCGGTCACCGCCGACCCGGCGGTGCGCGCCCCCGGTGGGGTGCCCACCCTGGTGCTCGACCCCGACGCGCTGGCGGTGGCCGCGCCGCCCGCGCCCCGCCCGCCCTCCCCGCCGCCGCACGCCACCGCCTACCTGTCGTTCACCTCGGGGTCCAACGGCGAGCCCAAGGCGGTCGCGGTCACCCACGGCAACGCCGCCCACTACGCGCGGGCGCTCCGCCGCCGCCTGGGCCTGGGGCCGGTGGCGGCGCCGCGCACCGCGCACGTCACCACGCTCGCCGCCGACCTGGGGCACACGGCGTGGCTGCTGGCGGCGGCCACCTGCGGCGCCGTGCACGTCGTCCCCGACAACCGCACCCGCGACCCCGAGGCGTTCTGGGCGTCGCTGCGCGCCGCGGGGGTGACGGTGCTCAAGACGACGCCGTCGCACCTGGCCGCGCTGCTGGAGGGCCGCCCCGGCGACGCCCCCGCCCTGGACACGCTGGTGCTCGGCGGCGAGGTCCTGACCCGGGCGTTCGCGGCGCGGCTGCTCGACGGCGGGGTGGCCGCGCGGGTGGTCAACCACTACGGCCCCACCGAGGCCACCATCGGCGCCGCCTGCTTCGTGGCCGGATCATCGGCCGACCTGCCCGCCGACGAGGCGGCGGTGCCGATCGGCACCCCGATCGGGTCGGCGGACCTGCTGCTGCTCGGCGGCGACGGCGCCCAGGTGCCCCCCGGCGCCCCCGGCGACCTGCACATCGGCGGGCGCGGGGTGGCGGCCGGCTACTTCGGCCGCCCCGAGGAGACCGCGCGGCGCTTCCTCGTGCGCGGCGGGCGGCGGGTCTACCGCACCGGCGACCTGTGCCGGACGCGCCCCGACGGGGGCCTGGTGTTCCTGGGCCGCGCCGACCGCCAGGTGAAGGTGCGCGGGTTCCGCGTCGACCCGGCCGAGGTGGAGCGGGTGCTGGACGGATGCCCGGGGGTGGCGCAGGCGGCGGTGCTGGCGCGGACCGGGCCGGCGGGCACCCGGCTGCTGGCGGCGGTGGTGGCCGCGCCGGGGCGCGGTGCGGCGGGGCTGCCCGAGGCGGTGCGCGCGCACCTGGCCGACCGGCTGCCCGAATACGCCGTGCCGCAGCCGGTGCTGGTGCTGCCCGCGTTCCCCACCGGCCCCAACGGCAAGCTCGACGCCGACCGGCTCGGCGCCGAGGTCGACGCCGCCGTCGCGGCCCGCGCGGCCGACGCCGACGCCGTCCCCGGCGGCCCCGCGGCGGCCGACCCCGAGCTGGCGGCCGCGCTGGCCCGGTTGTGGGCCGAGGCGCTGGGCCTGCCGTCGGTGGCCGCGCACGCCGACGTGCTCGGCCTGGGCGGCGACTCCATCCTGGCGATGCGCACCACCGCGTTCCTGCGCGCCCGCGGCCACCGGGCCGCCTTCGACGACTTCTACCGCCACCCCACCCCCGCCGGGCTGGCGGCGGCCGCCCGCGCCGCCGGGTCCGCCCCGCCGCCCCCGTCCGCCGCGGCGGACGGCGCCCCGCCCCGCCCGGCGCCCGCCCAGCGCTGGCTGTTCGGCCGCCCGCTCACCGACCGGCGGCACTTCAACCAGGCGGTGGTGCTGCGCTGCGCGGTGCCCGTGGACGCGGCCGCGCTGTCGGCGGCCGTCACCGCGGTGCTGCGCCGGCACGCGGCGCTGCGCCGCCCGGTCGGCCCCGGCGGGGTGGGTCCGGCGCGGCCGGCGGAGCAGGTCGACGCGGTGTCGTTCTCCCGCACCGGCGGCGGCACCGGGCGGGTCGCCGCCGATGTGCAGGGCCTGTGCGCCGAACTGCAGCGCGGGCTGGACCCGGAGGCGGGTCGGCTGCTGCGGGTCCACCTGTTCACCCACACCGGGGGCGGCGCCGACCGGCTGGCCCTGGTCGCCCACCACCTGGCCGTGGACGGGCTGTCCTGGCGGGTGCTGCTGGACGACCTGGCCGCCGCCTACCGGGCGGCGCGGGCGGGCCGCAGCCCGGACCTGCCGCCCGCCGCCGACTTCTACCAGTGGGCCGCGCGGGCGGCGCCGCCCCCCGGGCCCGCCGCGCCCGGACCGGTGTGGGCGCCGGTCGACCCGGCCGCGCTGAGCTGGGCGCTGGACGAGGGGGCGACCGCCCGGCTGGTGGCCCGGCACGGCGCCGGGCAGGGGCTGGAGTCGCTGCTGCTCGCCGCGTTCGCGTCGGCGGCGGCGCGCGCCCAGGGGCGCCCCCGGCTGCGCGTGGAGGTCGAGACCCACGGGCGCCCCACCGCCGACGGCACCCACCTCGACACCGTCGGCTGGTTCACCGCCGTCAAGCGCGTCGAGGTCGACGCGGGGCCGCCCGGGGCGCCGCCCGAGCGGGTGCGCGCGGTCGCCGGCCTGCTGTCCGCCGCCCCCGAGCTGCCCCTGGACGCCCCCGGGCCGCTGGCCGACGCCGGGTTCAACTTCCTCGGCACCTTCCGCCTGCCCGACGCCCCCGACCTGGGGTGGTCCCCGGCGCGCGAGCACCCCGGGCCGGCCCGCTGCGCGGGCGGCGACCCCGCGCACCCGCTGCGGCTGACCGCCCGCGTTGTGGGCGGGCGCCTGGTCGCCGACCTGGTGTACGCGCGGCCCGGGGTCGCCGAGCCCACCGCCGCGCGCGTCCTGGCGGAGGTGGCCCGGGCGGTCGCCGACGCGACCGGGGCCGCCCCGCCGGTGCCCGTGCGCGCGCCCGTCTCCACCTCCGGGCACCTGCTGCACCTCGGGGAGTGGCCGGCGCGGGCCGCGGTGCGCGTGGTCCGCGAACCCGCGCGGGTGCTGCTCACCGGCGCCACCGGCTACCTCGGCGGGCACCTGCTCGCGGCGCTGCTCGACCGCGGCGCCCGCGTCACCTGCCTGGTGCGGGGCGGCGGCGACGCCGAGGCCGCGCGGCGGCTGGGCGGCCGCCGCCCGGGGGTGGAGGTGGTGGCGGGCGACATCACCGCCGAGGGCCTGGGGCTGTCGGCGGCGGGGGCCGAGCGCGCCCGCGCGGTCGACACGGTCGTGCACGCCGCCGCCGACGTGCGCCTGGTGGCCGCGCCCGAGGAGCTGGCGCGCACCAACACGGCGGGGGTGCGGCGGCTGCTGGCCTGGCTCGACGCCGAGACGACCGGTGTGCGGTTCCACCACCTGTCGACGCTGGCCGTGGCCGGCGGGGTGGAGGGGCCGGCCCGCCGGTTCAGCGAGGCCGACCTCGACATCGGGCAGACGCCGCGCACCCCCTATGAGCGGACCAAGTTCGACGCCGAGGTGCTGGTGCGCGACTGGGCGGCGGCCGGCCGCCGCTGCTACGTGCACCGCAGCGGGCACGTCGCCGCGCACAGCCGCACCGGCGCCTTCCAGCGCAACGTCGCCGACAACCGCGTCTACCAGGTGGTGCGCGGCTACGTGCTGGCCGGCGCCGCGCCGCGCCGGCCCGCCGCGTCGTTCGCGTTCTCCCACGTCGACACGGTCGCCGCGGGGATCGCCGCGCTCGCCGTCCACCCCGGCGCCGCGCCGGGCGCCTACCACGTGGAGACGCCGCACCGGGTGCCGCACGACGTCCTGGTGGGGTGGATGGCCGGCGCCGGGTACCCGGTGGCCCTGGTCGGCGACGACGCCTACGCGGCGGCGCTGGAGCGCGCCGAGCGGGCGCATCCCGCCGAGATCGGGCTGGCGGCGGCGTGGGCGCGCGTCGGCGAGAGCAACGTCGACGTCGACTGCGCGGCCAGCGCGGCCGCGCTGGACCGGCTCGGGGTGCGCTTCGCCGCGCCGACCCCGCTGTGGTGGGGCGCGGCGCTGGCGTGGGCGGGGCGGGCCGGGTTCCTGCCGGCGCCCGTGGCCGCCGACCGGACCGGGTGAGGCGGTCCGCGCCCGCGCGGACCTCCGGTGGTACAGGTGAAGTGTCGAGGAAGGGAAGGGCCCGCTCATGTCCGAGGACACGGTGGTCGACGTCGGCTGGGACAGCGCCTACCTGGAGGAGCGGCGCGGCCGGTGGTCGTCGGCGCTCAGCGACGAGGAGCGGGGGCTGCTGTGGGCCGACACCGCCGCCCGGCGGTGGGGGCCGGGCGACGGGGTGCGGGCGCGGGTGCGCGCGTCGGTCCTGGACGCGCTGCGCGCGGTGGGCTTCGCCCACGTGCGCAACCTCATGGACACCACCGCCCCCGAGGACGAGGTCGCCGCGAACCTGTCGTTCCTGCTGCGGGAGTTCGGCGGGGTGGTGCCGCAGAACGCGGCGGGCGACCTGACCCAGGTCCTGCGCGACCGCGACGGCGACGGCGCCACCGAGCTGGGGTTCCACTGCGACACCTGCGACCTGCTGGTGCTGCTGTGCCTGCGGCCCTCGGCCGACGGCGGCGGCCAGACCCGGCTGGCCAGCGCCCGCCGGGTGCACGACATCATCGGGCGCGAGCGCCCCGACGCGCTGGCGGAGCTGCGCCGGGAGTGGCGGTTCGACCGCACCGGCCGCGCCGGGCCGCAGCTCGTCGTCTCGCCGATCCTGTTCACCCAGGACGACGGGACGGTGGGCTGCTACTACCAGACGCGCACGGTGCGGGCCTCGGCCGAGGCGCCGGGCGGGCGGCCGCTGACCCCCGCCCAGTGGGACGCGCTGGCCGTGCTGGACGAGGTGCTGTACCGGCCCGAGATCGCGTTCGGGCTGCGGTTGGAGGCGGGTGAGCTGCTGGTCATCCGCAACAGCCGGGTGCTGCACGGCCGCTCGCCCTACACCGACGCGCCCGGGGACCGGTCCCGGCGGATGCTGCGGCTGTGGATGTCGTCGGAGGCGGTGTGAGCGGGGGCGCCGACGGGGGCGCGGCCCCGCGCACCGCGGTCGTGACGGGCGCGGGCGGCGGGCTGGGGCGGGCGAGCGCGCTCGCCCTGCTCGGCGCCGGGTGGCGGGTGGCCCTGGCCGGGCGGCGCGCCGAGGCGCTGGCCGAGACCGCCGCCCTGGCGGGGGCGGGCGGCGGCCGGGCGGTGTGCGTGCCCACCGACATCCGCGACCCCGATGCGGTGGCGGCGCTGTTCGCCGCCGTGCGCGACCGGTTCGGCCGGGTGGACCTGCTGTTCAACAACGCGGGCGCGGCGGTGCCGCGCCGCCCGGTGGCAGAGGTCGACCTGGAGGACTGGCGGCGCATCATGGACACCACGGTCACCGGCACGTTCCTGTGCGCGCGGGAGGCGTTCCGCGCCATGTGCGCGCAGGACCCGCGCGGCGGGCGCATCATCAACAACGGGGCGCCGTCGGCGCACGCGCCCCGGCCGCACGCCGTCGCCTACACCACCGCCAAGCACGCCGTGCTGGGGCTGACCCGCGCCCTGGCGCTGGACGGGCGGGCGCACGGGATCGCCGTCGGGCAGATCGACGTGGGCAACGTCGCCCCGCACGACGGCGGCCCGCAGCCGCCCGCGATGCAGGCCGACGGCACCATGGCGGTGGAGGCGACCATCCCGGTGGAGCGGTTCACCGAGGCGCTGCTGCTGATGGCGTCGATGCCCACCGACGCCAACGTCCAGTACCTCACGGTGCTGCCGACGACCATGCCCTACGTCGGGCGGGGGTGAGGGCGGTGCTGGTCAGTGCCCGCTCCTTCGCGGAGTACCGGGCGATGTTCGCCCTCACCGACGACGACCTGGCGCTGCGCGTGCTGGACTGCCCGGGCGGGGCGGCGGGCTTCGTCGCCGGGGCCGGGGCGCGCGGCACCGATGCCGTGGCGGTCGACCCCGAGTACGGGCGCGAGGGGCACCGGCTGGGCGGGTTGGCGCTGCGCGAGATCGCGCACAAGCACGCCGAGGTGGCGGCGCACCCGGAGCGGTTCGTGTGGAGCTGGTTCGGCGACCCCGACCGGTACACGCGCTCGCGCGCCGAGGCGGCGCGCGCCTTCACCGCCGACCTGGCGCGCCGCCCGCACCGCTACGTCGCGGGCGCCCTGCCGCACCTGCCGTTCCGCGACGGCGCCTTCGACCTGGTGCTCAGCTCGCACCTGCTGTTCTGCTACGGCGACCGGTTCGGGGAGCGGGTGCACCGCGACGCGCTGGTGGAGCTGGTGCGGGTGGCCCGCCGCGAGGTGCGGCTGTACCCGCTGGTGCCGCACACCGGGGGGCGGCGGTACGCGGGCCTGGACGGGTTGCGCGCGCACCTGGCGCAGTCGGGTGTGGACTCGCGGCTGGAGCGGGTGGACTACGCGTTCCTGCCCGGCGGCGACGAGATGCTGGTCCTGGACTGCGGCGGCCGCGGCCCCCTGGCGGCGGCCCCGCCGGGGGCGCGGGCGGTGCCCGACGACCCGGTGCGCTGGCGGCACCGCGTCCCCGGGGGCTGACGGCCGCGGTGCCGCGGTGGCCGGGTTTGCCCGGGTGCGGCGGCGGGTAGCCGCGCACCGCCGCGCCCGCACCGGTGCGCGGCGCCGGCCCGGTCCGAAGGAGAACGCCATGGCACCGCCCGCCGCCGCCCCCCGGTTCGGCCGGTCGCTGGGCGCGGCCGCGCTGATCGGGGCCGCCCTGATGGCCGGGGTGGACGAGATCGTGTTCCACCAGGTGCTGGGCTGGCACCACTTCTACGACCGGGCGACGCCGGCGGTCGGCCTGCTGTCCGACGGGCTGCTGCACGCCGCCGAGCTGATCGCCCTGGTGGCCGGGTTCTTCCTGGCCGCCGACCTGTACCGGCGCGGTGAGCTGCACGGCCCGGCCGTGCGGGCGGGCGCGCTGCTGGGCCTGGGCGGGTTCCAGCTCTTCGACGGGGTCGTGGACCACAAGCTGCTCCGGCTGCACCAGATCCGCTACGGGGTCGACCCGCTCCCCTACGACCTGGCGTGGAACGGGGCGGCCCTGGTGCTGCTGGCGGCGGGCGGCGCCCTGCTGTGGCGGGCCCGCCGGGCCGGGTCGGGGCGGCCGCGGTGACCACCGCCCACGGCGTCCACGGCGGGCACGGCGGACACGGGGGTGCTGGCGGGGGCGCGGTGGCCGACCTCCTCGGCTGGGCCCCGCTGGGCGCGGTACTGGCCGGTGCCCTCGGCGGCTACGTGTGGGCGGCGCTGCGCGCCCGCCGCACGGCGCGGGGGTGGAGCGCGTGGCGCACCGCGTCGTTCGCGGCCGGTGTCGCGCTGCTGGCGGCGGCCGCCCTGCCCGCCGCGGCGCAGGCCGCGCACGCCGACCCGCGCGGCCACGTGCTCCAGCACCTGGCCGTCGGCATGTACGCGCCGACCGCCCTGGTCATGGCGGCCCCGGTCACGCTGGCGCTGCGCACCCTGCCCCCGGCCGGCCGCCGGCGGCTCGCCCGGCTGCTGTCGGGGCGGGTCCCGCACGTGCTGGGCCACCCGGTGGCGGCGCTCGCGCTGGACACCGGCGGGCTGTACCTGGTGCACCTGACGCCGCTGTACGCGGCCGCGCAGGCGCACCCGGGCGTGCACGCCCTGGTGCACGCCCACTACCTCGCCGCCGGGTGCCTGTTCGCGTGGGCGGTCGCCGGCCCCGACCCGGCCCCGCGCCGGCCCGGGACGGGGGTACGGCTGGGCGCGCTGTTCGCTGCCGCCGCCGCGCACGCGGTGCTGGCCAAGCTGCTCTACGCCCACCCGCACCTGTGGCCGCCGGGGGCCACCGCGAACGGCGCCGACGCGGCCGTGCTGATGTACTACGGCGGCGACGGGGCCGAGCTGCTGCTGGCGGTGGCGCTGTTCGCCGCCTGGTACCGGCGGCGCGGCCGCGCCCCCGGCCGGTACGCGGCGCCGGCGCCGGCCGGGCCGTGAGCGCCTGGCCGGCGCGGTGCGGCGCGGGTCACTCCGGGGGCGCGTTGACCTCCAGTTAGCTCGAACTCCTACGGTCGGGGTGTTCCCACATAGACGAGAGAAGGAGGACGGCCGTGTCCGAAACAGGCGTGCGGGCGGGGGCACGCGAGTGGGCGGGACTGGCGGTGCTGGCGCTGCCCGCGCTGGTGATCGCCCTGGACTTCAGCGCGCTGCACCTGGCCGCCCCGCACCTGAGCGCCGACCTGGCGCCCACCGGGACGCAGCTGCTCTGGGTCATCGACGTGTACGGGTTCATGATCGCCGGGCTGCTCATCCCGATGGGCACGCTCGGCGACCGGATCGGGCGGCGCCGACTGCTGCTGTTCGGAGGCGCGGCCTTCGGCGCGGCGTCGCTGCTGGCGGCGTTCGCGCCCAGCGCCGAGCTGCTGATCGCGGCGCGCGCCCTGCTGGGGGTGACCGGGGCGACGCTGATGCCGTCCACGCTGTCACTGATCACCACCATGTTCCGCGACCCGGTGCAGCGCCGGCTGGCCATCGCGGTGTGGTCGACGAGCTTCATGCTGGGCGGCGCGGTGGGGCCGCTGGTGGGCGGGGCGCTGCTGGAGGCGTTCTGGTGGGGGGCGGTGTTCCTGCCCGCGGTGCCGGTGATGCTGGTGCTCGTCGTGCTCGGGCCGTTCCTGATCCCGGAGTACCGGTCGGACGACGCCGGGCGCACCGACCCGTTGAGCGTGCTGCTCGCCATGGCCGCGCTGCTGCCGGCCGTCTACGGGCTCAAGGAGCTGGCGGTCTCCGGGGCGGCGGCCGTGCCGCTGGGGGCGCTGGCGCTGGGCGGCGCGGCGGGGTGGCTGTTCGTGCGGCGGCAGCGCCGGCTGGCCGCGCCGCTGCTCGACCTGTCGCTGTTCGCCGCGCGCGGGTTCAGCGTGTCGCTGGGCGCGCAGGCCATGGCGCTGTTCGTGCTGGCGGCCGTGCAGTTCTTCTTCCTGCAGTACCTCCAGCTCGTGCTGGGGCTGTCGCCCCTGGTCGCGGGGGCGTGGACGGTTCCGGCGATGGTCGCGGGCATCGCCGCCAACCTGCTGGTGCCCGCCCTGGCCCGGCGCTTCGGGCCGGTCGCGGTGATCACCGGCGCGCTGGTGGCGGGCGCGGTGGGCATGGTGCCGGTCGCGGCGGCGGGGTCGGTGGGCCCGCTGATGGCGGCGGCGGGGTTCGTCGTCGTCAACCTCGCCCTGAACCCGGCGATGGTGCTGACCTACGACCTCGTCCTGGCGAGCGCCCCCGAGGAGCGCGCGGGTACCGCGTCGGGTACCGCCGAGACCGGCAACGAGCTGGGCATCGCGCTGGGGGTGGCCATCGCCGGCAGTGCGGGGGCGGCCGTCTACCGGGCGCGGATGGACGGCGGCGCACTGCCGGAGGGCATCGCCGGGGAGGCCGCGCGGGCGGCCCGGGAGACCCTGGGCGGGGCGGTGGCGGCGGCGGGCGACCTGCCCGCCGGTCCGGCGGCGGACCTGCTCGCCGCCGCCCGGGGGGCGTTCCTGGCGGGCATGGCGGCGACCGCGTGGGGGCTGGCGGTGGTGCTCCTGGGCCTGGCGGTCGCGGTCGCCGTCCTGCTGCGCGAGCGCGCCCGCCCCACCGAGCGGCCGGAGGCACGGGCGCCCGAGCCCGCCGGGAACCCCTGACGGCGCCGCGGCGGGCGGGACCCGGGCCCCGCCCGCCGCCACCCGGCGGGCGGGGCCGCCCGGTCCTCGATGAGGCTCACCCGGTCGCCCCCCCGGGTGACCGACGCCAGCACCGCGTCCGGCGGGGCGCGGCCGAACCGCCCCGCGGCCGCGACCGGTGGGGGCCGCCCCGCTGGGGGCCACCGGGACGCAGGGGGTGTGTACGCGCTCGGGCGCGGCGGAGTCCCTGACCACGCCGCCGGGTGCGGCGGAAGGCTCCGCCGCACCCGGACGTCCGGCCGCGTGGAGGCTCGGGCGGAGGTGCGGAGAACCGTCCGGGGCCGGGCCGCGTCTGAAGGGTGCGATGCGACGACATGACCTGACCGACGCCGAGCGTCGGCTGTGGGACGCCCACCCCAGCGGCGAGATCATCACCTTCGACAACGGCGAGGCCGTGCGCGCCGGGGTCATCGCGGCGCTGCTGCTCGGCGCCGTCGACCCCGAGCCCGGCTCCTTCCCGGCCGTCCGCGTCCGCGGCGCCCGGATCACCGGGCGGCTCGACCTGGACGGCGCGGCCTTCGAGGCCATGCTGGACTGCGGCGGCTGCGTCTTCGAGGAGGCGGTCAGCCTCGCCGAGGCGAGCCTGCGCACCCTGCGCATCACGCACAGCCGGCTCCCGGCGGTCAAGGCCTCCCGGCTCCGGGCGAGCGGCCTGCTCTCCCTGGAGGGGTCGTCGATCGGCGGCCGGCTGCGGCTGGACCACGCCCGCCTGGAGAGCGAGGTCCGGCTGACCGGCGTCACCGTGCGGGGGGTCGACGCGCGCAACATCGAGGTGCAGGGCACGCTCAACGCCGACGGCATCACGGTCGACGGCGAGTTCACCCTGCGCGGCGGCCGCGTCGGCGCCGACCTCGACCTGGTCGGCGGACGGTTCCGCAACCCCGACGGGAAGGCCGCCCTGCGGTGCGACGACGCCGCGATCGACGGTCGGCTGCACGCCGTCGACATCGAGGCCACCGGTGCGGTGCTGCTGCGCGACGCGCGCGTCGGCATCGCGTCGTTCGCGGGCGCGCGGCTGGACGCGCGGGGGCGCGACGCGCTCAACGCGGGCGGCGCGACCGTGGGCGGCGGGCTGTTCTGCGGGCGCGGGTTCCGCGCCGAGGGCGGGGTCCGGCTCGTCGGCGCGCAGATCCGCGGCAACCTCACCCTGGACGGCGCCCGGCTGCACCATCCCGGCGGCGTCGCCCTGAACCTGGACTCGGCGGCGTGCGACCTGGTCGACGCGGCCGGCCTGCGGGTGGTGGCGGGCGAGGTGAGCATGCGCAACACCCGGGTCACCGGGCAGGTCACCCTGGACGGCGCCGAGCTGTCCGCCCCCGGCACCCGCCGCTCCCTGGCCGCCGACCACGCCGACCTCGGCCTCGTCTCGCTGCGCGGGCTGCGGGCGGAGGGCGAGGTCATGATCCGCGCGACCCGGATCGGCGTCCGGTTGGTGGTGAGCGACGCCCGGCTGCACGGCGCGGGCGGCCCGGCGCTGCGCGCCTCCGGTACCGAGATCGGCTCCGACCTCATCGCCCACGGCCTCGTGGCCGAGGGCGAGGTCCGGCTGTACGGCATGCGCGTCGGCCGGCACGTCGACCTCACGGGGCTGCGGCTGTCGGTGGACGACGGCGTCGCCCTGGACGCCCAGCGGCTGACGGCCGACGAGCTGACGCTGGCGCCCGCCGCGCCGATCCGCGGTCGGATCGTGCTCGCGCACGCGCTGATCGGCGTGCTGCGCGACGATCCGGACCGGCACGAGGCGACGCTGGAGGCCGGCGGCCTCACCTACCAGGCGCTGGAGCCCACGCTGCCCGCCCGGCGGCGGCTGGCCCGGCTGACCGGCGGCGACGGCTTCGACCCGCAGCCCTACGAGCAGCTCGCCGCCAACTACACGGCGCTGGGCCTGCACACCGACGCGCGGGTGGTGCTGCGCGCGAAGGAGCGCCGGCGGATCGCCGGTGAGCCCCCTCTGCTGCGGCTCTGGGGCCGAATGCAGGACGTCACGACCGGGTACGGGTACCAGCCGTGGCGGGCGTTCGTCTGGCTGGCGCTGCTGCTGGCGGCGGGGAGCGCCGTCTACGGGGCCCACCCCCCGGAGCCGCTGAAGGCCGATGAGGCGCCGCACTTCAACGCGGTCGTCTACACGCTCGACCTGATGGTCCCGATCGCCGACCTCGGCCAGGAGCGCGCGTTCAACCCGGCCGGCGCCTACCAGTGGCTGTCCTACGCGCTCGTCGCCGCGGGGTGGGTGCTGGCCACCACGATCGCCGCCGGGGCCGCCCGCGTCATCAACCGCCGCTGAGCCGCCGGCCCCGCCCCGCTTCGGCACCCGATGCCGGGAGGCCCTGACCGGGACCCGGTGCGCCGCCTCGAACCGCGGGCCGCCCTCCCGGGCGGCCTGCCGGGACGCCGGGCGGCGGAGATGGTGCTGCGCCAGAAGATCCGCCACGGAACGGGTTGCTAGGGTGGGGGGATGACCACCATGGCCTCCTCCACGGACGTCCCCGACCTCTCCTACCTCCTCGATCACACCGGCCACGTGCTGCGCACCCGCATGGCCGCGGCCCTGGCCGAGATCGACCTGACCGCGCGGATGCACTGCGTCCTCGTCCACGCCGTGGAGGAGGAGCGCACCCAGGCCCAGCTCGCCGAGATCGGCGACATGGACAAGACCACGATGGTGGTCACCGTCGACGCCCTGGAGAAGGCCGGCCTGGCCGAGCGCCGCCCCTCCTCCACCGACCGGCGGGCCCGCGTCATCGCGGTGACCGAGGCCGGGGCGCGGACGGCCGAGCGCAGCCGGGAGATCGTCGACCGGGTCCACCGCGAGGTGCTGGAGGCGGTGCCCGAGGGCGATCGCGCCGTGCTGGTGCGCGCCCTGGCCGGCCTGGCGGAGGGCCATCTCGCGACCCCGGCGGACGCGCCGGTGCGGCGGGCGCGCCAGCGGGAAAAGTAGTTCCGAAAAATATCGTCTACTACAAATCAATATGCTACGGTTCTTCCCGTCGCCCACTCGATCGGGAGAACCCCAATGACGACCCCCTCCGCCCCCGTGCGCCCCAGCGCCCCGCCGTCCCCGCTGCGCTCGCGCTGGACCGCCCTCGTCGCGGTGGCCTCGGCCTCGCTCATGCTGATCCTCGACGGCAGCATCGTGACCGTGGCCCTGCCCGCCGTCCAGCACGACCTCGGCTTCACCCCGGCCGGGACCAGCTGGGTGGTCAACGCCTACCTGATCGCCTTCGGCAGCCTGCTGCTGCTCGCCGGGCGCCTCGGCGACCTGCTCGGCCGCACCCGCCTCTTCCTCGCCGGGCTGGCCGTCTTCACCGCCGCCTCCCTCCTGGCCGGGGCGGCCGGAAGCGCCGCCGTCCTCATCGCCGCCCGCTTCCTCCAGGGGGTCGGCGCCGCGATGTCGGCGGCCGTGGGGCTCGGCATCCTCGTCACCCTGTTCACCGCCCCCCGGGAACGCGCCACGGCGCTCGCCGTCCTCGGCTTCACCGGCGCCGCCGGGGCGTCCATCGGCCAGGTCGCCGGCGGCGTCCTCACCGACGCCCTGTCCTGGCACTGGATCTTCCTGATCAACCTGCCGATCGGCCTACTGGTGCTCGCCCTCGCCCTGCCCTCCCTGCCGCGCGACCGGGGGCCGGGCCTGTCCGGCGGCGCCGACCTGCTCGGCGCGGCGCTGGCCACCGGCGGCCTGGTGCTCGCCATCCTCGCCGTCGTGGGCGTCGCCGAGCACGGCTGGACCGGCGCGCCGACCCTCGCCGCCGGAGCGGGCGGCGCCGTCCTGCTCACCGGGTTCGGCGTCCGCCAGGCCACCGCCCGCACCCCGCTGGTGCCGCCGCGCGTCCTGCGCTCCCGCGCCGCGGCGGGCGCCAACGCCGTCCAGCTGCTGATGGTGGCCGCGCTGTACGCCTTCCAGATCGTGCTCGCCCTGTACCTGCAGAACGTCCTGGGCTACGGGGCGGGCGGCTCCGGGCTGGCCATGCTGCCCGCCGCGCTCGCCATCGGCGCCACCTCCCTCGGCCTCTCCGCGCGGCTCATCGGCCGGTTCGGGGAGCGCGCGGTGCTGCTGACCGGACTGGTCCTGCTCGCGGTGCTGCTGACCCTGCTCGCCCGGCTCCCCGCCGACGCCGACTTCGCCACCGGGGTGCTCCCGCTGCTGCCGCTGTCCGCCGGGTTCGGCCTGGCCCTGCCCGCCCTGACCGGGCTCGCGATGTCCGGCGCCGGTCCCGACGACGCCGGCACCGCGTCCGGCGTCTTCACCACCACCCAGCAGGTCGGCAGCGCGCTCGGCGCCGCCGCGCTGACCACCCTGGCGGCGACGCGCACCGAAACCCTGCTCGCCGCCGGCGCCGAGCGCGCCGCGGCGCTGGCCGAGGGCTACACGCTGGCGTTCGGCGCCGGGGCCGTGCTCATCACCGCCGCGATCGCCGTCGCCCTGACCCTTCCGACGGCGCCGCGCGCCCCCCGCTCCTGACCGCAGTCGATCCGCGCCACCCGCCATCCGCACCACCGATCCGGAGGACACCATGACCACCACGCCCACCACCGCGGCCGACGAGACCGACCCCGAGCGCCCCGCGCCGCGCCCCCTCGACGCCGAGGAGGTCTCCCGGCTGCTGGCGGCGGGCACCTTCGGCACGCTGGCCGCGGTCCGCCGCAGCGGGCACCCGCACCTGACCACGGTCCTCTACTCCTGGGACCCCGAGGAGCGCGTCGCCCGCGTCTCCACCACCGCCGAGCGCGCCAAGCCCCGGATGCTCGCCCGCGACCCGCACGCCGCCCTGCACGTCGGCGGCCCCGACGTGTGGTCGTTCGCCGTCGCCGAGGGCGAGGCGGAGGTCTCGGCCCCCACCACCACACCCGGCGACGCGGTCGGGCGTGAACTGCTCTCCCTGGTGCCGCCCTTCACCGACCCCGCCGAGGAGGCCGCCTTCCTGGAGGAGGCCGTCGCCGAGCACCGCGTCGTCGTGCGGCTGCGCGCCACCCGCCTCTACGGCACCGCCCTGGACGTCTCCACCCCGGCCCCGGCGGACGGCTGAGCCCGCCGCGGGCGGTCCGCGCCGCCGGGTGGCGGCCGCCTCAGGGGCGGGTGACGGCGCGCTCCAGGAGGCGGTGGAGGGTCCGCTGCTCGGCGGTGGAGAGCCCCGCCAGCGGGGAGTCCTCGGTGAGGAGCTCCAGCAGCCGCTCGCGCAGCTCGGTGCCCGGCCCGGTGAGCACCAGCTGCCGGGCGCGGCGGTCGGTGGGGTGGGGGCGCCGCTCGACGAGGCCCCGCCCCTCCAGCCGGTCGACGATGAAGGTGGCGTTGGAGGGCTCGCAGCTCATGCGCCCGGCCAGCTCCCGCATGGTCATCGGTCCGGTCAGCTCGCGCAGGGCCGTCGCCTGGGGCGCGGTAAGCCCGAGGACGACCGCCCGCCGGCGGACATGCTCCGCGATCCGCTGGGCCATCCCGTTGACCAGTCCGCACAGCTCCCGTTCGGCGATGGCGTGCGACTCCGCGTCCGTCATGCCGGCCATCCTACCAAGAGCATGCAACCGAAATATTTTCAATTTGAATAGTGTCAGCTTGTGTCTTATGGTGGCCGCGCCATCCGAGCGCCGGCCCGCCGCCGGGCGCACCCACCCGCGGAGAGGACCGCCCGCCATGAAGACCGCACCGTCGCAGTACGCCGAACGGCTCCGCCGCCCGTCGGTGATCCGCTCGCTCACCCTCGGCCCGATCACCGTCACCTACGTGCCCGACGGCGCGGTCCGGCTCTCGCCGCACGACTGGCTCCCCGCCACGAGCGAGGCGACGTGGCGGGAGCACGCCGAGTACCTGGACGGCACCGGCGGACTCGCGGCCGGCATCGGGGGACTGCTGGTGGAGTCGGGCGACCGCGCGCTGCTCATCGACGCGGGCTTCGGCCCGGTGTCGCTCCCCCACCGGCCGGGCGACCCCCACGGGCCGATCCACGGCGGGGCGCTCCCGGCCAACCTGGCCCGCATCGGCCGCCCACCGGCCGGGATCGAGGCCGTGGCCTTCACCCACCTGCACGTCGACCACATCGGCTGGGCCCGGCACCCCGCACCCGGTGGCGGCCCCCTGTTCGCGGAGGCGCCCTACCTCGTGGCCGAGCCCGAGTGGTCCCGGCGGGACCTGCTTGAGGCCCACGGCACCGGCCCCGACGCGCTCGCGGAGCTGGCCCCGCGGGTCCGCACGGTCGAGGACGGTCAAGAGGTCTTCCCCGGCGTCACCGTCCGATTCGCCCCCGGCCACACCCCGGGCCACACCGCCTACGTCATCACCGGGGGCGGGCGCCGGCTGGTCGCCTTCGGCGACGCCCTCCACTCGCCGATCCAGGTCGGCCACCCGGAGTGGTCGGCGGCCCCCGACCACGACACGGGGCGGTCCGCCGACGCCCGCCGCCGGCTCGTCGCCGAACTCGCGGCCCCGGACACGATCGGCTTCGGCATCCACTTCGCCGACGTGGTGTTCGGTCGGGTCCGGCCCGACGGCGCCGGACGCCCCGCCTGGCACCCCGTCGACGCCTGACCCCGGCGCCCGTCCTGCACGCCCCGGCGCACGCCGCAGGCACGGGGGCCGACCGGGCGCAGCGGGGCCGCGTCCGGGCACGCGGCAGCGGTCGGCACGGGGCCGGTGGTAGGTTCGGGCCGGTACGTACCGGAGCCGGCCGAGGAGGTGAGTCCCGTTTCCTTCCGCAGAGACCGGGTGCTCGCACCCCGCGGTCGGGCCCTCCGCCCGGCGTAGAGGGTCGCGGAGCGCCCGGCGGTGACCCGAAAGGCCCCCGCATGACCCCTCCCCGCTCCGCTCTTCCCGCCCCCGCCGACGTCGCCGCCGAACTGCGCGCCGCCGGCTGCGTCTTCGCCGAGGACGAGGCCCGCCTGCTGCTCGATGCCGCCGCCGACCCCGTACACCTGGCCGCCCTGGTCGCGCGCCGCGTCGCGGGACGGCCGCTCGAACACGTCCTGGGCTGGGCCGGCTTCCTCGGCCTGCGCGTCGCGGTCGGCCCCGGGGTGTTCGTCCCCCGCCGCCGCTCCGAGTTCCTGGCCGAGCGGGCGATCGCCCTCGCCCGGCCCGGCGCGGTACTGCTCGAACTGTGCTGCGGCGCGGGCGCCGCGGCGGCGGCGGTGGCCGCCGCCGTCCCCGGCCTGGAGGTGCACGCGGCCGACGTCTCCCCCGCCGCGGTGCGGTGCGCCCGGCGCAACCTCGCCCCGGTCGGGGGACGCGTGTACGAGGGCGACCTGGACGCCCCCCTGCCCGCCGGGCTGCGCGGACGCGTCGACGTGCTCGCCGCCAACGCGCCCTATGTGCCGACCGGGGAACTGGGCCTGCTGCCGCCCGAGGCCCGCGACCACGAGCCGCGCGCCGCGCTCGACGGCGGCCCCGACGGGCTCGACGTGCAGCGGCGCGTGGCCGCCGCGGCGCCCCGCTGGCTGGCGCCGGGCGGCCACCTGCTGGTGGAGACCGGCCGCCACCAGGCGGCGCGCACCGCGGCGGCCGTGGAGCGGGCCGGGCTGCGCGCCGAGGTGGCCGCCGACGACGACCGGGGGGCGACGGTGGTCGTCGGCACACTGCCCGGCATCGGGTGAACCCCGCCCGCCGGTGGTCGCGGCACGTGGCGCGGCCCGGCGGCTCAGTCCCCCGGCCCGGCCCGCAGCAGCCGCCAGAAGGCGAGGGCGGCGTCCTCGGCCGGCACCGCCGGCCCGCCGGCCGTCCAGTGGGCGAGCACCCCGGTCAGGGCGCCCGCGAGGTAGGCCGCGTGGACCTCGGGGTCGACGCCGGCGGTTCCGGCGGGCCGGGCGCCGGCGGCGAAGCGCTCGGCCAGGGCCGCGGCGGTGCGCTCCCGCAGTTCGGCGGCCGCGCGCGGGCTGCCGTGCGGCCCCAGGACCCGGGCGACCAGGACCGCGTCGGCGCCCACCCGGGTGAACAGCTCGACCAGCGGGGCGGGCGGCCGGTCGCGCGGGGCGTCGAGCGGGCACAGGGCGGCGGCGCGGGCGACGTGCGCGATCGTGTCGTCCAGGGCGTCGGCCACCAGGGAGTCGACGTCGGAGTGGTGGGCGTAGACGGTGGCGCGGTTGACGTCGGCGTGCCGGGCGATCGCGCCCATGGAGATGGCGGCCGGGTCGTGGTCGGCGGCGAGTTCGCGGACGGCGGCGCGCAGGCGGTCGCGGGTGCGCCGGGCGCGCGGATCGATCGGGTTCACCCGCCGGAGTATACGACGGGAGTCGCTTAAACGACATGTGTTGACTAGACGACACTCGTCGTTTAGCGTTCCGGCATGCACATCGAGATCTGGGCCGACGTCGTCTGCCCGTGGGCCTACATCGGCAAGCGGCGGCTGGAGCGCGCCCTGGCCGCCGCCGACGGCGGCGTGCCCACCGAGGTCGTCTGGTACCCCTACCGGCTCGACCCCACCGCGCCCGCCCCCGGCGTCCCGCTCGACGCCGTCCTGCGCGACCCCGAGGTCGACACCGCCCTGCGCTCCTGCGCCCCCGCCCTCACCCCGGCCGAGAACCGGGCGCGGGTCTCGCGCATCGCCGCCGACGAGGGGCTCGGCCCCCGCTGGGGCGCCGCCTGGCACGCGAGCAGCCACGACGCCCACCGCCTCATCGCGCTGGCCCGCGCGCACGGCGGCGCCCCGCTGCAGGACGCCGTCGTCGAGGAGGTGCTGCACGCGCACTTCGTGGCCGCCCGCGACATCAGCCGCCCCGACGTGCTCGCCGACGCGGCGGAGGCGGCCGGGTTCGCCGGCGCCGCCGACCTGCTCGCCGCCGGAGGCGGCCACGCCGAGGTCCGCGAACGGCTGCTCACCGGCGCGGCCATGGGGGTGGCGACCTCGCCGACCATCGTCGTGGGCGGCCGGGCCCTGGCCGGGGCCCAGCCGCCCGAGGTCATCCTGGCGTTCCTGCGCGACGCCGTCCGCGACCCGCGCCCGCGCCCGCCCCGCGAGGTCGAGCGCCTGCGGCACGCCGAGGCGCTGCTGGACCGGCGCGACCCCCTGGGCGCGCTCGTCCTGCTCGGCCCGCTGCTGGCCGAGCACGGCGGCGACCGCGGGGTGCGCACGCTGGCGGCCCGCGCCTACTACGCCTCGGCCCAGCTCGGCCGGGCCGAGGCGGCGCTGCGCGGACTGGTGGCCGACTTCCCCGACGACTCCTACGCCCGGCTGCTCCTCGGCCGCACCCTGGAGCGCCGCGGCGACCGCGACGCCGCCGCTCCGCACCTGGCCGCCGCCGCCACCATGACCCCCGCCTACGCCCGCCCCTGAACCACCGGGCCCGGTGCGCGGGGGCATCCACCGTTCGGTGGATGCCGGGGGTCCACCCGATCCGCCGGGAACCGGGGCCGGACGGGCGATCCGCCCCCGGCCCCGGTCGGCCAGGCTGGTGGGCATGGCGATCATCGAGGTCACAGAGCTCGGCAAGAGGTACGGCACCCAGGCGGTCCTGGACCGCGTCTCCTTCTCCGTGGAGGAGGGGGAGGTCTTCGGGATCCTCGGCCCCAACGGGGCGGGCAAGACCACCACCGTCGAATGCGTGGAGGGCCTGCGCCGGCCCGACTCCGGGTCGGTGCGGGTGCTCGGCCTCGACCCGTTCCGCCAGGGCGCGGAGCTGCGGGAGCACATCGGCGTCCAGCTCCAGCACACGCACCTGCCCGAGAACCTCAAGGTGTGGGAGGCGCTCGACCTCTACGCCTCGTTCTACGACCGGCCCCGCGACTGGCGGGCACTGCTGGAGCAGTGGGGCCTCGCGGACAAGCGCGACGCGCGGTTCGCGAAGCTGTCCGGCGGCCAGAAGCAGCGCCTGTTCATCGCCCTGGCCCTGGTCGGGGACCCCAAGGTCGCGTTCCTCGACGAACTCACCACCGGGCTCGACCCCCAGGCCCGCCGGGCCACCTGGGAGCTGGTCAAGCGGGTCCGCGCCGAGGGCGTGACCGTGGTCCTGGTCAGCCACTTCATGGACGAGGTCGAGGAGCTGTGCGACCGGGTCGCGGTCCTGGACCGGGGCGGCGTCGTCGCCCTCGACAGCCCGGCGGGCCTGATCGACGGCGCCGACGCCGAGTACCGGATGAGCTTCCGCCTCATGGCGGGGGACGCCACCGACCCGTCCCGCCTGCTCGGGGACCTCGACGGCGTGGCCTCGGTGTCCCGCACCGGGGACCTGGTGGCCGTCGCCGGCCGGGGCGAGTTCGCCACCACCGTCACCGCCGCCCTGGCCCGCGAGGGCGTCCCCGTCCGCGACCTCCGCATCGACAAGCGCACCCTGGACGACGCCTACATCGCCCTGACCGGCCGCTCCCTCCAGGTCTGACCGGGCCCCCGGACCCCCCACCACCACCAGAACGGAAGAACCCCGTGAGAACCCTCGCCAAGCTCACCACCGTCGAGACGAAGCTGCTGGTGCGCGAACCCGGCGCCGTGTTCGCCCTGGCCATCCCCCTGTTCATCCTGGTGGTCTTCGGGAGCGCGATCACCGAGGGGGACACCGTCCTGCTGCCGATGGCGGTCACCATGGCGATCGGCCTGGTCGGCCTGTACCTGCTGCCCACGACCCTCGCCACCTACCGGGAGCGGGGCATCCTGCGCCGGCTCTCGGTCACCCCGGTCCGCCCCGCCAACCTGCTCACCGTGCAGCTCCTGCTCCAGCTGGCCCTCGCCGTGCTCGCGGTCGCCCTGCTGCTCGCGATCGGGATCGGTCTCCTCGGAGCCCGCGCCCCCGGGCCCCTGGAATTCCTCACGGCGGCCCTGCTCGGCACGGCCGCGGTGTTCTCCATCGGGCTGCTCATCGCGGCGCTCGCCCCCAACGGGCGGTCCGCCAACGGTCTCGGCGTGCTGCTCTTCTTCCCGCTGGCCTACCTGGGCGGACTCATGCAGCCCGCCGACCGGATGCCCGATATCCTGGTGCTCGTCGGCGGGTACACCCCGTTCGGCGCGCTGCGGCAGGGCCTCCACGACGCTTGGATCGGCGCGGCCCTCGCGCCGGCGCCCCTGGTCACCCTGGCGGTCTACGCCGTGGTCGGCGGCCTCGTCGCGGCCAGGTCCTTTCGCTGGGAGTGAAGATGGAGACGGCGCCGGAGCGCGACCTCGACCTGCGGGCGGAGCGGCTGCGCCGCCTCACGGCCTCCGTCCCCTTCTTCCTCCTGGCCGCGTCCACCGTCCTGGCCCTGGTCACCCGCGACCTGCCCGCGGCGCGGTCTCCGGGGACGCTCGGCCTGGTGGCCGCCACGGCGGCCCTCATGTGGACGATGGCCGGCCTCAAGCTCGACCGCGCCTCCCGCCCGGGGCTCACGGCCGGCCTCGTCGCCGCGCTGATCGTGATGATCGCCGTGCTCGGCGCCCGGAGCGTCTGGTTCGCCGGCTTCTTCGGCTTCGCCGGCTACGTGTACTCCTGGCAGCTCCTCCGGGGCCGGTGGCGGTTCGCGGGGGTGACCGCCACCGCCGCCGTCAACGTCACCGGCTACATGGGCGGGCCCCCCGACCCCACCCCCGCGTCGATCCTGCTGTACCTGGTCTTCGTCGCCTGCCTGGTCGTCCTGGTCGCGGTGTTCAGCCACCTCGGCGAGGTCACCGAGGAGCGCAGTGACGAGCGCGGGCGCGTGGTCCGGCGGCTGCGCGAGACCATCCGCGAGAACGAGGGCCTCCACGCCCAACTGCTGGTCCAGGCCCGCGAGGCCGGCACCCACGACGAACGCGAACGCATGGCCCGCGAGATCCACGACACCCTGGCCCAGGGCTTCATCGGCATCATCACCCAGCTCCAGGCGGCCCAACGGGCCGCGGACGCCGCGCCGGCGGAGGGGCCCGGGGCCGAGTGGCGGCTCCGGGTCGCCGACGCCGTCCGGTTGGCCCGCGAGAACCTGGCGGAGGCGCGCCGGTCCGTCCACGCGCTGGGCCCGGCCCCCCTGGAGGCCGCTCCGCTGTCCGACGCCCTGGCCGGCCTCACCGCCGAATGGTCCCGGCTCACCGGCGTGCGCGCCGACTTCACCGCGACCGGACCGGTCCGCCCCCTGCACGCGGAGGTCGAGGCCGCCCTGCTCCGCACCGCCCAGGAGTCCCTGTCCAACGTCGCCCGGCACGCCGGGGCCACGCGGGCGGGGGTGACACTGTCGTACATGGAGGACCTCATCGTGCTGGACGTGCGCGACGACGGCGCGGGCTTCGACCCGTCCCCGGACACCGCCCGCCCGCCCGGCGGCGACGGCGCGGACGGCGGGTTCGGCCTGACGTCGATGCGGCAGCGGGTGGCCCGGTTGGCGGGCACGCTGGAGATCGAGTCCGCGCCCGGCTCCGGGACGGCCGTCTCCGTCGCGGTACCGGCCGTTCCGAAGGGGGCCCGAGGTGGGTGACGCCCCCGTGCGCGTGCTGATCGCCGACGACCACCCCGTGGTCCGGGACGGCCTGCGCGGCATGTTCGCCGGAGAACCGGGGCTCACGGTGGTCGGGGAGGCCGGCGACGGTGCCCGCGCCGTCGAACTCGCGCGGTCGCTGGAGCCCGATGTGGTCCTCATGGACCTGCGCATGCCGGGGACGGGCGGTCTGGAGGCCATCCGCGAGCTGGTCCGCCTGGGGCTCCCGACGCGCGTCCTGGTCCTCACCACCTACGCCACCGACAGCGACGTCGCCCCCGCCATCGAGGCCGGGGCCACCGGCTACCTCCTCAAGGACGCCCCACCGGAGGAGCTGACGCGCGCCGTCCGCCTGGCCGCGCGCGGCGAGACCGTGCTCTCCCCGTTGGCGGCGACCCGGCTGGTCGGCCGGGTGCGCGCGCCCGCCGCACCCCTGAGCGACCGGGAGCTGGAGATCCTCCGGCTCATCGCCGCCGGCTCCACCAACCGGGAGGCGGCGGCCCACCTGTTCATCAGCGAGGCCACGGTCAAGACGCACGTGCTGCACATCTACGCCAAGCTCGGGGTCAACGACCGGGCCGCCGCCGTCGCGGCGGGCTTCCGGCGCGGCCTGCTGGACCTGGGCGACGGACCGCCCGGCTGACACCGCCCCCGCCCCGGGGCGGGGGCGGGGCCACCGCAGGACCGGTCCGGATGTCCGGATGTGACAGCGACCCGTCATTGCGGTCACGGCCCGGGGCGGTGAGGATGGGGGCATGCCCCTTCCGCACCGTGTCGTCATCGCGGTCTTCCCCGACGTCGACCTCCTCGACGTCACCGGCCCGGCCGAGGTGTTCGCGCTGGCCGACCGCGAGACCGCGGACCGCGCCGGCTACCGGGTCCGCCTCGCCGGACCCGCCGCCGGGCCGGTCCGCACCTCGGCGGGCGTGCGGCTGGTGG
>NZ_BCRK01000029.1 GCF_001552555.1 Nocardiopsis trehalosi NBRC 14201 | reverse complement strand
GGGCTGATCGACAAGCTGGTCTACCTCAGCACGGGGCTCGCCCTCATCCTGGGGTTCATCGGCGTCAAGCTCATCCTGCACGCGATCCACGAGACCACCAGCCTGCACGTCCCGGAGATCCCGACCGTGCTCTCCCTCGTGGTCATCGTGCTCACCCTGGCCGGCACCGCGGCCGCCAGCCTCTACAAGACCCGCCGCGACGCCGCCGCCCGGGACGCGGCGCTGGGGACCGCCGCCGCGGCGATGCCCGCCGACCCCGACGCGGACCCGGCGGCCGCGGGCCGCGACGGGCGCGGCGACGACGACCTGGACGAACGGGTCCCGATCTAGGTCACACTTTTTGGATCAGTCAGGCCGGAAGCATCCAGAAAAACTCTGCCTAGCCGGGCGCCGCCCGGACACGCGGCGGCCCGGCACCCGATCGGGTGCCGGGCCGCGTCGCGTGCGGAGCGGGGCTCAGACGCCGGGGCCGCGCAGCAGCGCCCGGTGCGCGAGTTCGCGGCAGACCACCGCGAAGTCCAGCCCGGCGGCGTCGACCGCCTGCGGGAACGTGGAGGTCTCGGTCATGCCGGGGGCCACCTGGACCTCCAGGAACCGGACCCGGCCGGTGCCGTCGACGATGAGGTCGGCGCGGGAGAAGTCGCGCAGGCCCAGCGCCCGGTGGGCGGTGAGCGCGGTGGCCGTGGCCGCGTCGACGGCGGCCTCGGGCAGCCGCGCCGGGCTGAAGAACTCGGTGCGGCCCGCGGTGTAGCGGGCGGCGTAGTCGTAGACCCCGCCGTCGGGCACGATCTCGACCGGCGGCAGCGCGAACGGGCCGTCGCCCAGGTCGAGGACGCCCACCGCGATCTCGGTGCCGACGACCCGCTCCTCGATGACGGCGGTGTCGCCGTAGGCGAAGCAGGCCACCAGCGCGGCCGACAGCGCCTCGGCGGAGTCGACCGGGGTGGCGCCGAACGCGGACCCGCCCTGGTCGGGCTTGACGAACAGCGGGAAGCCCAGCGCGGCGGTGATGCGCTCCAGCAGCGCCGGTGCCCCGAGGTCGTGGAACGCCGACTTGGGCAGGGTGACCCCGCGCGGCACGGACACGCCGCGCGCGGCCACCAGCGCCTTGGCGGTGGACTTGGCGAACGCCACCCGGCAGGCGCTGGGCGGCGCCCCCACGTAGGGGACGCCGCTCAACTCCAGGATCTCGCGGACGGAGCCGTCCTCACCGGCGGCGCCGTGCAGGACGGGGAAGACGACCTGCGGCGGGTCGTCGGCCAGCCGCGCCAGCAGCGCGGAGTCGACGTCGGCGGTCTGCACCTCGATGCCGAGGCGGCGCAGCGACTCGGCGACGCGGCGCCCGGAGCGCACACTGACCTCGTGTTCGGGGGACATCCCGCCGGCGAGCACGAGCACCCGGTCGAGATCGGCCACGGTCCTGCCTTCTTTCTGTCCTGCCGGTGTCACGGCGCAGCACCCCCGCTGTGCTAGGGGAGGTCGGGTGAGGGGGTGTCGTTTCCGCCCGAGGGTGCGGTCGACGTGGTGCCGAACGTATCACGCAGGGCGGTCTCGGACTTCAGCACGCCCGCGAGGCGGCGGACGCCCTCGCGGATCTGGTCGGGCGTGGGATAGCAGAACGACAGCCGCATGTTCCGGCGCCCCTCGTCGGAGGCGTAGAAGCCGGTGCCGGGGACGTAGGCGACGCGCTCGCTGACGGCGCGCGGCAGCATGGCCTTGGCGTCGAGCCCCTCGGGCAGGGTCACCCAGACGAAGAACCCGCCCTGCGGCCGGGTCCAGGTGGTGCCAGCCGGCATCAGGGCCTCCAGCGCCCCGAGCATCGCGTCGCGCCGCTCGCGGTACATCTCGTTGAAGTCCTTGATCTGCTCCCGCCACGGGTGCGTGGACAGGTACCGCCCCACCACCATCTGGTTGAACGTGGAGTGGCTGAGCATCGCGGACTCGGCCGCGAGCACCAGTTTGGCGCGGACGGCCGCGGGCGCGAGCGCCCACCCGATGCGGAACCCCGGCGACAGGGTCTTGGAGAACGACCCCAGGTAGATGACGTTGTCCGGGGCGTCGGCGCGCAGCGCCCGGCACGCCTCGCCCTCGTAGCGCAGCAGGCCGTAGGGGTTGTCCTCCAGGACGAGCAGGCCGTGGGACCGGCAGATCTCCAGGACGCGGCGGCGGCGCTCGGCGGTGAGGGTGACGCCCGCGGGGTTCTGGAAGTTGGGGATCGTGTAGAAGAACTTCACCTTCCGGCCGGCGGCGGCCAGGCGGGTGAGGTGCTCGTCCAGCGCCTCGGGGACGACGCCGTGCTCGTCCATGGCGACGTGCACGATGTCGGCCTGGAAGGCGGCGAAGGTGTTGATGGCGGTGACGTAGGTGGGGGCCTCGCACAGCACGACGTCGCCGGGGTCGACGAAGACCCGGGTGACGAGGTCGAGGGCCTGCTGGGAGCCGACGGTGACGATGACGTCGTCGGCGCTGGCGTCGATGCCCTCCAGCGACATGACCTCGCAGATCTGCTCGCGCAGACCGGGGTCGCCCTGGGCGGACCCGTACTGCAGGGCGGTGGCACCCTGCTGGGCGACGACGTCCTGCACGATCTGGCCGATGTCCTCCAGCGGCAGTGCGCTCACGTTGGGCATCCCCCCCGCCAGGGACACCACCTCGGGGCGCGACGCGACGGCGAACAGTGCCCGGACCTCCGAGGCCACCATCCCCTGGGCTCGTGCGGCGTAGGAGCCGACGTAGGGGTCGATGCGCGAGCCCTGCGACGCGGGCTGGCGGTGGGTTTCTCGGGGATCAATGGACACGATCCACCTCCGGTGGTTCGGCTGCGGTGCGGGACGCCGCGGACCGCGGCGGTGCGGCTCGGGTGCGGGAGGGAGCGGGCGGATGTCCCGCGGTCGCGGCCGCGCCGGCGCGGGTGGCGCGCGGCGGCCGCCCGGGTGCGGCGTCCCCGTGATGTTCGGGTCAGTCTACGCGGCCGCCCGCCCCCGCGCGGCGGCGGCCCCGATCCGGCTGCCGGCTGCTCCACCTCGGGGCGGGTACCCGGGGACGGGGCGGGCATGCGCGCGGAGGGCGGGGCGCGGGGTCAGGCGGCGGGGCCGCCGGATGGGACGGGGCCGGCGGCGGGGACGGTGTCGGAGTCGGGGCCGAGGAGCCGCTCGGCCGCGTCGACGATGTGCGCGCGCAGCGCGGCGTGCCGGGTCGCGGTGTCGCCGTCGCGGATCGCCTCCAGCAGGACGGCGTGCTCCTCGGTGATGGCGTCGAGGCGGTGCTCGGGCGCGCCGAGGCGGTGGAACTGCACGCGCAGCCGCCACTGGATGCTGCCCCAGAGCTGGGCGGTCTGCGGGGCGTCGGCGGCGGCGACCAGGGTGCGGTGGAACTCGACGTCGGCCTCGGTGACGCCGCGCAGGTCGCCGCGCGCGGCGGCGCGCGCCATGCGGTCGACCAGCGGCGCCAGCCGGCCGCACAGGCCGGCGCGGTCGCGCGCGACGGCGCGGTCCAGCGCGTAGCGCTCCAGGTGCAGGCGGAGCGGCAGCAGCACGTCGCGCAGCTCGCGGGGCGAGACGTCGGCGACGAACACCCCGCGGTTGGGGCGGTGCACGACCAGGCCCTCGGTCTCCAGCTGGCGCAGCGCCTCGCGGACCGGGGCGGCGCTGACGTCGTGGTCGTGGCGGAGCCGGTCCTGGTGCAGCCGCGCGCCGGGCGGCAGCTCGCCCGCCAGGATGGCCTCGCGCAGGGCGGCGGCCACGTGGGCGCGGGTGGACCGGGGCGTGTCGGAGAGGGGCATCGGGGCTCCCGTCGGCGGATCGTGCGGGTGGCGAGTATAGGCGGTCGTTGACGATTATCGATAGTCGATTTAGTTTGCTCCTGAGGCGACCGCGCGACCCGCGAGGAGCAGACGTGAAGATTCGCGAGATCAGGGCGCAAGGGCTGAGCGGGGGCACCCCTAAGGGCGGCTGGACCCAGGAGCTCGCCCCCGAGGACGTGGTGCACACCCTGGTGGCGGTGCACACCGACGACGGCCGGGTCGGCGTGGGCAGCGTCTCCACCCGCGACGACCTGGTGCGGGCGTCGCTGGACCTGCTCGAACCCCTCTACCGGGGGCAGGACGCCCGCGAACCCGAGCGGGTCGCCGAGCACCTGCACCAGAACACGTTCTGGTTGGGCCGCGGGGGCGCCGTCACGCATACGATCAGCGGCATCGACATCGCCCTGTGGGACCTGTGCGGGCAGGCCGCCGGGCAGCCGGTGGGCCGCCTCCTCGGTGGCCGCCACCGCGAGCGGGTGCGCCCCTACGCGTCGGTCCTCATGGACGAGCCGGCCCGGCTGGCGGCGGAGCTGGCCGAGCTGCGCGCCGCCGGGTTCCGGGCGTTCAAGATCGGCTGGGGCCCGTTCGGCCGGGTCGGCACCGCCTCCGACGAGGCGATCGTGCGCGCCGCCCGCGAGACGGTCGGCGACGACGCGCTGCTGGCCGTCGACGCCGGGGGCAGCGACGCGTTCTGGCGCGGCGACCTCAAGTGGGCGCTGCGCACCGCCGACATGCTGGCCGCCCACGGCGCCGCCTGGTTCGAGGAGCCGCTGCGCCCCGACGCGCTGGACGACTTCGCCGAACTGCGCCGCCGCGCCCCCGTGCCGATCGCGGGCGGCGAGGTGCTCACCCGCCGCCAGGCGTACCTGCCGTTCCTGCGCGCGGGCGCGTTCGACATCGTGCAGCCCGACTGCACCAAGGTGGGCGGGCTGAGCGAGAGCCGCCGGGTGGGCTGGCTGGCCGAGGAGTTCGGCGTCCGGCTCATCCCGCACGGGTGGAACACCGCCGTGGGCCTGCTGGCCGACCTGCACCTGGCCTCGGCGCTGCCGGGCACCGACCTGGTGGAGTACCGGACCGGCGCCCCCTACATCGACGCGATCACCGCCGACCCGCCGCGCCTGGACGGCGACGGCATGCTGGCCGTCCCGGCCGGTCCGGGCCTGGGCGCGGTGCTCGACCCGGACCGGCTGGGGCGGTACTGCGACGCCGCCGCCCTGCTCGCACCCTGACCCCGGCCGCGCGGGGCGCGGCGCGAAAGGAGCACGCCATGGCGCAGCGGATGGTCGTCGTCACCGGGGGCGCGTCGGGGATCGGCCGGGCGGCGGTCCGCCTGGTGGGGGCCGCCGGGGTGCCGGTCGCCGTCCTCGACACCGATGCGGCCGCCGCCCGCGCGGCGGCGGAGGAGGCGGTGGCCGCCGGTGCGCCCGACGCGGCCGGGCTGCGCTGCGACGTCACCGACGAGGGGTCGGTGCAGGGGGCGGTCGACGCGGCGCGGGAGCGCTTCGGCGCGCCGCCCACGGGCCTGGTCGCCGCCGCCGGGGTCGACATCGGCGGCCCCGCGCACCTGCTGCCGGTGGCCGACTGGCGGCGGGTGCTGGAGGTCAACCTGACCGGCGCCTACCTGGCGGCGCGGTGCGTGGTGGCGGCGCTGCTCGACAGCGGGGCGGGCGGGTCGCTGGTGCTGTGCTCCTCGCCGGCGGCGTCGGTGGCGTTCGCCGCGGGCGGCACCGGCGCCTACGCCGCCAGCAAGGGCGGGGTGTCGGCGCTGGTCCGGGCGCTGGCGGTCGACTACGCGGCCGCGGGCATCCGGGTGAACGCGATCGTCCCGGGGCCCACCGAGACCGCGCTGATGTGGGCCTCGGTACCCGAGGCCGAGCGCGGCGCCATGCGGGCGACGCTGTGCGCCGAGGTGCCGATGGGCCGGCTGGCCGACCCGGAGGAGCCGGCGCGGGCCGCCCTGTGGCTGCTGGGGCCCGACTCCTCCTACGTCACCGGGTCGCACCTGGTGTGCGACGGCGGGGTGCTGGCGAAGGGGTCGGTCAGCGTGTGACCACCGCCGCGGGGGGCGGCGGTGGCCGAGGGGAGGAGGGGGACGTGCGAGTTCAGGCGGACGGCGGCGACGCCCACTGGTGGCGCCGGGCCGTCATCTACCAGGTGTACCCGCGCAGCTTCGCCGACGGCGACGGCGACGGCGTGGGCGACCTGCGGGGGGTCATCGGCCGGCTCGACTACCTGGCGGACACGCTGGGGGTGGACGCGCTGTGGATCGGCCCGCTGTACCGGTCGCCGCAGGTCGACTTCGGCTACGACGTCAGCGACCACACCGACGTCGACCCGGCGTTCGGCACGCTGGCCGACGCGGACGCGCTCATCGCGGCCGCCCACGAGCGCGGTCTGCGGGTGATCCTGGACTTCGTGCCCAACCACACCTCCGACCGCCACCCGTGGTTCGTGGAGGCGCGGGCGCGGCGCGACGCCCCGCGCCGGGACTGGTACGTGTGGGCCGACCCCGCGCCGGACGGCGGGCCGCCGTCGAACTGGACCAGCGAGCAGGGCGGGTCGACCTGGGAGTTCGACGCCGCCACCGGCCAGTACTACCTGCACTCCTACCACCGCACCCAGCCGGACGTGAACTGGCGCCACCCGGGGCTGCGCGCGGCGATGCTGGACGTGCTGCGGTTCTGGCTGGACCGGGGGGTCGACGGGTTCCGCATCGACGCCCTGCACATGATCGCCAAGGACCCGGCGCTGACCGACAACCCGCCGCGCGACGACGCCGCGCCCAACGGGGCGGACCGCCAGCACCCCGACCACGACACCCAGTGGCACGTGCACGACCGGATGCACCCGGACCTGTTCGACCACATCGCGCGGATGCGGGCGCTGCTGGACGACTACGGGGCGCGGACCGGCCGGTCGCGCATCGCCATCGGCGAGGTGGAGGCGATGCCGTGGGAGTCGTGGGTGCGCTTCCTGGGCCGCGACCTCGACGGGGTGCACTGGAGCTTCAACTTCAACTTCCTGGAGACGCCGTGGGAGCCGAAGGCGCTGCGGTTGAGCATCGAGGCGCAGGAGGAGGCGCTGCCGGAGGGGGCGTGGCCCAACCACGTGCTGTCCAACCACGACCGGCCGCGGCTGGCCGGCCGGCACGGCGAGCGGAGCGTGCGGGTGGCGGCGGTGCTGCTGCTGACGCTGCGCGGCACCCCCACCCTGTACTACGGCGACGAGCTGGGCCTGCCCGATGTGGCGATCCCGCCCGAGTGCTGGCGCGACCCGCTGGGCCGCGACCAGGCGCGCGCCCCGATGCCGTGGACGTCGGAGCCGGGCGGCGGGTTCGGGCCGCCGGGCGGCGGCGAGCCGTGGCTGCCGGTGCCGCCGGAGTACCGGGAGCGCAGCGTCGCGGCGCAGCTCGCCGACCCGGACTCGGTGCTCAACCTGTACCGGCGGCTGCTGGCGCTGCGGCGGCGCAGCCCGGCCCTGCTGTCGGGCGCCTACGTGCCGCTGGAGGAGGGCGGCGACGACTGCCTGGCCTACCTGCGGGAGGCGCCGGGGCAGGTGGTCGCGGTGGTGGTGAACTTCGGTGGGGACGCGGTCGAGGTGGAGCTGCCGCGGCCCGGCCGGACGCTGCTGGCGACCGACCGGGCCGAGGTGCCGCCGGGGCCGGCCCGCTCGGGGGTGGTGGTCCCGGCGTACGGGGGTGTCGTGGTGGAGCTGGAGCGGGCGGGGTGAGGCGGCTCGCGGGCCGCCGCCGCGCCGCCGGGTCAGGCCGCCTGGAGTTCGCGCGCCCGCTCGGTGCGGAACAGGTGGGCCTTGGCGACGAAGACGGCCGCCGTCAGGCCGACGGCGGCGAGCGCGGCGGCGAGGCCGAACAGGGCGGTGAGCCCGGCGACCAGCACGCCCTCGAACGCGATCCCGGTGTAGGCGACCCGGTTCATCCGGCCCAGGTGGAGTTCCTCGGCCTCGGGTTCGCTGCCGTGGCCGACCGCGCCGGTGCAGAACGGGTGCAGGTTGGCCAGGCCGAAGCCGAGGGCGGCGGCGGAGGCGAGGACGATGGCGGCCTCGTCGGTCCACAGCGCGACCCCGGCGATGCCGACCAGGACGAGCAGGCCCATGGTCCGCACGAACATGACCTGGTCGACCCGGCCGGCGATGGCGCCGTAGCTGAGCCGGCCCAGGCAGAGCGTCGTCGCGAACACGGTGAGGCCGAGCCCGCTGACGAACAGGGGCGCGCCGGACCCGGCGACGAGGACGGCGAGCCAGTTGACGACCGCCCCTTCCAGCAGGAGCGCGGAGAAGCTCATCGCGGTCAGCCACCGCAGGCGCGGCGGGTAGGCCGCTCTCAGCCGGCGCCGCCGGGACAGCCCGGGGTGGGCGGCGGGGTCGACGGCGCGGGCGGGCCGGGCGCCCGCGGTGGTGTCGAGGCCGCGCAGCAGCACGAACACGACCAGGGCGGCGACGGCGCCGACGGCGCCGAGCAGCGCGAAGCTGGGCAGCAGCGGCAGCCGCCCGGCGGTGAGCAGGCCGAACCCGGACCCGGCGGCGACGCCGACCGCCTGGAGGCCCTCCATGGGCGACAGCAGGCTGTTGGGCCGGGCGTCGGGGACGTCGGCCATCCGCATCTTCTCCAGCCGGACGGCGATGACGTTCTGCCCGATGTCGATGAGGGCGTTGAGGACGCCGGCGGCGAGCAGCCAGCCCATGAAGGACACCGTGCCGAAGCCGGCCCCGGCGAGGCAGACCGCGGCGAGGTAGAGGCCGGCCGCCACGGGCGCGACGCGGTGGGCGCGCCAGCGGCGGACGATCTGCGGGGCGACGAGCATCGCCACGGTGATGCCGATCACGAACCCGCTGCGGGCGAAGCCGAGCTGGGGTTCGCTGAGGTTGAACTCGGCCTGGAGTTCGGGCAGCCGCGACGCCAGTGACGCGTAGCCGAGCCCGTTGAGCAGGAACAGCGCCGCCGCCGCCGTGACGAGCGACGGGCGCCACATCGTTGCGCGCAACCGTATCTTCCTCCTTGTCGAGGCCACCGGGGCGTGGAGCGCACGGTGGCCGCCGCGTCGGCGGCGGGCGACGCCGCGGACGCGGTGCGGTACCGGCGGGCGTGCCGGTGGGGCGGCCGTCAGACCTGGATGATCGGCCCCTGGTGCAGGGCGGACGCCTGGGCCGCCGCCATGGTGCGCACCAGCGCGAGCTCCCGGTCGCGGTCGGCGGCCGGGGCGGGCCCCGCCGCGAGTGACCGGACGATCCGGTCGGCCTGGAGCAGGTGGCATTCGGCGGTGGTGCGCAGCGGTGCCAGCCGCTCGGGGGTGCCGGTGCGCGGGTAGAGGACGGGCGGGTGCGCCGCCGCCCATTCCGCGTCCTGGTGGGTGGGCAGTTCGGCGTGGATGGAGCCCAGGCCGCCGTGGAGTTCCACCCAGCAGTCGTCGGGGCGGTCGAGGTGCGGTGCGTCGTAGGCGACGTCGACCTGGAGTTCGATGCCCTCGGGGCCGCGGGCGATGAGCCGGGCGACGTCCTCGGTGGCCCACCCGTCGCCGACCCGCCAGTCGCGGGCCTGGACGCTCAGCGGGCCGGGGCCGAGGAACGGCAGCCCCTGCGACAGCAGGTGCGGGATGAGGTCGCCGCGGACCCCCGAGCCGCGGCGGTCGAGGCCGCGCCGGGACTCGGGGTGCCCGGCGCGGCGCAGCCAGCGCGCGTTGACGCAGTGCAGGCGGCCGATGGCGCCGTCGGCGACGCGCTGGTGCAGGTCCTCCAGCATGAAGCGGCGCTGGTAGGCGACGGCGAGGTGCAGCCCGGCGTCCTCGGCGAGCGCGAACAGGCGTTCGGCGGCCTCGGGGTCGTCGGTCAGGGGTTTCTCGCACAGGACGTGCCACCCGGCGTCGAGGCACCGGGTGACGACGTCGGTGTGCGCGGCGTCGGGGACGCAGACGACCGCGAGGCCGGGCGCGCCGCGCGGGGCGGCGGGCAGGCGGTCGGTGACGGCGATGCCGGGGTGGCGGGCGCGCAGGAGTTCGGCCCGGGCGGGGTCGGACTCGATGAGGGCGTCGACCGCGGTGGCCGGGTGTTCGCCGAACGCCTCGATGTGGCGCGGTGCGACGCCGGAGCCGGCGCCGACGACGCAGACGGAGACCCGGTCGGTGGCTGTGGACGGCGCGGTCGTGGCGGCCGCGGGCTGGGCGGTGTGCAGAACGCTCGTTCGCATGTCGGTTTCACCATCGGTAGAGGGCGAGCGAATGGTGATGCGGCTCAGCCGGTCACTTCGGACGGGCGGCTCGGCACCGGGCCGGCCGCGCGCAGGCGGGCGACGGCCTGCGCGAAGCGGTCGGGGAACGCGGGGTCGCGCAGGGCCGCGTGCTCGAAGCCGAGGGCGGTGCGGCGCAGTTCGTGGGCCCCGGGCAGCGGGTACCGGGCCGGGTCGGCGGCGGCGGTGAACGCGTCCGACCAGTGGTTCGCCGGGTCGGAGTCGGGGCGGTACAGGTCGCTGTCGTCGAGCGGGTCGTAGAGGGTGGCGACCTCGACGCCGAGCAGGGCGTGCAGGGCGTCGGCGAGGTCCTCGACGGTGTCGGCGCCGAACGCCTCGGGCTCGAACCGGGCCACGGCCTTGTAGGTGATCTGGGTACCGACGCGGAGCTGCGGGGCGAGGGCGGTCACGCCGTCCATGCCGGAGATGCGCGCCTCCAGGTCCGCGAGCACACCGGGCTTGACCGGCAGCTCCTCGCGGTAGAACCGGCGCATCCGGGCCCGCAGCACGGCGGCCTGGAGCGCGCCGAGCCGGTCGTTGCCGGCCTGGAAGGGCCGCGACCGGCCGACGGCGCGGCCGCAGGTGGTGATGGAGACGATCTGGTCGACGATGCCCGCGTGCCGGGTGGTGACCATGCCGCCCTCGCCGGCGGTGATGGACTTGGAGCCCTGGAACGACCAGGTCCCGAAGTCGGCGACGCCGCCCGCGGGGCGGCCGTCGATGGCGCCGCCGTGGGCGTGGGCGCAGTCCTCGATGGACACGACGCCGTACTCGTCGCAGATCTCGGCGATGCGCGGGATGTCGGCCATGCGGCAGTACAGGTGCGGGATGACGACGGCGGCGATCTCGCCGTCGCGGTCGTCGCGCAGGGCCGCGTGGACGGTCTCGGGGGCGACCACACCGGTGGCGGGGTCGACGTCGAGCAGGACCGGGACCAGGCGCCGGTCGAGCGGCGCCATGGCGGTGGCCTGCCAGGTGAGGCCGGAGACGAGGGCGCGGCGGCCGGGGCGCAGGGCGCGCTTGCCGGTCTCCTCGGCGAGGACGCTGGCGGCCATGAGCGCGATCACGAGGGCGCGGGTGCCGTTGGCCACGGGGACGGCGTGGTCGAGCCCTTGGAAATAGGCGAACTCGGCGGCGGCTCTGGCCTGTTCCACACCGAGCGCCTCGGCGACCCTCGGCACCACGGTGACATTTCTCTCCAGCGGAAGGCCGCCGGTGCTGTCGATACCCCACCTGCCCGACTCGACGACGGGGCGCAGGAATTCGAGCTCGGGGATTTCCTCCGAAGCGGAGACCCCATCGGCCGGCAGGTTTTCCGGGCGGTGAATCGCAGCGTCCATTGTGTGGACATCTCCCTATCTCTCGCAACGACGAAGCGCGGTCGGAAAGTGCGAAGCGGGGGATTCTTAAGTTGACGCAGCCCCGGGCGCGCAGCGGACGGGGTGCGGGCGCGGACCTCGGAGCCCTCGATGCCACGGTGCGGGCGGCCGCTGTTTTGACCGCGCTGACCTGGGGTGGGGCGAATGGTCTCCGGGTTGGGACCGTCCGGGCCTTCGACTCGGAGCTGCCCCTCACCGACGACCGAAGGGCGTTCGTCACTCCGAACAATAGAAATCCTGCCCCAGGCCAGACGGCCTGTCAATCCGATCGACATAACCGCGTGTTGAACACGCGATGGACCGAGATCAAATCAGCTGTTTATAGGGTCGAGATCACGCGACCTGCGCGAACGTGCGCGATCATGATGTGTGACGAAGTTTGACAGAACAGCATCATTCATCCGCAGATCGATGGTCACAACGTCATTTCCGCGCAATGTCGATCACCCGAAAGTCACCACCTGCGAAAACCGGGGGGACGCCACCCCCTGGTGGTCTCGGACACACACCCCCGCCACGGCGGCGCTCCCGTGGGCTCCCGCCCCGGCGAGCGGCCCGGCGAGCGGCCCGGCGACGCGGATGGGCCCGGTGCGCGGGTGCGCACCGGGCCCATCCGCGTCCCCGCTGTTCGGTCACGTGTCGGGGCGCAGCTCCAGCAGCGGGACCCCGTTCTCACGGTCGGCGCCGAGGCGGCGCACGTCGGCGTCCGTCGCGGCGGTGTGGCCGAGCCCGCGCATCAGCGTGGCCGCGGCGAGGGGGTGGCGGCGCGCGTAATCGGCGAGTCGCCGCCCGGACTCCTCCGGGGGCAGCGGCCGGCAGGTGCCCTCGTAGCGGTGCCGCCCCACCTGGAAGCGGACCCTCGGCCGGGCCACCACGTTGCGGAACCACTGCGCCCGCGCGCCGTATCCGGAGGCGATGACGACGGTACCGGTGGCGGGGTCCCGGTCGACGACCTCCAGGACGACCTGGCGGGGCAGTCCGCTCGTGCGGCCGACGTGGGTCAGCAGCACCATGCGGTGGCCGAGCAGGGCGCCCAGCCCGACGCGGTACACCAGGATCGGCGCGCGGACGAGCGCCCGGGACAGGCCGGTGCGGGCGGGGTTCGGGAATCTCACGGGGGCCTCCTTCACGGCGGTCGGGGCTCAGGCGGGGTGCGCCGTCGGCGGGACGGGCCCCGGCGCGGGCGGCGCGAGCGGCGGTGTCGCGCCGTCGGCGAGCAGGTGCCCCGGCACCAGCTTCAGGAGCATGACGGGGGCGATCCAGGCCAGCGGTGCGGGAACGGGGGCCACGAAGGTGACCGCCGTGAGCGCGAGGGCGGCCGTCGCGAAGGCGACCGGGCGCCGCAACCGGGGCGGCGAGAGGAGGACGGCGGCCGCGCTCGCCAGCACCAGGCCGTAGAGGAGCGCGGCGGTGTCCCAGCCGAACCCGGGGAGCAGCCAGGCGAAGACGAAGGGGTGGACGTGCGCGGCCACGAAACCGGCGTGGTGCCACGCGGTTCGACCGGGCCCGTGCCACTGGCGCCGGGCGACGTCGGTCGTGTTGGCGGCGGCTCCGCCGAACAGGTCGAAGGCGGCGGCGCCCACCACGATCAACGGCACGACGGCGGCCCCCCAGGCGGAGTGGCCGGCGGCCAGGGCCAGGGCCGTCCCGACCACGGCGGTGGCGAAGCACACCGCGCGCTCCCCGCGCGTCGCCCCGGGTCCGACGAGGAACCCGTCGACCCGGGCACGCCACCCCCGACCCGTCCCCGCCGAGCTCCCGGCCATCGCCGCTCCCTCCGGCATCGCCACACCCTCCGGCATCGCCACACCTTCCGCCATCGCCGTCTCTCGCGAGTCCAACGGTCTCCCCGCCTTCTCGAACGCCGCGGACATCACCGATCCCCCTGCCGGGCGGCATCGCCGCCCACCGTCTCGCCCCCACCGCCCGCAGCCACGCCGCCATCGCCCTGCACCGGCCCGCCGCCGTCGCCATCGCCCGACCCGGCGCCACCGCCGTCGGCCGACCCGTCCAGGACAGCCGCCCGGCCGCCGACCGATGCCCCGTCGCCACCCGCTCCCCCACCGTCCCCAGCGGCCGCCACGCCGCAATCACCGACCGCCCCGTCCCGGGCAGCCGTCCGGTCGTCGCCCGCCTCCCCGTCCGAAGCCGTACCCGTCCCGTGCGCCGTCCCGCCGATCCGGGCGGCGTCGGTGACGGCCGTATCCGTTCCGGGGGCGCGCAGGCCGTCGACGAGGACGTCGGCGATCGGCCCGGCGAGGTCGGCGATCGGCAGGCGCGGGTCCATCAGCCACTGGAGCAGGCACCCCTCGATGGCCCCGACGACCACGGTGGCGTGCGCCTCCCCCACCCCCGGGCGGACCCGCCCCGCGGCGGCGCCCTCCTTGAGCAGGTCGGTGATGGCGGCCCGGTACGCGGCATAGGAGGCGGCCATGTCGACGGGCGGGGCGGCGCCGCCGCGCCCGGCCGCCCACAGGTCGACCAGGATCCGGGCGAGGTCGGGCTCCGCCGAGACCAGGGAGAGGACCGACCGGATCAGGCGGCCCAACCGGTCGAAGACGTCCCCGTTCCCCGCGCGGGTGTCGGCGAGCACCCGCTCCGACGCGGCGCCGAACGACGCGAATGCCGCGCCGAGGAGATCGTCGAGCCCGTCGAAGTACAGGTAGACGCTCCCCTTGGCGATCCCCGCCTCGGCGGCCACGTCCTCCACCCGCGTCGCCGCGAACCCCTTCCGCGCGAACACCCGCACGGCCCCGGCCAGGATCTCCTCCCGCCGCGCCCCTCGGTCGACCCGCTTCGGCATTCCGCGCCCTCCTATTATGACTGACTGGTCAGTCATCAAAGAATAACACGCATCCCTCCGGGTGTCTCATGACGGCGAGAGCCGAACGCCCGTCGCCATCGGCGCAGGTCGCCGTCATGAGCCAAATCGACGTCGGTGGCAGGACGAGAGCGCAGACCGTCCGGCACAGGGTCGACGGCGACCGCACGGCGCGGGGCTCGCGACGATCCGGCCGGGCGCTCCGACGGTCGGTGCGTCCACCGTGCGGCCCACCGATAGCGGAGGCGCGCCGCGATGCTCACGGGGACGACCGCAGGAGCCGGCTCCCTGTCGCGCCGCGCAGGCGGGGGTGTTCTCCCCCCGCGACCGCCGGCCGGACCACTCCGGGTGATCGGTCGGGGAGTTCGTCGGTCCGGGGCCGGCAGTGGGGCGGGATCAGCCCGTGTCGGTGGTACGGGCGTGGGCGCGATGGGGGGTGGTGGCCGGGGTGGCGGACGCGGGGAGGAGGCCGCGCTGGAGGAGGAGGGTGTCGAGCCAGCGGCCGTGCTTGTGGCCGACGCGGGAGAGGCGGCCCACCAGGGCGAACCCGTACCGCCGGTGCAGGGCGAGCGACGCGCCCTCGCCGTCGTCGACGACGACCGCGACCATCTGCCGCACCCCCGCCTCGGCGGCGTCGTCCAGCAGCGCCGCGAGGAGTTCGCCGCCCAGGCCGCGCCCGCCCATGCCGGGGGCGAGGTAGATGGAGTCCTCGGCCGTGAACCGGTAGGCGGGCTTCTCGCGCCAGGGGGTGCAGCGGGCGTACCCGGCGACACGGCCGTCGACCTCGGCGACGAGGAACGGCAGCCCGGCCGCCGCCCCCTGTTCGAGGCGGTGGTGCCAGTCGGCCTCGGACGGGGGTGTCTCCTCGAACGTGAACCGGGTGTGGTCGACGTAGTGGGCGAAGATCCCGGCGACCGCCCCAAGGTCGGCGGTGCGGACCGGTCGGATGGCGACTCCTTCGAGCGGCAAGCGGACCCCACTTTCCTCTATCGCGGAAATCATCGCTATCATAGCGGACGTGGTCGATCTACCGGCGCTCGGCGCGCGCATCCAGGCGATTCGGGCGGATCGCGGCCTCAGCCTCCAGCGGCTCGCCGACAGCAGCGCGGTGAGCGTGAGCATGCTGTCGTCGGTCGAGCGGGGCGAGAAGGCGGCGACCATCGTCGTGCTCGGCCGCATCGCCGAAGGGCTGGGGGTGCCGCTGGCCCGGCTGGTGGCTCCGGCCTCCGAGTCCACCGTCGTGGTGCGCCGCGCCGCCGATCAGGACGTGGCCGACGAACCGGGGGGCTGGCGGCGGACGGTGCTGTCCCCGGTCGTCCCGGGGGTGAACTTCGAGTGGGTGCGCACCGAGCTGCCGCCCGGGTGCGACGCCGGGGTGTTCCCCGCCTACGCCCCCGGCTCCCATGAGTTCGTCGCGGTCGACGCGGGCACGCTGCGGCTCACCGTGGGCGGCGAGGCCACCGACCTCGGGCCGGGCGACTCGGTGTACTTCGCCGCCGACGTCGAGCACGGCTACGCCAACCCCGGCACCGAGCCGTGCCGCTACGCGGTCGCCGCGCTCATCATGCGCCCGCGCGGCCCCGGAGCGGCCCGCCCCCGCCGACGCCCGGTCGGCTGACGCCCGGGGGCCGGGGGCCGAGGTCCGTCGGCGAGGCCGTCCGGGGCGGGGGGCCGGCGGCCGAGGCCGCGCGCCGCTGCGCCGCTGCGCCGCTGCGCGGATCCCTCCGCGCAGGGGACGCGGGCCCATCGAACCGCACGCATGGCGTTGCGCCTTCCACGCACCCTGGACAGGCCCGTTCGGGGGACCAGTGGGGTACATGTCCGGCGGGGCGCCGACGCCCACCCCGCTGGAACCCGGCAAGGATGACGGATCCAAGTCGCGCGGACCATCCGGACGCGGGATGGACCGGTACGCATCGGTGCGGACGCCGCACAGGCGGGGGTCGGCGTCCGGGCGCCGCGCCACCCCGGGGCAGAAGAGGGGCAGGCGGTTCGACGGCCTACTGGCTATGCGCGGCCGGCGCGGCGCCCGATCGCCACTGCGCGGACCACTGCTGACGACCACTCGCACCCGCAGGACCGCGCCCCTGCTCCGCGCCACCAGCCCGACATCGGGGCAGCGGTGCCCGGCCGCCGAAGTGTCGATGGTCCGGTCGTCGGCGCGCGGTGGAGACCGCCGGAACGGGGGTCGACCGCGCCGGACTGAGGACCGGCCGGACCACCACCGAGCCGGTTGACGTGCGGTCGCCGCGCGGGGCGGCCCGCGACCGGTACGCAACGCGGGGCGTGAGACCCTGGCCCCGTGACCACCCCCACCACGTCGCCCGGCGGCCAGGCCCCCGACTCCCGTGTCGGCGCGGCGCTGCGCTTCGCGACCGAACTCATCGCCTGGATCGCCGCACCGTGGGCGCTGAGCGCCGTGTCGATCCCCTTGGCGGTGCTGGCGGCAGCGGTGCTGATCGGCGTTCCCACGCTCTTCGCGACCCCCGGCGATAAGGCCAACATCGTGATCCCCGTGCCCGGGTGGGTGACCGTCGCCCACAACATCGGACTGTTCGCTGTCGCGGGGGTCGCCCCGTTCTTCGTGTGGCCGGCCCCCGTCGCGCTCGCGGCCGCGCTGCTCGCCGCCGCCGGGACGGCGTCGCAGGCCGCCCGGTGGCGCTGGCTGGCCACCGCCCGCCTGCCGGCGGTGAAGGAGGTGTGACCTCCGCCGCCCCGGGAGTGGGCGGCGGAGGCCGGGCGGCGCCGGCGGACGGCTGCCGGGCCGCCTTCCCGGGGTGGCACGGTGGTGTTCCGGGAGGACGGCGGGTCGTGCGCGGTCGGCGGACCGCGCCGTTGCGCGTCCCTGCGGCAGCGGAGGTCGCCCCGGGGCAGAGGAGCGACCACCGCCGCAGGGTGCGGCGACCCGGGGGCGCTCCCCCACGACTCCCGGGTCGCCGCTCGGACGTCCGTCCCGCAGGTCGGTTCCCGCTACCCCCCTCAAGGCACGGGTGCGGACGGACGAGGCGGTGATGTGAGCGGCCTGCCGCTCGGAACCCAGTTGATCGCGGATGCGACGTGCACCGCAAAGGTTGCATCAGGTTGCAACGTGTCGCCGACGCCTCACTCACCGTCATGGCGAGTGCCCTCCCTGTGAGGCTCGGTGCCCGGTCGCGTCCGCCGACCGGTCGGCGCTCACCGGAACATGCCACCCGCCTCGCTCCCGATAACGCGCGACCGCTCGCCCCGATCCGATACGCACCACCCCTGGCGACGACCCGCCACCCGCCACCCGCACTCAACTGCTACCACTACCGCCACACCACACCCGGCCGGACCCGCCACGACGACGAACGACCCGCTCCCCTCCCAGCCGCACCGGTACGGCCACGTCCCCGGAACACGCCACCCGCCCCGCTCCCGGTAACGTCCGGCCACCCATCCCGGCCCGCCGACGCACCCCGGCGACAACCCGTCACCCGCTCCCACCAGAAACCGCACCACGCCCGGCCGAACGCACCGTGACGGCGGACGTCCCGGCCCTCCCCCGGCCGTACCGATGCGGCCGCGTCCACCGCGCGGGCCGTCTGCCCGGCCCCGGCCTCGCCTCCTCCATCCGGCGGACGGGAAGACCAGCGGCGCAGCGGCGGATACGCGCCGATGGCAGTGGCCCCCGTCGACATGCGGCAGGGCGGCACGGCCGCCGCATCGGCGGCCCCGCCGCCCCCATGACCCGGACCCCCGCCACGACCCTCGGACGCCACGGCGGGACGGACGTCGGCGGTCCGGCTCCGCGAGGGCTACCGGAGCGGGCGCGTACTGGGCAGAATCGGAGCCCACGCAGCACCGAGGAGGTCCGCGATGCTCCCGTCCGCCGACGCCGACCTGGTGCGCCGCCTCCCTCATGTGCCCGCTCTGGGCGACCTCCTCGACCCCGGACGGCTGGTGCTCCTGGTCCGCTCCCTGGTGCCCGAAGGGGCGGTACCGCCGGAACGGGTGGTGGCCGAGCGCGTACTGCTCGGCCCCAACGGCGCCACAGCCGCACTGGTGCTCACCGGCCCCGACGGGGAGCACCGCGCGGGCCTGCGTGCGGGCCCGGCGGGTGCGCCGCCGGTCGCCGCCCCCGAAGAGGACGGCGGCCCCCCGCTCGCGCGCCCGGCGGCGCCGGCCGGTTGGACGTCGCCCGTCGTCGACGAGCGGTTGGGCACCGTCCTGACGGCCCCCGCGCACGACCCGGCGGTCGCGGGGGTGCGGCGCGTCGCCGCCGACCCCTCGGCGTACGCGGGGCGGCGGGCGCACCGGCTGACCGCCGTGCGGTACGTGCCCGGCGGCCACTGGACCGGGCGGGCCGAAGACGCGGAGGGGGCCCCGTTGGCGGCCGTCCGGGTGCGCGTCGGCGGGGTGAACGTGGCCGCCCACGTCGCGCTTGCCGCAGCGGGGGTGCCCGTGCCGGAGCTGCTGCGGGTGAACCGGTTCGGGGTGCTCGCCGTGGCGTGGCTGGAGGGAGCCCCGTTCTCGGTCGAGGGGGCGCAGGAGGTCGGTGCGCTGCTGGGCCGGGTGCACGCGGTGCCGCCTCCCCGGGAGCTCCCGGCGCAGGCGCCGCCGCCCGGGCCGGTCAGCACGGCGCGGCACCTCGCCCGCCTCCTGCCGGACGCGGCCGACCGCGCGCTGGCGCTCGCGCGGGCGTGCGAGGCGCGTGACGCCGACGGCGGTCCGCCGGTGCTCACCCTGGGGGCTCCGAGACCCGGCGGGGTGGTGCTCACCCCGCACGGTGCGGCGCCGGTCCACCCGGGCGCGGTCCGGTCCGGCCGCCCGGCCGACGACCTCGCCTCGCTGGCGGCGGCGTGGACAGCGGCGGCGCCGGGGGCGCGCGGCCCCGGTGCGGTCCTCGCCCCGCTGCTCGCGGGCTACCGCTCCACCGCCTCGGCCGAGGCGGCCGACCGCGTACGGCGCGACCTTCCCCGGGCGTCCGCCGCGGCCCTCCTCCACGCGGCCCGCCTCCCCTTCGAGCACCGCCTCCCCGACTGGCCGGAGGCCACCCGCCTGCTCCTCTCCGCCGCCGCAGCCGCCCCTGCCGTCGACGCCTAGCCCGCCAACACGCCCTGTCGGCACGCGCGGGCGGAGGACCCCCTGGCCCCGAATCGGCGCGGACCGCCCCGACTCGGGTTCCGCGCGCAGGCGGGGGCACCGAACCGGTGCGCGGAAGCCGCACACCGCGCCCGTATCGCCCGCCCCGGGGTCGGCCGCGCGGCGCCGGTGGACGCTCTCCGGCGTCGGTCGGCGACACCACGGTCACCGACCACCTTCCTCACCGGGGCCGAGCGGTGAAGGGCACGGCGCCGCAGGTCGGTCAGTGCCGACGGGGCACCCGCATGGATGCCGCCGGATAGGAGGCTGGTCGGCCACCCGCGATGGCAGCCGCCACCGGACCGCCGGCGCGGGATGTCCGTCGGCGGAACACCGACTCCCCGAGGCCCCGGGCCCGTCCCGCCACACCGATGGCCGCCCCGCTCTGACGGCGTTCCGGCCGACGCGTTCGGCAGGGTGCGGGCGACCCACCCGGCACGGCCTCCCCCGGCGCGGCGAGGTCCAAGCAGGCTCCGCGCCCTCCGGCGCGGCGCGGAACAGGTGGGAGCCGCGCTCGGTCGGTGCGGTGATGCAGTGGGCACACGGAGAACACACCGACCGTCGCGTCCTCGCCGACCTCCCCCGCGGGTCGGACGCCGCTCCCACGCGCGTCACTCACGGACCGGACACCGACCGGGCCCGGATGCCGCCGGCAACGTTCTCGCCGATCCGACGCGCGCCCCGCCCGCTGCCATGTCGAGGTCATACACCACCTGCGCGGGAGATACGGCTCCCGGCTTCGGATCCACCCTCCGCCGCCGACCGCCGCCGGAGAGCAGTCCACCGCGAACCGTCGACCGACCGCCCACCCGCGAGGCGAGGGCGGCGGAACAGTCCCGCACATCGGTCCCGCCCACACACCTGGAACTCCCAGGTACTCAAGCCAGAGCGGAGCCGCGGGACCGGCGCGGCCCCGGAGGCGACGACCGCCCGTCTCGGAACACGTCCGCAGGCACCGTCCCGCGCCGACAGCGCGCCACCGCAGCGACCTCCCGGCGGCCCGGCCCGCGCGTCCTGCCCGTTGCCCTGGCCGCGATCGCACGCCGCCTGGGCCGGAACCGTACGGTCCCCGACCCCGGTTCGCGTGCAGCATCCGCCGAGAAGCCGCCGACCGGCCGCCCATGCGGCAGGCGGGGATCGGCGAACAGCCCTCGCACATCGGTCCCGCCCACCCACTGCCCCGACAGTGCGTCCCGCACTGGCGACGGTCGGTGTCGCTCGCCGTCCTGCCGTGGGGACGCGGAATCTCCCGGTGGAGCGGTGGTCAGAGAGCCGGGGCCGGGGTCGGGGCAGCGGGGCGGCGGATGGCGGGCGCGGTGGAGGTGCGGATCAGCGGGACCGGGTCGGCGGGGGTGCGGACCGAGACGCTCAGGCCCTCGGCGAACCGGTAGGGGCGGCTCTCGACCACGCCTCCGAGGTGGCGGCGGAGCCGTGACATCTCGGCGCGGACGGTGCCCACACGCCCCTGGTCGCCGAACAGGTCCTGGGCGAGCTGCGCGGCGGTCCGCCCCTCGGGGTGGCGGGCGAGAAGGAGGAGCAGTTCGGTGTGGCGCGGGCTCGGCCGGTGCGTCCACTCCCCGCTCGGTCCGCCGACGCGCAGGAGCGGCACGGAACCGGTGGCCAGGTCCAGTTCGGCGTGCGTGGGCGGGGCCGCCTCACCGGCGCCCGGCCGGACCAGCCATCCGCCGGGCAGCGGCTCCAGGCGGCAGGCACCCAGAACGGGCAGCCAGGCGGTCCCCGCCTCGGGCCGCTTGGGCAGCAGGACGCGGCGGACCGGTTCGGTGTGCACGGCGGCGGCCGTCCACCCCTCGTCGTCCACGACGAGGGCGGGTCCGCGCAGCCCGGCGAGGATGGGGGCGGTGACAACGCGCAGCCGTTCCAGGTGCGCGTGGTGCAGGCCGCGCAGTTGCGACTCGGCGAGGCGGGCCACCGCGTCGACGAGTCCGAGCGTGGACGGGTGGGCGGTGATGGCCGGGCCGGTGAGGTCGATGGCGCCGATGACGCGGCCGTCGCGCGGGTCGCGCACCGGGGCGCACGCGCAGGTCAGCCGGTGGAGCGGGCGCACGTAGTGCTCAGCGGAGTGGACCTGGACGGCGCGCCCGACCACCAGGGCGGTGCCGATGGCGTTGGTGCCGGTGTTCTCCTCGTTCCAGTAGGCGCCCTCCACGAGGCCGGCGCCGTCCGCGATCCGGCGCACCCGGGCCGGGCCGTCGCGCCACAGGACGAGGCCGGTGTGGTCGGTGACGAGCATGACGTGCCCGGCGTCCTCGGCCACCGACGTCAGGGAGCTGCGCAGCAGGGGCAGGACCTGGCCGAGCGGGGACTGGGCGCGGCGGCGCTCGACCTCCTCGCGGCGGAGCAGCCGGGGGCGCGGTGCGTCGTCGGGGTCGAAGCGGCGCGTCCGCATGCGCCCCCACGACTCGGCGATGACGGAACGGGGCGGCGCGGGCGGCGTGCCGCCGGAGAACGTCGCCTCGTGCACGCGGTGGAGCAGGTGCGCGTGGGCACGCGGATCGGTACCCGCCGGCAGAGCCGTGTCAAGGCGGTGCTGCGCCAATGTCGCCCCCCGATGCGCACTGGTACAAGACGCGGAACATCCTCGTGGGGCCCGCCGCGCGGGTCAACCGGAACGGGGGCGACGGCAGCGGTCGGGCACCGGGGGCGGCCAGGGGCGACCGATCTCGCTGGTGCGGAGGGACCGCCGGAGTGATTACGGCCCTGCCGGATTCGCTGACGCGGTAGGGGCCGGTCGTTCCCCCAGGGAACGCCCGCACCTTCCATCGGCCGACGCCGCAAAGGGCGTGACGCGGCTCCCAGCGGCCGAGAACGCGGGTGGACGGTCGGTCCCCCCGGAGAACGCCCGCGCATTCCGCCGGCCGACGCCGCAAAGGGCGCGGTGCGGCCGCCTGCGGCAGTGGCGGAGGGACGGGCGTGCTCGCCGCGACAGGTGACCGGGGGCGGGCCCGGCGGATGGGCCCGCGCCGCCGAGCGGCGGCCGGGGTTCGGGAGTTTGCCGGAGTATTCCGGATTCTTGGTGGTCCGCCCCTGTGGCGATGTGGGGGGCGGTGGTGCGCCCCGGGCGATAGTTGCGGCGTGGGGATCGACACGGGACGCTTCGCCGGGTGGCGTACGGCGCTGAAGGACCGGATGGCGCGCCGCCGCACCGCGCTGGGCGAGCGCCTGCGCGGACGCCGCGCGGCGCTGGCCGACCGGTTTCGGCGCGGGCGGTCCGCAGTCGGGAGGCGGGCCTCGGCCTGGCACGCCGCCGTCGGCCGACGCGTCCGTCGGCGGACCCCCGAGGCGGACACCGCGTCCGGCGGGAGCGGCACACCGCCGCAGGCCCGGCCGTCCAGGTGGCGCACCGTGTTCGCCCGCCGCCCGGCGGGGTGGCGCGCCGCACTGGGGCGCCGGATCGGACGCGTCGTTCCGCGCACGCGGTTCGCAGCGTGGCGCACCGCCCTCGCGGCGCGGTCGCGCGGCCGAGGGACTGCGGGGCGTGGCGGGTCCGGCCGATGGCGCACCGTGCTGGAGGGGCGGCCCGCGTCCTCGTTCGTGGTCGTCGCGGCGTCGGCGGCGCTGATCCTCCCGGGCTGCTCGGAGCGTGAGGGCGGCGACGTTCAAGGGGTGGCGGCCGAGCTGGCGGCGTCGGTGCTGCGCCCGCAGGCGGAGGACGCCTTCGACCGGAAGGGCCACCCGGTGCGGGGCCGGCTGTCGTGCGGGCGCGACCCCGACCGGCCGGGCCTGCTCGCGGTGGCGTGCACAGGCGTGACGCGGGACGGAGCGGCGGTCCGGTTCCAGGGCAGCGTGGACGCGGAGCGCATCGCGGGGCAGCGCGCGGGCGATGACGGCGTGCCCGGGTACTTCCTTGGGTTCGTCGGGGGTGCGGAGGTGTTCCGAATGACGTGCTTCTCGTGCGCCCCGGCCAACGGCCCGGCGGACCCGGCGGACCCGGCCTCCGGTCCGACCGCGACCGCTTCCCCCGTCCCCGCGCCTTCGGCATCGGGACGCACCCCCGCCGAGGGCGACTGACGGCTGGGATGCCATCCCACCGGTGTCGAGCCCCACGCGGGCGGGCGACCGCAGCACTCGCGGCCGGATAGCGGCCGGAGCCGGCACACGGCAGCCGCGTCCGAATCGGGCGACCACCTCCGGACCGGGGTGCGGCCTCGACGCAGCGCCCAAGTGAGCGGGTCGGAGCCAAGGGGCGGTGCCGTCGCCCCTGGTGGGGCGGTGCACGTCCGGCGGCGGTGGACGGAGCCGGCCCGCTATCCGAACGCGTCGGCCTTCTCTGCTGCCATGGGGTGTGGCGGCGGCGTGCCCGGAAGTGGACGGGAACCAGCCGACGTGGCTCGGTCGAGCATGGCCGCGGCGATGGCGCGCGGCGGCCGCAGCTTGGCGCGAGCGACCGCCTTCGGATTGAGGGCGACCTCGGAGCGATTTCGGTCGGGCGTGGCCGCCGCAATGGGCGCGTGGTTGCCGCATCCCCGCTCGGGTGACCACCTCTCAGCCCGGGGCCGTCTCGGCGCAATGCCTGTAGCGCGGACGGTAGACGCTCTGCGGTGGTGGACTGCGCGGGTTCTCGACCCGAGCGCGTCGGCTTCGTCGGGGCTGCCATGGGAAGTAGTGGCCCGAGGTGGGCGGGAATCGGTCGGCGCGGTTCCGGTCGGACGTGGACGTCGCGATGGGGTGCGGGGGTGCGCCGCTGTCGGCGCCCCCAATGCATCCAGCGGTTCCGGCTGTTCCGGCGGTCCGGGCTGACCGTGGCGGGAGTACCGGGCCGATGCAGTGCTTCGCCGCGTCGGCCTCCGCCGACTGCGCCGTTGTCAGTGGTCCCGGAGACGCTGACAACGGCGGGGACGGCCGTCGAAGCGGGATCGACCGCCACCGCCACCGCCACTGCGGCAGCCGCAGCGGTCGGCGGTCGGCGGTCGGCGGTCGGCGGTCGGCGGTCGGCGGAGCATGCCACCCGCCTTACTCATAGCCGCACACGGCCGCCCCTCACGGTCCATCACCCCAGCAGCGACCCGTCACCCCCACCACCACCGCCTCCCCGGGCACCACCACGAGAGCGGACGGCTCGGTCCCTCCCCGGACGCACTAGTGCGGTGGCGTCCGCCGCTCTGCACTTCGTCCGACCCGTCGACTTTCCGCTCTGGAATCTACTTGCCAATGTGGAAAGTACTTGCCACTATGGCATGCATTCGACGAGGGGAGTTCTCCATGGATCACGCGGAGGCACGGGCGGCGCTGGCCGTCGCCGACGGGGTCGCCGACACCGCCCGGCGGCGGGCGCGCTGGTACGCCGCATGGTGTGCGGCGTACGCGGTACTGACGGCCGCCTACACCGCCGGGGTCGGCCTGGCCCCCGGCCCGCTGACCATCGGCGCCGGGTCGGCGGCGTGGGCGATCGCGACGGCGCTGCTGAGCGCCTACGCCGTCCGCCAGCCGGTCGCCCCCCGCCACTACACGCGGCTGCACCTCACCATGATCGGCACGTGGGCCGTGCTCTACGCCGGGGTGCTGGTCCTCGGCGCGGACCGGTTCGGCGACCCGGCGTGGTGGGTGCCCGGCGCACTGCTGACCGCCGTGCCGCCGCTGGCCGGGGCGGTCGCCGCACTGCGGCTGACCCGGGCGGCGGCGTGACGCGGCACCCCCGGGCCCGCCTCGATCCGGTCATCCACGCGCCGGTGCGGTTCTCCATCGTGGCCGCGCTGGCCGCCGTGCAGAGCGCCGACTTCCGGTTCGTGCGCGACGCCGTGGAGATCACCGACTCCGCACTGTCCAAGCAGGCCGCCACCCTGGAGGAGGCCGGCTACGTGCGGATCGACAAGGGCTTCACGGGGCGGCGGCCGCGCACCCGGCTCGCGCTCACCGCGCAGGGCCGCGACGCGTTCGACCGGCACGTGCGGGCGCTGCGCGACATCGCCTCCGGCGCGGCGGTGCCCGCGCCGGAGGACGGCGGCGGTGCCACCGCCCCGCCGACCTGAGCGGGCGGCGCATCGGAGGACGGCGCACCGGAGGACGGCGCACCGGCTGCGGCGGGGCCGGACCCTGCACGACCGGCCCCAGCCGGGCCCCGGCCCCAACACCAACGGATGGTCGCGGCCGTGGCACGCACCCCGGCCGTCCTCCAGGGGGTGCCGCGGCCGCGGGTCAACGGGGGTCGGGGCGCTCGCTCTCCTCAGCGGGGGCGACCGCGCCGCGCTCCGCGGCGTCGGGCAGTGCCCAGCTCGCCAGCGTCCGCAGGGAGCGCTCGGCCTCCGACCCGGGCTCGGCGGAGTAGGCGACGAGCCACTGGTCGGCCTCGCCGCCGACCTGGAAGGTCTGGTAGTGCAGGCGGACCGCGCCGATCAGCGGGTGGACGACGTCCTTGGTGCCGCGGGTCCTGTCGCGCACGTTGTGGTCGGCCCACATCGTCCGGAACTCCTCGCTGGCCACCGACATCTCCCCCACCAGGGCTGTCAGCCGGGCGTCGCCGGGGTGGCGGGCCGCGTGCATGCGCAGGTGGCCCACTGTCTCCCGGGCCTTGAGGCGCCAGTCGCCGAACACCCGCCGCGTGCGCTCGTCGCGGAAGAGCAGCCACACCCAGTTGCGGCGCTCGGCGGGCAGCTCGCCGAAGTCGAGCAGCAGCACCGCCGCGAGCCGGTTCCAGGCGAGGACGTCGGTGCGGTGGTCGATCACGTACGCGGGGTTGCCGTGCATGCCCGCCAGCAGGTGGCGCAGGTGCGGGCTGACGGTGCGCCGCGGGCGGCGGACCCGCCGCACCGGCTCGGCCAGGCTGAACAGGTAGGACCGCTCGTCCTCGTCCAGGCGCAGCACGCGGGCGAGCGCGTCCAGGACCTCGTCGGAGACGCCGCCCGTTCGGTCCTGCTCCAGCCGCACGTAGTAGTCGACGCTGACCCCGGCGAGCTGCGCGATCTCCTCGCGGCGCAGGCCCGGGACGCGGCGCCGCCCGCCGTAGGTCGGCAGACCGACGTCCTCGGGGCCGATGCGGGCGCGCCGCGATCGGAGGAAGTCGCCCATTCCGCTGCGCATGCCGCCCAGTATCCCGACACCGGGGGGCGCGTGCCTGGTCCTGTCGGAACCAGTCAACGGGGCTGCCGTGCGGGGCCGCCCCTCGGCGGCCGCGACCCGCCTGCCATCCTTGGGACGCTCATCTTGGAAAGAAGGACTCCCATGGCACTCCTGACACGGATCGCGGAATTCACCGGGCGGTGGTTCGCGCTACTCATCCTGGTCGGCGCGATCGCCGGTATCGCCGTGCCCGACCAGGCGGCCCGCATGGCGCCCGCCATCACCGTGCTGCTCGGCGTGATCATGTTCGGCATGGGGCTGACCCTGCGCGCCGCGGACTTCGCGATCGTGGTGAAGCGCCCGCAGGCGGTGCTGATCGGCGTCACCGCCCAGTACCTGATCATGCCGCTGGCCGGCTACGGGGTGGGCGTGGCGCTGGACCTGCCCCCGCTGCTGCTGGTCGGCATGATCCTGGTGGGCGCCTCGCCGGGCGGCACCGCGTCGAACGTCATCGTCTACCTGGGGCGCGGCGACGTGGCGCTGTCGGTGGCGATGACGTCGATCTCCACCCTCCTCGCCCCGTTCCTCACCCCGCTGCTAGTGCTGTGGCTGGCCGGGTCGACGCTGCCGGTCGACGGCGCGGCCCTGATGATGTCCATCCTCCAGGTGGTGCTCGGCCCCGTTCTGGCGGGCCTGGTGGTGCGGGCGGTCGCGGGCCGGTTCGTCGAGCGCGTCCTGCCGCTGCTGCCGCTGGTGTCGGTGCTGGGCATCGTCGTCGTGGTGGCGGCCGTGGTGGGCGCCAACGCCGACGCCGTGCTGAGCTCCGGCGCGCTGGTGGCCCTGGCGGTCGTCCTGCACAACGGGCTGGGCCTGGCCCTGGGCTACGTCGCGGCCCGCGTGACCCGCCTGCCGGTGAGCGCGCGCCGCGCTGTGAGCATCGAGGTGGGCATGCAGAACTCCGGCCTGGCGGCGACGCTGGCCACCGCGCACTTCGCGCCGCTCGCCGCGCTGCCCGCCGCGCTGTTCTCCGTCTGGCACAACATGTCGGGAGCGCTGCTGGCGAGCGTGTGGGCGCGCCGCACCCCGGCCGGTCCGGGCGACCCCGCCGGGACGGCCGACGCACAGGACGCGGTACGCGGCTGACACGATCCGCGGCTGACGCGCCCGCCTCCGGTGGGCCGGTCCGCCGGCCCCGACGGGACGCGCGGGGCACCTTCACGACGCGAGCCCGGCGGCCGCTCCCGCGAGGGGACGGCCGCCGGGCCCCGACGCCGGCGGTGCCGGCGGGTCGGCGGACCCGACCGTCAGCCGGTGGTGGCCGCCGGGCCGAGCGCCAGCACGCTCACCAGGTCGTAGGCAACGTGCGCGGCCGCGGTGGCGGTGATCTGCGCGTGGTCGTAGGCCGGGGCGACCTCGACCACGTCGGCCCCCACGATCCGGCAGCCGGCCAGGCCGCGCAGGATCTCCAGGAGTTCGCGGCTGGTCAGCCCGCCCGCCTCGGGGGTGCCGGTGCCGGGCGCGTGCGCGGGGTCGAGCACGTCGATGTCGACCGACACGTACAGCGGGCGGTTCCCGATGCGCTGGCGCAGCGCGTCGGCGACCTCGTCGACGCCGCGGCGCATCACGTCGGCGGAGGTGACGATGCCGAACCCGAACCGGCGGTCGTCCTCCAGGTCGCGCTTGCCGTACAGCGGGCCGCGGGTGCCGACGTGCGCGATCGCCTCGGTGTCGAGCAGGCCCTCCTCGACGGCGCGCCGGAACGGGGTGCCGTGGGTGTAGGGCTCCCCGAAGTAGGTGTCCCAGGTGTCGAGGTGGGCGTCGAAGTGCAGCATCGCGATGGGCCCGTGCACGCGGTGCAGCGAACGCAGCAGCGGCAGCGCGATGGTGTGGTCCCCGCCGAGGGTGACCAGGCGGGCGCCGGTGCGCAGCAGGTCGGTCGCCGCGGCGTCGATGGTCTCCACCGCGTCGCCGATGGAGAAGGGGTTGACCGCGATGTCGCCGCCGTCGACCACCTGCAGCGCGGCGAACGGCGACACGTCCAGCGCCGGGTGGTAGGGGCGCAGCAGCCGGCTGGCGTCGCGGATCGCCGCGGGCCCGAAGCGGGCGCCGGGGCGGTAGGAGACTCCGGTGTCGAACGGCACGCCGACGACCGCGACATCGGCGCGCTCCACCTGGTCCAGGCGGGGCAGCCGGGCGAAGGTGGCGGGGCCCGCGAAGCGGGGGGTCCGGCTGGAGTCGGTGGGACCGATCGGGGTGGTCATGGGCGGGGTGCTCTCCACTTCGTTCCGGTTGCGCTGGTCTCGGTGCTGCTCGGGCCCGGGCGGGGGCCGGGAGGGTCCGGGCGGGCGGCGATCCGCGATGTGCCGTCGGCCGTGTGCCGTGCGGCATCCGTCGCCAGTGGCCGGTCGCCGGTGGCCGGTGGTCCGTCGGGTCACCGGTCGGGTCGCGGGCCCACCAGCACGTTAAGCAGCGCATAGCATGCGGGTAAGTGGTTGAAATGCACCGTTCCGCACCGCCGACAGGACCATTGGCCCAGTACGGCGCTGCGGCGGGCGACGCGCCGGGGGTGGCGGAATGGCCGGGGCCGACGACGGGGGCGCGGAACGCACCGTCCCGCTGCGCACGGTGGCCGACCGCCGCGACCTCGCGCTGCGCCGACTGGTCGTCCCCCCGGGCCCCGAGCCGCGCGTGCGCTGGGCGGTCGTCAGCGAACTGGCCGACCCCGGACCCTACCTCAGCGGCGGGGAACTGCTGCTCACGGCCGGGGTCGGCATGCGCACCTCCGACGCCGACGCCGCCCGCTACGTCGCCGGGCTGGTCGGTGCGGGGGTGAGCGCCTTGGGGTTCGGGGTGACTCCGGTACACGACACGGTGCCCCCGGCGCTCGTGGAGCAGTGCCGCCGGCAGGGGCTGCCGCTGCTGGAGGTGCCCCACCCCACGCCGTTCGCGGCGATCACCCAGGCGGTGGGGCGGGCCCTGGAGGAGCGCCACGTCGAGGACCTGCGCCGCCTGGGCGAGGCCCACCGCGCCCTGGCGCGGGCGGTCACCGCGGCGCACCCGGCCGACCGGGTCGTGCGCGTGCTCGCCGACGCCCTGGGCTGCTGGGTGCTCCTGGCCCCGCCACCCGGCCGCGCACCCGGCGCCGCCGGGCCGGACGCCGCTGCGCCGGGCACCGCTGTGCCAGGCGCCGCTGAGCCCGCCACCGGCGGTGGCGCGCCGAGGGGTGGGCGGCGGGGCACCCGCGCCGACGGACGCGACGGCGTTCCACGGCACGACCCGCGCCCCGGCCCACCGGCGACCAGCGGGCCGGTCACGGACGCGGACGCGACCCGAGGCCCCGACGCGGCCGACTCCCCCAGCACGCCGGCGCACCCCGCTCCGGACGGCACCGGCGGCGCGGCGGAGGCGGCCGCCACCACAGGGCGCGACCACGGCGGCGCGCCAGAGCGGCCGGAGACCGGCGAACCCTCACCTGACAACACGGCCTCTCGGCGGAAGCGGGACGGGCCAGGACGTTCGCGGGCCGACCGGCCGACAGCGGGCGGCCGGTCGGCCCAGCGGCCCGGCGGGCCCGGCCGGACCGCGACCGGCGCCGGCGGTCCGGAACGCCCCGCCGCGGACGCCGCCGTGCTCTACGCCCCCGCCCCGGCGGGCACGGTCCCACCCGCGCTCTCGGCGGAGGTGGCCGGCCTGACCGGTCGGCTCACCGCCTCGCGCGGCCCCCGCAGCGCCAAGGCCCGCATGGGCGCCGACGAGGTCTTCCTGCACACTGTGGGCGACCCGCCCGAGGCGGCGGGGGTGCTCGTCATCGGGCGCCCCCGGCCGTTCGGGATCACCGACCGGGCGGTGCTGGGCACCGCCGTGGCCCTGCTCGGCCTGCTGCTGCGCGGAGCGGCGGCAGCGGTGCCCGCGCCGGGACGGCTGCTGACGCGCCTTCTGCTGTCCCCCGACGACCCAGGGGACCTCGCCTCGCTGCTCCCCCCTCTTACGGGCCCGTCCCGGTCCTCGGGCGCGGCGGCGGAACCGTCCGCGCCCGCGCTGTTCCGGGTGCTGCGCGCCCATTGGCCGGGACGGGGGGCGCCGCCGACCGCGGCCCTCGCGGCGCTGGTCCGCAGCGTCCTCGTCGACGACCCCGACCCGCCCGGCGCCGCCTCGGCGGCGCGCGGAGGCGGCGACGCGGCGGTGCGGGCCGTCGTCGCGGACCGCGCCGACACCACCGCCCACCTTGACCTCCTCGGCGGACTGCACCGGCAGGGGTGGGTGGCGGCGCTCAGCGACGCGGTGCCGCCCGAGGAACTGCCCGCGGCGGACCGGCGCGCCGCGTCCCTGCTGCGCCGGGCCCGGGCGGCGGGCCGCCCGCTGCTCTGGTCGGAGGCGGTCGACCCGTTGGAGGCGGCCATGGGGCGTGACGCCGCCGAGGCCGCCGCCCGCGCGGTCCTCGGCCCGCTCGCGGGTGACGACGACGCGGCCCGCGGCCTGCGCACCACACTGCGGGCCTGGCTGGCCCGGCACGGCAACTGGGACCGCGCGGCGGCCGACCTCGGCGCGCACCGCAACAGCGTGCGGTACCGCGTCGGCCGCGCCGAACGCGCCCTCGGCGTCGACCTCGCCGACCCCGAGCACCGCATGCGCCTCTGGTTCGCCCTGACCCGCCTCCCCGACGACTGACCCCGCCCGCCGCGCCACCACACCCGCGACCGACCACACGGAGAGCCCTCCCGATCCGCGGGACACCCGGCAGCGCGGCCTTCCGGAGAAGCCGTTCGCCCTCCTCTGCGGCCGCCGGGCGAAGGCACGGCGGCGACTCCGGCGCAGCGGCCGCGCCCGGCCGCGTTACGCCGCTCCTTTCGACGGCCACCTGGCCGACGATGCGGCGATCGCCCCGAGCGGCAACCCCGCGCGTGCGCTCGGTCCGGCAGCGGCACCGTCGCACCGGGTACGGCCGACCGCCCCTCCCCTCGTTCGCGTGCGCGGCATTGCGACTTACCGGCCGAATCCGCCCGGACGGAGATGTGCGCGCCGGCGCGCGCGGACGGACGCGCCCCGTCCGCGGTCCGCACCCGCGTACCCGGCGTGGTCGGCGCGCCACCGCGTCGGCCGGGTCGTGGGCTCGTCCGGGGCGGCCGTTGTCCGAGGTGGAGGCCGCCGTGTGCGGCGCGGGACGGCACGGCCCGGCGCAGGCGGTCATGGCGGACACCGCCGAGGACGACACGGGCCCGGTGCGAGGGCGGCCATGGGCAGCCGCCTAGGATCACCGGGTGACCACTTCACTGGGCGACGGCGCCCGCGCTCTTCTGGACGGCGTGAACCTCGCCGTCCTGACCACGCTCAACAACGACGGCAGTCCGCAGTCGTCGGTCGTCTGGGTCGGCCGCGACGGCGACGACGTGCTCGTGTCGTCGGCGGCCGGGCGCCGCAAGGAGCGGAACCTGCGCCGCGACCCCCGGGTGAGCCTGTGCGTGCTCGACGCCGCCGACCCCGACCGCTACGTGGAGGTGCGCGGGTCGGCCCGGGTCACCGAGGACGTCGGCCGCCGCATCGCCATCGCCCTGGCCGAGAAGTACGACGGCCCCGAAGGCGGCGACGAGTACCGGGACCTGCCCGAGGAACACGTCCGCGTCGCGATCCGCATCACCCCCGAACGCCTCACCGGCCCCGCCGCCTGAAAAACGCCGCGCCTGACGGCGCCCCCGCCGACCACCGGCACCGACCCGCGCCCCGCCCCGTTCGCCCGCCACCCGCGCCCCCGGGACCACCGGCGCCGCACGGCTCCGGGCGGCGCTGCGCTGGTTCGGCGGAGCGGCCTACCTCGGCGATTGAGGGGGGAGCGCAGCGGGCCGGCGCGGGGCACGGCGCGGCCGCCGCCGCAGGTGGCGCGTGCCTTCCCGGCCGTGGGCGGCGCCGGTACGCTCGTGCCCTCGTCGCCCGCACTGTCGACAGGACGCGCATGCTGACACGATCCCCCGCCTCCCGGCGCGCCGGCGGTCTACTCGCCGCCGGGGTGCTCGCCGCCGCCCTCACCGTTCCCGCCGCTCCGGCCGCCGCCGACCCGGCCGCCGACGGGCGCGGCCGCCCGCCGAGGACCGACTTCACCCTGACGATCCTGCACAACAACGACGGGGAGTCGCAGCTCCTCGGCGCCCCCGCCGACGCCGACTACGGCGGTGCCGACCGCTTCACCACGCTCGTCCACGACCTGCGGCGCGCCGAGGCGTCGCCGCGTGCCGCGCAGGGCGACGAGGCGCACCGGCGCGGGGTCGTCACGGTCTCCTCCGGCGACAACTACCTCGCCGGGCCCCAGTTCGCCGCGTCGCTCGACAAGGGCGCCCCGTTCTACGACTCCCTCGCCGCCGGAGAGATCGGCTACGACGCGCTGGCCATCGGCAACCACGAGTTCGACTTCGGACCGGACGTGCTCGCCGACCACATCGAGGGCGTCCCTGGGGACGCCCCGTTCCTGTCGGCCAACCTGGACGTCTCCGCCGAACCGGCCCTGGACGCGCTCGCCGACGCCGACCGGATCGCCGCGAGCACGGTGGTGCGGGAGCGGGGCGAGCGCATCGGCCTGGTCGGCGCGGTGACGCCCGCCCTGGCGTCGATCTCCAGTCCGCGCGACGTGGTGGTCGAGCAGGACGTGCGCGCCGCCGTCCAGGCCGAGGTCGACCGGCTGACCCGCCGGGGCGTCGACAAGATCGTGCTCGTCTCGCACCTGCAGGGGCTCACCGAGGACCGGGAGCTGATCCCGCTGCTGCGCGGCGTCGACGTCGTGGTCGCCGGAGGCGGCGACGAACTGATGGCCGACGACGACGTCCCGCTCGTGCCGGGCGACACGGTCACCACCGATCCCACCACCGGCGAGCCCTACCGGTACCCGCTGTGGGTGCCGGACGCCGACGGGGTCGACGTGCCGGTGGTCACCACGGCCGGGGACTACAAGTACGTCGGCCGCGCGGTGGTGAACTTCGACCGGCACGGCCGGGTCGTGTCGGTTCCCGACCGCTCCGGGCTGGTGCGGGTGTCCGGGGTGGGCGCTGACGCGGTCGCCCCGGACCCGGAGGTGCGGCGCACGGTCACCGAGCCGGTGGCCGCGTACGTGGACGCCATGGCGGAGAACGTCGTCGCCGAGAGCGAGGTCGCCCTGGAGGGCCGGCGCGACCCGGGCGTGCGCACCGGGGAGACCAACCTGGGGAACCTGCTGTCGGACGCGCTGCTGGACGCGGGGCGGGACAACGCGGAGCAGTACGGTGTGGCGCCGCCGCAGGTCGCCCTCCAGAACAGCGGGGGCATCCGCAACAACGCGCTGATCCCGGCCGGGGGTGTCAGCGAACTCGACACCCACGCGGTCGCGCCGTTCGCCAACTTCGTGGCGGTGGTGCCCGAGGTGCCGCGCGCCCAGGTGAAGGAGCTGCTGGAGAACGCGGTGTCGGCCGCGCCGGCCGCCGACGGGCGGTTCGCCCAAGTGGCGGGGGTGTCGTTCACCTACGATCCGGCGCGCGCCGCGCAGGTCGTGGCCGACGACGGGACCGTGGAGCGGCCCGGCGAGCGGGTCCGCGACGCCGTCCTGGACGACGGGACGGCGCTCGTCGCCGACGGCGAGGTGGTGGAGGGGGCGGCGATCTCGGTCGCCACCAACGACTTCTCCGCGCGCGGCGGCGACCGGTACCCGTTCCGGGGGCTGCCCTTCGCGTCGGTCGGACTCACCTACCAGCAGGCGTTCCTCGCCTACCTCACCGAGGATCTGGGCGGCCGGGTCACCGCGGCCGACTACCCCGAGGGCGGCTCCGGGCGTATCACCCGGGTGGGTTGACGTAAGGGGCGCCCCCGCCGCTCCGGCCCGCGTGCGCGCAGTGGGGCCCGCCCCGGTCATCCGGGGCGGACCCACTGTCGTTCCGGGGTCCTCAGGGCGGCCGTCCGGGTCGGCCGTCGGCGCCGAAGGGCTGTCGCGCGCCGGTCGGGTGGGAGACACAGACGACGCGCCACCTTGACGGCGTAGATTACATTTCCCGCCTTTCGGTTAAACCGGACACGGACCGAAAAGGGATGCCCTCTGTAAGCGCTTTCCTGTCGCGTGCAGCTCGCCCGCGTCCGCCGCCCCGATCCGCCGCGCGGGTTTCGGTCCCCTCTACCACCGCCCTGTTCGCCGTGAGCGAAACGCGCCGACCCAAACGGCCGATCCGCCGGGCCGGCCTCCGTCCGACCGGACCCGCTGCGACAATCGGCGGCCCCCGAGCCCCGCGGACCGCCCCGGTCCTCCTCACCGCGGGGCCCGCGCCCGGGGGCGGCCGCCGCCCCTGGGCCGTACCGGTGACAAGGAGTGACCGCGTGAACCCTCCCCCCTCCCCCACCTCCCGGCCACCGCTCGCCCGCGCCCGCGCCTGTGGCGCGGTCCTGCTGTCCCTGGCGGCCGCCGCCTTCGGGCTGGGTGCCGTCCCCGCGCCCGCCGCGGCCGACCCGCTCCCCGCCGGCCCCTCAGCCCCGGCCCCCGCCGCCGCACCCACCGAGCCGGCCGAGGACCTGGGCCGCGGCGTGGTCAGCGTCGGCTCGGCCGACGGCAACCTGGTGAGCTGGCGGCTCTTCGCGGGCGACCCCGAGGACATCGCGTTCGACGTCTACCGCGACGGCGTGCGCGTCACCGACGAACCCGTGCGCGCGGCGACGTCCTACCTGGACGAGGGCGCGCCCGCCGACGCCTCCTACACCGTGCGCCCGCTGGTCGGCGCCGGCGAGGTGCGCGGCGCGGCGTCGGAGCCGTCGCTGACCATGGCGGCCGGGTCGATGGACGTCCCGGTCAGCCCGCCGCCGTCCGGCTCGGGCTACTCCTACGAGGCCAACGACGGCAGCGTGGGCGACCTGAACGGGGACGGCGAGTACGAGATCGTGCTCAAGTGGCAGCCGACCAACGCCCGCGACAACTCGCAGTCGGGGCACACGGCCAACACCTACCTCGACGCCTACCACCTCAACGGGCAGCGGCTCTGGCGCATCGACCTGGGGCGCAACATCCGGTCGGGCGCGCACTACACCCAGTTCATCGTCTACGACCTCGACCGCGACGGCCGCGCCGAGGTCGCCACCAAGACCGCCGACGGCACCGTGGACGGCCGGGGCGGCGTGATCGGCGACGCCGGCGCCGACCACCGCAACTCCTCGGGCTACGTGCTGTCGGGTCCGGAGTTCCTCACGGTGTTCGACGGCCGCGACGGCGCGGAGCGGACCACCGTCGACTACGTCCCCGGGCGCGGCAACGTCGCCGACTGGGGCGACTCCTACGGCAACCGGGTCGACCGGTTCCTCGCGGGGGTGGCCTACCTCGACGGCAGCACGCCGAGCCTGATCATGGCGCGCGGCTACTACACGCGCACGGTGGTGTCGGCGTGGCGCTTCAGCGGGGGGTCGCTCAGCCGCCAGTGGACGTTCGACAGCCGCAGCTCCACGAACGGCCCCGAGTGGGAGGGGCAGGGCTTCCACAGCCTCTCCATCGCCGACGCCGACGGGGACGGCCGCGACGAGATCATGTACGGTGCCATGGCCATCGACCACGACGGGCGCGGCCTGTGGAACACCGGCTACGGGCACGGCGACGCCCTGCACGTCGGCGACTTCGTCCCGGGCCGGGCCGGCCTGGAGGTCTTCGGGGTGGCGGAGAACGCGAACGCGCCCAGCTCGTGGCTGGTCGACGCGCGCACCGGGGCGACGATCTTCCGCACGTCGCCGAGCGGCGACAACGGGCGCGGGCTGGCCGCCGACGTCCACCCGGGCAGCGCGGGCGCGGAGTTCTGGTCGGCCAACGGCAGCGGCAGCCTGCTGAACGCGAGCGGGCAGCCGGTCGGCCGCAAGCCGGGGTCGATCAACTTCGCGGTGTGGTGGGACGGCGACCTCTCTCGCGAGCTGCTCGACCAGACCCGCATCGACGAGTACGGCACCGGCGGCGACACCCGGCTGCTGACCGGCAGCGGGGTGGCGTCCAACAACGGCACCAAGGCGACGCCGGTGCTCAGCGGCGACATCCTCGGCGACTGGCGCGAGGAGGTCATCTGGCGCACCTCCGACAACCGGGCACTGCGGATCTACTCCACCGACATCGCCACCGACCACCGCCTCCCGTCCCTGATGCAGGACCGCCAGTACCGCACCGCCATCGCCTGGCAGAACGTCGCCTACAACCAGCCCCCGCACCCCAGCTACGCGATCGGCTGACAGCGGGGGCGCCCGCACCGGCCGCCGCCCGACGAGTGCGGCGGCCGGTGCCGCGTGCACGGCTCCCGGTCCGCCCCGCCCGCACCCCGCGCGTCGGGGCGCCGGCCGGCGGCGGTCCGGGGTTCCGGGGTGCGGCCCCACGTGGTCGCGGTGGTCGCGCGCCCCGGAATGTGTGTTCGACGGTCGGCGGGTCATGGCCCGGCCTCGGCGGTCCGGGGCCGGATCACGTCGCGGTGAGCCGCCACAAGGACGTGGTCTCCGCGCTGCGGGCGGCGTGCAGCGGGTCGGCCGCGTCGCAACTGCGCGGATGGCGGGGTGCGGTGTCGAGCCGGCCCACGACGCGCAGGCCGGCCGCCGCGATGGCGGCGAGGAGCCCGTCCCGGGTCCGCAGGCCGAGGTGTTCGGCCAGGTCCGACAGGATGAGCCACCCTTCACCCCCGGGTTCGAGGTGGGCGGGGAGCCCGTCGAGGAATCCCCGGAGCATGGCCTCGTCCGGGTCGTAGACCCCGCGTTCGAACAGCGTGGCCGCCCGGGCGGGCAGCCACGGCGGATTGCACACCACGAGGTGGGCGCGACCGTCGGGGTACAGGCCGGGGCCCACCACCTCGATGCGGCGGGCCAGGCCCAGCCGCCGGGCGTTCTCCCCGGCGCAGGCCAGGGCGCGGGGGTTGATGTCGGTCGCCACGACGCGGTCGAAGCCGCGCGAGGCCAGAACGGCGGCGAGGACGCCGGTCCCGGTGCCGAGGTCGAACGCCGTGGCGGGGCCGCTCCGTGGCGCCGACGGCGGACGCGCGCGGGCGACCAGGTCGACGTACTCGCCGCGGACCGGGGAGAACACCCCGTAGTGGGGATGGACGCGCCGGCCGAGCGCCGGCACCTCGACCCCGCGGGTCCGCCACTGGTGCGCGCCCAGCACACCCAGCAGCTCCCGGAGGGAGACGGCCATCGGCCCGCGCGGCGGCCCGTAGGCCTCCCGGCAGGCGCGGCGGACATCGGGCGCCCGGCGCAGCGCCGATCCGTGGTCGTCCTCCAGCAGCACCAGGATGCGGCCGAGGACGCGGGCCCGCGTCTCCTGGTGGCGGCGCTGCGCGCGGAAGGCCGCGCCCGCGTCGGCCGCGGGGATGCGCGGGCCGCGGCCGAGCCGGCGGCCGACGGCCGCGAGCAACCGCCGGCCGTTGTGGAAGTCGCCCCGCCAGAGCAGGGCGGTCCCCGCGCGCACCAGCCCATAGGCGTCGGCGGCCCGTATGCGGTCGTCGGCGACGACGACGCGGCGGGCGGGGGGTGAGCCGTTCTCGGAATGCCAGGGGGCGGATCGCCGCGCCCCGTCCTCGGTCCAATGGATGTCGGCCATCGGGTACTCCTCGTGATCGGACGTGCGGAGGGCACGAAGAGCACTTCGGCGAGGAGCAGGACGACCGGCACCCGGCCGGGACGGCGGGGTGCGCGCGGGTAGGGCGGGCGGCCGCTACCGCTCCCGCGCCGAAGCGCGGGGGCGGGCGTCGCCGAGGACCATGCCGAGGACCATGCCGGGTGTCATGGCCGCCTCCTTGAAGTCGAGGGTGGACCGACGAGGCAGCAGCGTCCCACGGCCGCGCCGCGTTGTCGACCGCTTTCGGGTCCGCCCCGCTGCCCGGCGGGCCGGGGCTCCCCCGGAGCCCGTCGGGCCCCGCGGCCCCGGCGGTCCCGCTCGGGCGGCCGGAGACGCGGTACCGGGAAACCGGCGGCCGACCGGGACAGCGAGCACTACGCTCGGTGACTGCACATCTCCCCCTAGTGAACGGAGTCCGATGTGACCCGACGTCTCGCCGCCGTGCTGCTCGCCGTGTTCGCCGCCCTGGCGGGGCCGGCCGTCCCCGCTGCGGCGGACGACGCCCCCGGTGAGGAGCAGGAGGCCCAGCCCCTGGAGGAGAACCGGTCGCTGGTCTCGCTGACCGGCGTGGACGGACCGGCCGTGGAGTTCCACGACGAGGTCGTGGAGCTGCTGAGCTGACGCCGATCCGGTGCTGAGCGCGGCGCGGGCGCGGTGGCCGACCGCCCGCGCCGCGCGGGCGCCCGGCCTCAGGCGGTGACGGCGGCCGCGAGCCCTTCCGGGTCGCCAACGGTGACGGTGATCCCCCGATGCCGCACCAGGCCGATCGGTTCGATGCCACGCATCGGGCGGTGCAGTTCGAGGCAGACCCCGCGGCCGGTGCGGGTGCCCAGGGTGAGGCCGCCGTCGGCCAGCGACAGGTGCGGCCCCACGACCTTCCAGGCGGAGTAGGGGCCGCCGATGTGGGCGGCGGCGATGTTGGTGCGCGGCACGCGTATCCGCCACGGCCCGAACCGGATCAGCACGGCGACCGCGCCCACGTCGACGTAGGCGCGCCCGGGCCGTACCCCGATGAGGCCGAGCGGGCGCGTGTAGCGGGGGTCGAATGCGAAGTCGAACCTGGTGGCGGCCATGGTCTCCCCTCGGTCGTGGTGGTGCGGCGGGCGGTGCCGCGGGCCCCGGCCGGACGCTCCGCCCCCGCGTTCGCCCGCCCGCCGCCGCCCGGACGACCGCGCCCCGCTCTCGGGGCGGGCCGGGCGGTGGCCGAGTCGGAGCCGCTACCCGCCGCCACCGGCGGAAACCCGCGCCTCTTCAGGAGGCGCCCGCCCCTCCGAGGTCGGCCGCCGCCCGTCCGCGACGTCCCGCCCGGTGCGCCGCCACCGCCACCGCTACGGCGGCCAGGCCCGCCGCGCAGCCGCCGAACAGCATGGCCGCCGACGGCGAGGCGTGGTCGACGACGGCGCCCCCGGCCAGCGCCCCCACACCGATCGTGGCCTGGAACGACGCGGTGAACAGGATCGACGCGGCCTCGGGCGCGTGCGGCGCCGACGCGGCGAACCAGGTCTGCGAGCAGACCGGGACCGCGCCGTAGGCGAGCCCCCAGGCCATCAGCAGCACGGCCGCGCCGGCGGGCCCCGCGCCCAGGACGGGCAGCAGCACGGTCGCCGCGGCCAGGGCCGCGGCGCTCACCCCGAACGCGGCGCGCGTCCACCGCGCGGCGGCGGCCCCGCCCAGCAGGTTCCCGGCGAAGCCCGCGACGCCGTAGGCGAGGAGCAGCAGCGTGATCGCGCCCGGCCCCGCGCCGGTGACCTCGGTGAGGAAGGGGGTCACGTAGGTGTAGGCCGCGAAGTGCGCCAGGACGACGAGGAACGTCACCAGCAGCCCCATCCGGACGCCGGTGGTGCCGAGCATGGCGCGCAGGACGCCGAGGCGGGTGGCCCCGGCCGAGGGCAGCGGGGGCAGCGCCACGAGGAGGGCGGCGAGCACACCGGCCGACAGCAGGGCCATCGTGGCGAACGCGACCCGCCAGCCGGCCAGGTCGCCGATGAGGGTTCCCGCGGGTACCCCGAGCACGGAGCCCAGCGGGACGGCGGAGAAGATCACCGCGGTGGCCCGCGCCACCGACCGCCGCGGCACCAGCCGCTCGGCCAGGCCCGCGCCGATCGACCAGAAGCCGCCGATCGTGACGCCCACCAGCACGCGCGCGACCAGCACCGCCCAGAACGCGGGGGCGGCGGCGGTGATGACGTTGGCCGCCGTCAGCAGGAGCATGAAGGCGCACAGCATGAGCCGGCGGTCCACGCGCGCGGTGGCGACCGTGATCGTGGGGGCGCACACGGCGGCCAGGAACCCGGGCATGGTCATCATCAGGCCCGCTGTTCCGTCCGAGACGGTGAAGTCGGCGCCGATGGACGTCAGGAGTCCGATCGGCAGGATCTCGGTGGTGACGATCGCGAAGATGCCCATCATGACCGAGAGGACGGCGAACCGCCCCCCGCGCGGTGGTGCGGTCGGTGCGCCGCCGCCGGTGGCGGTGCTTGTGGCGGTGGTGCCTGCGGACATGGCTTCGCCCTTTCGTAGTGGTGTCGAAGGTGCGGACCAGTCCATCGCCCCCGGCGCGGGGATGCTGGCGGATTCGCGTCGGCAACGATCGGGCGCGCGGCCGGGCGAATGGAGGCTCGGACGGGCCGACGGGCACTCGGGCGGGTGGGCGCTCGGACCGACGGGCGATTGACCAGGCGACCGCTCGGACTCGGGCCGACGGGCGGGCGGGTGCTCGGGCGACCACCGCGCGCACGAGGCGGCGCCCGCCCTGTCGCGTGTCGGGCAGGGCCGGGGCTGCGCGGCGAGAGGTGGGGGGCCGGGGGCGGACCGGGGCGGCCGGGGGGGCAGGCCGGGGCCAGACCCGGGGGCGCGGGACCGGGGCGGACGGGGCCGCGGGGCCTAGGGCACGGGACCGGGACCGGGACCGGGACCGCCGGGTGCGGGACCGGGGCGGGCTTTCGCCCGGTTTTCGTCAGTGCTCTTATGATGGTGAGGGACCTTACCCGCGGCGTGCGGTCGTCGGCCCCGGCCCGGGTGAGGCGACCGGCCCGCCAGGCCGGCGGCCGCGCGGGCCGCCGGCGCATCCGGAAAGGACGCCGTCCCCGATGTCGGACCGCAGCATTCGGCTTGTCGTGCCGCTGGTGGTGGTCACCGGTGTGGCCGCCGTCGCCACCGGCACCCACGCCCTGCACAGCGAGCCCGCCGCGACCGCCGCGTTCTCCCCCCAAGGCGCCGCCGCCCCCTCCCCCGGCCCCGGCGCCCCCTCCGGCACCGCCTCCACCCCCGCCGCGCCCGCCGCCGAGGCGGGCCTGGGCCTGGTGCGGATCACCTACCGGCTGCACCGCCTGCCGCAGATCGCCAGCAACCAGATCGCGGTCTGGATCGAGGACGCGAACGGCGGGTACGTGCGCACACTCTTCGCGACGAGCTTCACCGCCAACGGGGGGTACGTGCGCCGCCCGGAGTCGCTGGTCGAGTGGCGCACCACCGCCGAGTGGGAGTCGGCGCCGCCCGAGGAGGTCGAGAGCGTCAGCCGCCCCGCGCAGGACGGCGGCGTGCACACCCTCTACTGGGACGGCACCGACCGCACCGGCCGCGCCGTCCCGGCGGGCGACTACACCTACCACGTCGAGGGCAACACCTACTGGGAGAACCGGGTGCTGTTCACCGGCACCATCACCCTGGGCGAGGAGCCGCACACCTCGTCGGCCGAGCACGAGTACCTGCCCGCCGCGGCCGAGCAGGACGGGGTGCTGGTCGAGGACGTCACCGCGGAGTTCTCCCCCGGCGAGCCGCTCGACCCCTCCGTCCTCACCACCTACACCCGTGGCTCCTGAGGCGCGGGCGGTCCGCGACCGGATCATGGGCACCACCGTGCTCGTGGCGGGCCTGGACGCCACCGGGCAGGCGGCCGTCCTCGGCCTGCTGCGGGAGGCCGAGCGGATCTTCAGCCGGTTCACCGCCGACAGCGACACCTCCCGGGTCAACGCCGCCGCGGGCCGCCCCACCCGGGTCTCCCCGTTGTTCACCGCCGCCCTCGCCGAGGCGTGCGCCCATCAGGCGGCGAGCGGGGGCCTGTTCGACCCGTTCCTCGCCGCGGACCTGGTCCGCCTGGGCTACGACCGGGACTTCGCGGCGGTGCGGTCGGTCCCGGCCGCTCCGGCGGCCCCTCCCCGTCCGGCCGGCGGCGGCGCGCCGCCGCGCGTCCGCATCGACCACGGTGTGCCCGAGGTCGCCCTCTCCCCCGGCCTCGCCGTCGACCTCGGCGGGTTCGTGAAGGGCTGGGCGGTGCAGCGGGCGGCCGGGGAGCGGATGCGGGCGGGCGCCCCGCGCGGCCTGATCGACGCGGGCGGCGACATCGCGGCGTGGCGCGGGCCGGGCGGCGCGCCGTGGCGGATCGGCGTCGAGCACCCCCTGGACACCGCGCCCGCGGGCGTCCTGGCCCTGCCGCCGGTGGCGGCCGTGGCCACGAGCAGCGTGGTCCGGCGCGGCTGGCGCGACACCGCCGGGGCCCGCCTGCACCACATCGTCGACCCGCGCACGGGCGCACCGGCCGATTCCGACTGCCTCCAGGCGACCGTGCTCGCCGCCGACCTGGCCGCCGCCGAGGTGTACGCCACCTGCCTGGTGCTGCTGGGGACCGGCGACGGCCCGGCGTGGCTGGCCGGGCGCGACCCGGCCGCCGCGTGGATCACCGTCGACCGCGACGGCCGCGTGCGCCGCTCCGCCGACCTCGACCTCCACCACGAAGGAGCGGCCCGCCCATGACCGTTCAGGACGACGTGGCGCGGCGCCACCGGGCCCCCGTTGCCCTGCGCCCGCTCAACCGGGGGTTCACGGCCGTGCTGGTCGGCGCGAGCCTGCTCCCGGCGCTGGTGCCGCTCACCCTGCTGGACGAGGCGGGCGGCCCGGTCCCGGGGCTGGCCAACATCGCCGGGCTGGTGGGCGGGGTGCTGATCTGGTGGCAGGCGGTGCTCGGCATCCGGCAGGTGTCGGCGCTGTTCACCCCGGACCGGGGCGGCGCCGTCGCGCTGCACGCGTGGCTGGGGTCGGCGGGGGCGTTCTTCGTGCTGCTGCACCCGCTGATGGAGATGATCGCCGACCGGCACGGCCTCGCCTACCTGGTGCGGATCGACTTCACCTGGGTGGAGTCGACCTACACGTCGCTGGGCCGGATCGCGTTCCTGATGTTCTGCGCGCTGTGGCTGGTCAGCACGCTGGCGCGGGCGGCGGTGCGCTACCGGACCTGGCACTACGTCCACTACCTGTCGTATCCGCTGGGCGCCCTGGTGTTCGTGCACGCCTACGGGCAGGGCACGTTCATCCTCGACCTGTGGTGGCTGCGGGCGTACTGGCTGGCGCTGGGGGCGACGTTCGCGGCGGCGTGCGGGTGGCGGCTGGCCGCGCCGCTGCTGGCGCCCCGCTATGAGCTGACCGGCGCCGCCCGCGAGGGCGCGTCGGCGACGGTCTACGCCATCCGGCCCCGGGGGCGGGCGCTGCGGCCGGGGCCGGGGCAGTTCTGCCACCTGCGCACGCGCCTGCTGTCGCGGGCGCACCCGCTGAGCGTGGTGCGGACCGACCCCGACAGCGGGGAGCTGCTGTTCGCGGTCCGCGACGCGGGCCCGTTCACGGCGGAGTTCCGCCGGCTGGCGCCGGGGGCGACGCTCTACGTCGACGGCCCGCACGGCACGTTCACCCACGAGGCGCTGCGCGGCGCCCGCCCGGTGGTGCTGGTGGCGGGCGGCATCGGCGTCACCCCGTTCGTGGAGCTGGTGCGGTCGCGCCCCGAGGGCGGCGCGGTGCTGTTCCACGCGGTGCGCTCGCCGGCCACCGCGCTGTTCGGCGCGGAGCTGCGCGAACTTCTGGGCCCCGACTACGTCCCGGTGCCGGGCGGGGTGCCGTTCGACGCGCGCGCCGCCCTGGACCGCCTCGGCCGGGGGACGGCCCGCCGGGCCCTGTTCTTCGTGTGCGGCGGGCCGGGGTTCACGGCGGACGCGGTCGCCGCCCTGCGCGCCGAGGGGGTGGAGGACCGCCGCCTGCACGTCGAGCGCTTCGAGTGGTGAGCCCGCCAACCGGTCGCGCGGCTCGAAGGGTGGGACTGGACCGACGCGCCCCACGACCATCGCGACCCCCCGGTCCGTCCTCGCCGACCCGCGCGACCGCCTCGCCCGCACCCGCTCCACACCTCACCGCGACGTCGGCGGCGCGGCTGTACGCCGACGCGGAGTCCTACGAGACCGACCCGGCGGTGTGGGGGGCGCGGGTCGCCGTACCGCCCGGCATCGCCGTCTTCCCGCGCGCGAAGACCCGGGCGCCGCGCCGGTGGTCGGAACGGCAGTGGAACCTGGTGTACGTGTCCGAGCAGCCGCGCGGCGGGCACTTCGCGGCGTTCGAGCGGCCGGGCCCGTCCACCGCGGATCTGCCGGCCTTCCGCCGGGCGCTGGCCGATCCGGACTGACCGGCCCGCTCCGGCGGGGTGTCCGGTGGAGCCACACCCTCGTGGCGGGTCTGTCGCGGGTGGTGGGCGCGCGGTTATCGTGCTCGTGGCCGCCGGTTCCGGCGCGCCCGGCGCCGCCCGCTCCCGGCGTCCCGATACGGTCCGGCCGAGCGCCGTGCCGCCCCGGTCCGCCCACGGGTCCGCCCCCAAGGAGCACGACATGCGCCTTCGCCCCGCCGCCCTGCTCGCCGCCGCCGTACTGGCCGGCGCGCTGCTCGCCGCCCCGCCCACCGCCGCCGACACCGCCCCCTTCCCCGCCTCGGCGGCCGCGGCCGCCGAG
>NZ_BCRK01000028.1 GCF_001552555.1 Nocardiopsis trehalosi NBRC 14201 | reverse complement strand
CCGCGTTCCCGACCCGCGCGCCCGCCGGTGCGGGCACGCGGGTCGGGAACGCGGGGCCGGACATGCGAGCGGCCGCCGGAGGCGCCCGCGTGAGCGGGTCCTCCGGCGGCCGGGTGCCGCCGATCGGGTGCGGGGATCAGCGCATGTACTCGTCGCGCAGGCGCGCGGCGCGGTCCTTCAGCGAGGTGAACACCTGCTGCCGGCCCTCGGCGGTGAGCAGGGACGGGGCGCGGTGGCGGCCGTCCTCGCCGTCGCCGGCGTAGTCGGCGGCGGGGCGCCGCTTGGCGAAGAGCACCGCGACGGCCAGCGCCGGGAGCACCGCCAGGGTCAGGGCGCCGGCGGCGACCGGGAGGTCGGTGCTGGCCAGGGAGATGCCGGACAGGTCGTTCGCGGCGGTCTCGGCCTGCACGCCGGTCTCCTCAGCGGGGCCCTGGTCGTCGGAGCCGGCGGCGGGCGCCTGCTCCTCCTGGTCCTGGGCCTGCTGCTCCTCCTCCTTCGCGGCGGGCTCGGACTCCTCCTCGGCCGCGGCCTGGTCGGCCCGGGCCTGCTCGTCCTCGGCCGGCTTCTCCTCCTCGGGGAGGGGCGAGACGGCCTCGTCGCAGACCTCGGAGCCGCTCATGGGGCGGGGGGCGCCTTCGGTGCCGTTGCCGTCGCCCCACTCGGTGATGGTGTACTTCACGTCGATGTGGCCCTGGCCACCGCTGACGGTGTAGCTGCTGTCGTTCCAGGACTCGCCGACCAGTTCGGCGAAGGTCTTGCCGTCGAGGTCGAGCAGGACGTTGCAGCCTTCGGCGGGGTCGCCGGGACCCCGGTCGCCGATGAAGAACTCGGCCTTCTTGCCGTTGTACTCGACGTAGCCCTCGGTGCCGAGGGGCCAGCTCGGGCTGGCCGCGAGGCCCTTCTGCATGGGCTCGCCCGACGCGGGGGCGCCGGTGTCGCCGTTGATGCCGGAACCGTCGTCCCAGAAGTAGGACGCCTTGACGTTGCCGTGCTGGACAGGACTGTCAGAACTCATGGAGATAAACCCAGGTCGGGAGCGGGGCCGAGCGAGACCACAGGCAGGGCGGCGCGGATTCCGGGCAAGCGGTTCAGGGCGCGGCCGGAGGAGCCGGTTTGCCGTTCAGGGGTTCGCCGTGGCTGGATCGCCAGACGTGCGGGTTCGGGCTCCGTTGGGAACGGAGACCGAGGGGGCAGGCGCTGGAACGCGCGGCCCGGCCCGCGGGGATGGGGGCCTCACTTCCCCGGGCTTGGTGATCGCCCGGGGCTCGGCATCGGTGGTTGACCCGCGGTTGACCGCGAGATCACGAACCGATCACGAAGGACTCTAACCCACGGAAGAGCAAAATGCGACGGGTCAAAACGTAAAGTCGCAGATCAGGGCATACCGGTTGGACCAGCCGGCGCTGCGGATCGCCCGCATGCCAGGGGTTCCAAACGCCTGAGAAGGTAAAAATAGGACACGCGCCACACCAAGTCGTGGCCCGCACCTCAGCCGAGGGGCCGACCAGGGGGTCCCGCCGCCCCGATGCGGGCCCACCAGGGGGTTCCGGCCCTCGAGCGCGAGCCGTCCAGGGGCTCGGCCTACCGGCGCGGGCCGAGCGGGGGCTTGACCCTCAGGCCCGACCAAGGGCTCGGCCCTCGGTCGGGGCCGGCCCGCGACCCGGCCCTCAGTTGGGGGTCGACCAGGGGGTTCCGCCCACGCCGACGACGGTGCCGAAGCGCGCCACGTCCACGCTCCGCGCGCCGCAGCGGCAGCGGACGTAGCGGACGATCCCCTCGGAGGTGTAGTGGGAGGACTCCACCTCGGCCGCCGCATCCCTTTCCCCGCAGTCCTTGCAGTCCCGGATCACCATGGTCCAACTGTGCTGTAATGCCCTTGTGCAGTTCAACACTTACGGCGGCACCGGTGCCGCCCTCGCCGTCGGCCTCCTCAACGCGCCCGACCACCGGGCGGCCACGCTCTCCGCCGTCCTGCGCGCCCACGAGGTCACCGACCCCGACCTCGACGACGCGCAGGCCGAGCGCGTGAGCGCCTGGACCGCCCGGCTGCACCCGGTCTTCGGCGCCCCCGACCCCGACGCGCAGATCGCCGCGGTCAACGCCCTGCTGGCCGACGCGGCGACGGGGGTCCAGGTCTCCACGCACGACGGCACGGCGCCGCACCTGCACTACGTCAGCCAGGACCTCGACACCGCCGAGCGCATCAAGGCGACCACGGCGGGCGGGCTGGCCGTCGCCATCTGCGGCGCGGGCGGGAGCCGGCTCGGCCGGTGCGGGCGCCCGGGGTGCGCCACCGTGTTCATCGACACGTCCCGCAACGGGCGGCGCCGGTTCTGCTCGGTGGCGTGCGCCAACCGGGTCAACGTCGCCGCGCACCGGGCCCGCGCCCGCTGACGCGCGGGCGGGCGGGCGGGTGGGTGGGCGGGCGGGCGGGGGTCTCAGGTCACCGTCCGGCGCGCGGCGAACCGCGGCTCGCGCCACTCCCCGCTGCGCACGACCTCCACCAGCGCCGCTGCGGCGTCGAACACGTCGACGTAGCGCAGGTAGAGCGGGGTGAACCCGAACCGGAGCACGTCGGGGGCGCGGAAGTCCCCGACCACGCCGCGCTCGCCCAGCGCCCGCACCATCGCGTAGCCGTCAGGGTGGAGCAGCGACACCTGGCTGCCGCGCCGCTCCGGCGCGCGCGGCGTCGCCGACGCGAGCCCGGCGGGCGCGGTCAGCTCCAGGAACAGGCCGGTCATGGCCAGGCTCTTCGCCCGCACCAGGTCGAGGTCGACCCCCTCCCAGACGTCGAGCGCGGCGCCCAGCGCGGCGTGCGCCACCAGCGGCTGCGACCCGCTGAGGAACCGGGACGCCCCGGCGGCCGGCCGGTAGTCGGCGGTGAAGGCGAACGGGTCGGCGTGGCCGTGCCAGCCGGTGATCGGCTGGCGCGCCGCGTCGTGGTGGCGGGCGGCCGCGTAGGTGAACGCGGGCGCGCCGGGGCCGCCGTTGAGGTACTTGTAGGTGCAGCCCACGGCGAAGTCGGCCTCACACGCCGACAGCCGCACCGGCAGCGCGCCCACGCTGTGGCACAGGTCCCAGACCATCAGCGCGCCGTGCGCGTGGGCCAGGCGGGTGATGCCCGCCATGTCGCGCAGCGCGCCCGTGCGGTAGTCGACGTGGCTGAGCAGCACCACCGCGACGTCGCCGGCCGCCAGCGCCGCCGCCAGCCCGGGGCCGTCGGGGTCGACCCGCCGCTCGGTGGCGCCCATCAGCTCCGCCGCCCCCTGCGTGACGTAGAGGTCGGTGGGGAAGTTGCCGGCCTCGCCCACGACGACCCGGCGGTCGCCGGCCAGGCGCAGCGCCGCGACGAGGACCTTGAACAGGTTGGCGGAGGTGCCGTCGCCGACCACCACCTCCTCGGCGGCCGCGCCCACGAGGGGGGCGACGCGCGCGCCGAGGGTGCGCGGCGCGTCCCACCAGCCCTCGTCGTTCCAGCTGGCGACGAGCCCCCGCCCCCACTGCCGTTCGACGAGGTCGGCGACACGGCCGGGGACGGCGCGGGGCAGCGCGCCCAGCGAGTTGCCGTCGAGGTAGACCACGTCCTCCGGCAGGGTGAACTCCGCGCGCAGGTGGGCGAGGGGGTCGGCGGCGTCGAGGCGGGCGCAGTCGGCGCGGGTGGTCATGGGGGGGTCCTCTCGCGGGGGTGCGGTACCGGGCGGTACCGGGCGGCGCCGGGGCGGCGCGGCCGTCAGACCAGGGTGCGCGACGCCCACAGTTCGGGGAAGACGTCGCGGGCGGCGGTGCGCTCCAGCCAGTCGAGCCCGCTGGTGCCGGCGGTGCCCGGCGCGCGCCCCATGGACCGCTTGACGGCCGCGGCGTGCCGGCGGCGCCAGCGGGTGTGCCGCTCGGCCGTGTCCAGCAGGGCCTCGGCCAGGTCGGCGGCCTCGTCGCCCGGCCGGGGGTCGGCGGTGACCATCGCCCACACCCGCTCGACGCCGGGGTGCGGCGGGCAGGGGCGCGCCCAGTCGCGGTCGACGCGCTCGGCCGGGACGGGCAGGCCGCGCCGGTGCAGCAGACGCAGCGCCGCGTCGTGCAGGCCGGGCGAGGTGAGCGTGCGCCGCAGGTCGGCGCGGACCTCGGGCATGCCCCGGAAGGCGGTGAGGAACCCCGGTGCGCGCTCGCCGAGCAGGAACTCCAGATGGCGGTAGCCGGCCGACTGCACGCCGGAGGCGTCGCCGAGGGCGGCGCGGAACCGGCCGAACTCGGCCGGGGTCAGCGAGCCCACCAGGTCCCACGACGCCACCAGCACGTCCTGCACGGCGGCGCCGCGGCGCAGCGCGGCGAGGGCGGCGGGGACCGCGTCGGCCTCCAGGGCGTCGCGGGCCTGCTCCCAGTGCCGCCGGAGCAGGTCGAACAGCAGCTCCATGACCTGGGTGGCGACGAGGAACGACCGCTCGGCGGGCTCGCCGGTGCGCGGGTGCTGCAGGGACAGCAGGGTCTCGATGGCGCCGTACTCGGCGTAGGCGGTGGGCCGGTCCTCGGCGCCGGCGAACGGGCACGCGTCCCGGCTGACAACGGTGTCGACGGTGTGCACGGTGGTCTCCCCTCTGGCGCGGTGGTCGCGGCCCGGCGTCCGCCGGGACCACCATGATGCTCCGCCGGCGGCCGGGGTTGAAGGGGCGTCGCTTGCCGATCGGGCCCCGGCGGTTCACACTCGTAAGCGTCTGCGCGGGATCACCTGACGATCGGAAGGTCCATGCTCGACGCCCTGGACTGGCGCATCCTCGACGAACTCCAGGCCGACGGCCGGCTCTCCTTCAACGAGCTGTCGCGCCGGGTCAACCTGTCGCCCCCGGCGGTCGCCGACCGGGTGCGCCGGCTGCGCGAGAGCGGGGTGATCACCGGCTACCACGCCCACGTCGACCCGGCGGCGGCCGGGCTGCCGGTGGCGGCGCTGGTGCGCATGGAGTGCTTCGGGCCGGGGTGCCTGCTGCGCGACCCGGCGGCCCGGGAGCTACCGGAGATCCGCCAGCTGCACCGGGTCACCGGCGACGCGTGCTGCGTGCTGCTGGTGGCGGTGGCGTCGATGGCGCGCTTCGAGGAGCTGATCGACCGGCTGGCCGAGCACGGCCGCCCGTCGAGCACCACCATCCTGTCGTCGCCCGTGCCGTGGCGCCCGCTGGCGCCGCCCGGGTGACGCGGCGGGACCGCGCTCGGCGGCCCGCCGCGCCCGTCACGCGAGGCGCCGCATGGTGCGGGTGCCCAGCACCAGGGCGACCACCGCCAGCACCACGGCGACGGCGGTGCCGACGGCCACCGACGGATCGGTGAGGTCGCCGGCGAACAGCGCCCGCTCGGCGTCCACCACGTGGCTGACCGGGTTGGCGCGCGACAGCGCGTAGAGCCAGCCGGGCGCCAGGTCCATGGGCAGCAGCACGCCCGACAGCAGGATGAGCGGCATGGTGACCGCCTGGAGCAGGGCGGCGAACAGGTACTCCACCTTCACCACCAGCGCGAACAGGTACGACAGCGTGCCCAGGCCGACGCCGAGCACGGCGAGGAGCACCAGCGCGGCGAGCACGCCGACCGGGGACGGGCGCAGCCCGAACGGCAGCATGGCGGCGACGATGACGAGCGCCTGCACCAGCATCACGGTGATGTCGCGCAGCACCCGGCCGAGCAGCAGCGCGCTCCGGCTCACCGGGGTGGCGAGCAGCCGCTCGTGGGCGCCCGACCGGACCTCGGGCAGCAGCCCGAACCCGGCGTAGGCGGTGGTGAACAGGCTGAGCATGGCGAGCATCCCGGGCACGAACCACTGCCAGGGGTCCTCGCCCATCGCGCCGGGCATGCCGGTCAGCAGCGGGGCGAACAGCACCAGGTAGAGGACGGGCTGGAGCATGCTGTACAGGGCCGTGACGACCGGGCGGCGCAGGGTGGGGCGCATCTGCCGGGCGTAGACGATCCAGGTGTCGCGGAGGGTGTTCATCGGTCCTTCCGAGGGGGGTGGGGGCACACACGCGGGCGGCGGCCGGTTCCGGTGCGGTTTTTCCGAGGGGGCCGGCGCTCGCGCACAGACTGCGGCCGACCGGTCCGGTCCGTCCGAGGAGGGCGGGGGCTCACTCCGCGCCCTCGCGCAGGCTGCGGCCGGTGAGGGTGAGGAAGACGTCGTCCAGCGTGGGGCGCTGCACCCGGACGCCGGTCAGGGGCGCCCCGGCGGCGTCCAGGGCGCGCAGCAGCTCGGGCAGCACCGCGTCGCCGCGCGGGACGCGGAGGCGGACCTCGGTGCCGTCGGTCTCGACAGCGGTGGTGCCGGGCAGCCGCCCGGCGGCCTCGGCGGCGGCGCGCGCCGCGTCGGCGGTGGCGGTGGTGAGCGACACCAGGTCGCCGGAGACCTTGCCCTTGAGCTCGTCGGGGGTGCCGTCGGCGATGACGCGACCGTGGTCGATGACGACCACGCGCTCGGCGACGGCGTCGGCCTCGTCGAGGTAGTGGGTGGTGAGGACGACGGTGGTGCCGTGCTCGGCGCGCATGCGCAGGACGTGCGACCAGAGGTTGGCCCGGCTGTGCGGGTCGAGGCCGGTCGACGGTTCGTCCAGGAAGAGCAGGTCGGGGCGGTGGATGAGGCCCATGGCGATGTCGAGGCGGCGGCGCTGCCCGCCGGACAGCCGGACCGATTCCCGGTCGGCGGCGCCGTCCAGTTCGAGTTCGGTGAGCAGCGCCTCGGCGCGCCGGCGCGCCTCGGCCCGGCCCAGGCCGTAGCAGCGGCCCTGCGTGACGAGTTCGTCGCGGGCGAGCTGGTCGAAGCCCGCGCCGTGGCCTTGGCCGACGAAGCCGATGCGGCGGCGGACGCCCGCCGGGTCGGCCACGACGTCGCGCCCGGCCACGGTCGCCCCGCCGGAGGTGGGCGGCAGCAGCGTGGTGAGCATGCGCAGGGTGGTCGACTTGCCGGCCCCGTTGGGGCCCAGCAGGGCGACGAGCTCGCCGGCCCCCACGTCCAGGTCCAGGCCGCGCACGGCCTGCACGGTGCCGCTCTTGGTGCCGAAGTCACGGGTCAGTGCTCGGGTATGGATCACGTCAACCCCAGTAGTCAAGTTTGATTACCGCGCCAGCATCCACCCCGGCGCTCCACTAGTCAAATTTGATTACCGATCCACGCCCTCTCCCCCGACCCCGCACCGTCGTCCCCCGGCACACCCTCCGCCGGCGAAGCCGCCCCCGCCTCAGGCCCCGGATCAGGAACGTGGAAGTACGCCCGCCCCCGATCCCGACGCGGCAGCGGCGGGCGGTCGTCGCCATCGAGCATGGAACCCCTCCAAAGAAGATGCGGCCCGCCGCCACTGCCTCCCCCTCTCCCAGGCAGCGGCGGCGGGCGTTCGGGGGACGGTCAGCCGCTCTCGGCGACGGACCGGACAGCGCCGGGGGACCAGGAGAGGAAGAAGTAGATTCCGCTCATGTCCTCGGCGAGGGGACCGGACAGGTCCGTGACCGCGCTGATCAGGTGCAGGCCGCGCCCGGTCTCGGACCAGTGCGGGACATCGGCGGACCGGGGGACCGTCGGGCCGCCCCGGTCCTCGCACTGGACGTAGACCCAGGAGCGGGCGCAGGCGCGGCCCACGGTGACGTGCAGCCGGTAGTCGGGGCCGACGCTGTGCCGGACGGCGTTGGTCGCGGCCTCCGACACCGCCAGCCGCACCGCGTCCGCGACGCGGGCGGGCGGCCGGGGCAGCAGCGCGACGGCCCACGACCGGGCGTCGGCCACCTGCTCCGGGACGGCGGTGAAGACGCGGACGTGGCAACGGCACGGTCGCGGCACGCGCCGGAACGGGGGCGTCATCGGCCACACCCCCGACACCGCAGCCGAGCCCGCCGCCCGATCACCACATACGGGCGTACCCGACGCCTTGGGTCCCTTAGGGTGGTTCGTGTCATCAGCACTCCATTTGCTGGCGGCCATAGCCCCGGACGGTTGCGCCCGTCGCGGGGCCCTCCTTTCGAAAAGATGATCCGCAGCCATGGAGGACGTTTCCGAACCCAACTCCAGGACATCGGAGACGTCTCGCGGTAACGTGCGAGAAAGCCCAGACGTCCGAGGAGAATTCCTTGCACACCGCATTGCGCGCTGCTATGGAGGAGGCGCACATCTCGCCTCGCCAACTCGCTCTTCGGGTAGGGGTCACCCCGAAGACAGTCGAACGTTGGCTGGCGAACGCCGAACTGATTCCCCACGCTCGAAACCGCGTGGACGTCAGTAAGATGTTGGGGGTGAGTGAGGCCATGCTGTGGCCCAAAGTGCAGTCGGTCATCAAAACCGGAGCCGACCGTGAGGTCGTCGCGGTCTATCCCACGCGGGCCGCGTGTCCGACGTCGGTCTGGGCGAAGCTGATCGCGGACGCACAGCGGGAACTCCTGTTCGCCGGGTTCACGAACTACTTCCTCTGGCTCCAGCAGCCCGATTTCGCGTCGACCCTGCGCGCTAAGGCGGAACAGGGCTGCCGGGTGCGCTTTCTCCTGGGGGACCCCGATTCCGACACCGTCCGGCAGCGGGAGCGGATCGAAGACGTCCCCCTCACCGTTTCCACCCGGATCAGGACCTCACTTGACGCTTTGGCGGACCTGGGCGATGTCGCGGCGATCGAGGCCCGCTTCAGCGACCCTGCGGACGCCGTCAACCACATCTCGCTCAGCGTCTTCCGCTTCGACGGTGACGTCCTCGTCACCCCGCACCTGGCACGCAACGTCGGGCACGACAGCCCGATGATGCACTTCCGCCGCCACCAGGACGCCGGGGCCTACGACCGCTTCACCGCCCACGCGGAAGAACTATGGGAGCGCGGCACCCCTGTTCCCGGAATGGGTGGTACCGGACATTAGGCCCCGGGCCTCGTTGATCTCGACGCTAGCGGGGGTCGGGGTGGGGGGCCGGGAGGCCGAAGGGGGCGGGGACCTCGCCGGCCATTTCGTAGGCGCCGTCCTCCAGGCGCTCGATCATGCCGCGCGTGAACGCGACCGCCGCCGCGCCCTGGACCGACCACCACTCGAACAGCTCCCGGACGTGCGCGGGCTTGGCGTCGGCCGCGCCGTCCTCGCGCAGGGAGTCGATGACGCTCTGGCCGCCCTCCAGCTCCGCGAGGCGGTGCCGCAGCAGGGTGACGACCGTCCGCCGGGGCAGCGACGTCATGAACGTGATGCCCGCGCCGAACAGCTCCGGCTTGGCCCCGGCGTCGGACAGCGCCCGGGACAGCAGCCGCACGAACTCGGTCGTGCCGTCCTCGGTCAGCTCGAACAGGGTGCGCTCGGGGCCTTCGGCGCTCTCCTCGGTCCCCGCCGTCCGGAGCATCCCGACCTTCACCAGCTGCCGCAGCGCGTGGTAGATCGACCCCGGCTTCACGTTGGCCCAGTCCTCGGCGCCCCACACCACCAGCGACCGGCGCACCTGGTAGCCGTGCGCCTGCCCGAACATCCGCACGGTGCCCAGCACCAGCAGCCGCGTCGCCGTCATCCGCCCCTCGGCCTCCGTTCCGCCCGCTCCGCCCGTCCGGCCTGCTCCGGCCCCTCCCCGAGCCTACGGCCGCCGCGCGCGGCGGCGACCCGCCGAAAGTCGGGTCCGGCCGGTGCCGATCGTCCACTGCGCCGGACCGCCCCCGCTCCTTAGCGTGGCCGTGTTCCGAAGGACGGCTCAGAGAAGAGGGAACCGCCGTGATCGCACTGCGCGGCCTGACGAAGCGGTACGGCGCCAAGGTCGTCGTCGACCGCCTGGACATGGAGGTGGCGCCCGGCCGGGTGACCGGGTTCCTCGGCCCGAACGGGGCGGGCAAATCGACGACCATGCGCATGGTCCTCGGCCTGGACCACCCGTCGGCCGGGGCGGCGCTGATCGGCGGCCGCCCCTACGCCGCGCTGCGCCACCCGATGCGCGAGGTCGGGGCGCTGCTGGACGCCCGCGCGGTGCACCCGGGCCGGACCGCCCGCAACCACCTGCGGGCCCTCGCCCGCAGCAACGGCATCCCCGCCCGCCGGGTGGACGAGGTCATCGACACGGTCGGCCTGGCCGACGCCGCCGGGCGCCGGGCCGGCACGTTCTCGCTCGGCATGGGCCAGCGCCTCGGCATCGCCGCCGCGCTCCTCGGCGACCCCGAGGTGCTGATGTTCGACGAGCCGGTCAACGGGCTCGACCCCGACGGCGTCCGCTGGATCCGCGGACTCATGCGCGGGCTCGCCGCCGAGGGCCGCACCGTGTTCGTCTCCAGCCACCTCATGAGCGAGATGCAGCACACCGCCGACCACCTCGTCGTCATCGGGCGCGGCCGGCTCATAGCGGACGCGCCCATCGGCGAGGTGATCCGGCGCAGCTCGCTCAACGCCGTGCGCGTGCGCAGCCCGCACGCCGAGGACCTGGCCGGGCACCTGGTCCGCGCCGGGATGCACGTGGTCCGCGAGGACACCGGCGGGCTGATCGTCACCGGCGGCACCATGGCCGACGTCGGCGGCGCCGCCCACGCCGCCGGCATCCGCGTGGACGAGCTGAGCCCGCGCACCGCCTCCCTGGAGCAGGCCTACCTGGAACTGACCGCCTCCAGCGTCGAGTACGCCGCCCCGGCGGCGGAACCCGCCGCCGCGGCCACCGGAAGGGCCCGGAGATGACCACCGCCCCCGCCCGCGCCACCGCTCCCCCGGGCCGAGGCGGCCTGCCCGGCGCCCTCGCCGCCTCCGCCTCCCCGACCGCCGCCACCGGAAGGACCCGGACGTGACCACCACCTCGCCCGCCCGCACCACCGCACCCCGGCCCGCCGCTCCCCCGAACGGAGGCGGCCTGCCCGGCGCCCTCGCCGCGGAGTGGACCAAGCTGTGGGGACTGCGGTCCACGTGGACCTGTGCCGCCGCCGCGCTGCTGGTCACCGCCGCCACCGCCGGGTACACCGCCTCCGCGCTGGACCGCGGCGGGCACGCCGAGGCCATGACGGCCAACGGCCTCTTCCCGACGGTCGTCATGCTCTCCCAGTTCGGGGTGGTGGCCCTGGCTGCTTTGGTCATCACCGGCGAGTACGCGACGGGCGCCATACGGTCCACGCTCGGCGCGGTGCCCCGCCGGGGCCGCGTGCTGGCGGCCAAGACCGCCGTCACCGGCGCGGCCGCCTTCGCACTCGGGTGCGGCGCCGGAGCGGTCGCCGACCTCGCCGCCCTCGCCGTCTACGGGGACCGGATGATCATCGAGGCGGCCCCGCTCGCGCACGCGGTGCTCGGGACGGGCTACTACACCGCCGCGATCGCCCTGTTCACGCTGGGCCTGGGCGCGGTCCTGCGCGGCACCGCCGGGGCCGTATCGGCCGCGATCGGGGTGCTGATCGGCGTGCCGTTCGTGGTCATGATGGTGGGCGACCCCGACCTGGCCGACATCGCCGCCTACCTCCCCGCCGACGCCGGGATGGCCCTGATGACGGGGATCACCGAGCCCTACGGATGGCCGACCGCCGCCGCGCTGCTGACCGGCTGGGCCGCGGCCACGCTGGCCGCCGGATACGCCGCCCTGCGGTGGCGCGACGCCTGACCCCCGCCCCGGCGGGGCGCGGCCCCCTCCGGCGTCCGCGCCCCGCCGGGGTCGCTCCGCTGCCCGCGCGCGTGGGGCCGATCCCCGCTCCGCCGCGCGCCCCGCGCCGCCCCGGAGGCCCCGCCCACCGGGGCGGCGCACGGCCGACCGCCGTTCCCCCGTGACCTGGGATCAGGCGCCGCGGTCGACCAGGCCGGCCTCGTGGGCGAGGACGGCCGCCTGCACCCGGTTGCGCACCTCCAGGCGCTGCAGGATCGAGCTGACGTAGCTCTTGACCGTCCCCTCCACCAGGTACAGCCGCCGCCCGATGTCCGCGTTGGACAGCCCCGCGCCGACCAGGGCCAGGACGTCGCGCTCCCGTGCCGTCAGGGCGGCGGCGCGGCGCCGGGCGTCCGCGCCGCGCGCCATGCGCCCCCCGCTCAGCTCGTCGATGACGTGGCGGGCCACCCGGGGCGCGAGGTAGGCCGCCCCCTCGGCGACCGCCCGCACCCCGGCCAGCAGTTCGCGGGGGTCGCCCGCCTTGAGCAGGAACCCGGCCGCCCCGCCGGCCAGCGCCCGCTCGATGTAGGCGTCCTCGTCGAAGGTGGTGAGGATGGCGACGGCGGTCGCGGGGGCGGTCCGCCGGATCTCCTCGGCGGCGGCGAGCCCGTCCATGCGCGGCATGCGGATGTCGAGCAGCGCCACATGGGGGCGGTGGGCGCGGGCCAGGTCGACGGCGGCGCGCCCGTCGGCCCCCTCGGCGACCACCTCCAGCCCCGCGTCGGTCTCCAGGATGGCCCGCACCCCTGCGCGGATCATCGCCTCGTCGTCCACCAGCAGCACCCGGATCACCGGCGCGCGTCCCTTCGTCGTCGCGGTCACGTGCCCGCCTCCCAGGAGCGGGCGTCGGCGGAGACCAGTTCCCCGCCGGCGAAGCAGAGCCGGTAGGTGGTGGCCCCGCCGCCCGCCAGGGACACCTCCGACCGGTAATGGCGGCAGTCGGCGCCCGGTGGTGCGGGCGGCAGGCCCTCGGGCACCACCGGGGACTCCATCCGGGGCAGCACCTCGGCCACCTCCGCCTCGGAATCGCCGACGCGCAGCGCGTTGAACGTCCACGGGTCCAGCGTCGACGCCGACATGCGGTAGAACGACGCCGCCGCGCCGGTGCCCACCGCCGCCGCGAGCAGCAGGACGGCGGTCGCGGCCATCTTCGCCGCTCCGGTGCGCAGCCGCCGCCGGGCCCGCCGGACCGGGTCGTCCGCCCCGGCGCGGGGGCCGGGCGCCGCGGTGTCCGGGCCGTCCCCCGCCGCGTACCCGGACGCCGCGGCGGCGGGGGACGCGCCGGCCGGGAAGCGCGCGGCGACCGCGAACCCGCCCTCGCGCGGGCCCGCCTCCAGGGTCCCCCCGGCCAGCCGGACCCGCTCGGCCAGGCCGACCAGGCCGTGCCCGCCGGCGGCCGGCCGGTCGGGGGCGCCCGCCGGGGGCGCGGAGTTGCGCACCTCCACGGCGGTGCCGGCGGCGTCCCGGCGCAGCAGCACGCGCACGGCGGCGCCCGGCGCGTGCCGGGCGGCGTTGGTCAGCGCCTCCTGCACGACGCGGTAGGCGGCGCGGTCGGCCATGGGGCCCGGCCCGGCGCCCTCCCCCGCGCGCTCCAGCGCCACGTCCATGCCGGAGGCGCGGGCCCGCGCGACGAGGCCGGTGACGTCCTCCCCCACGGGCTCCAGGGGCGCCGGGCCGCCGGGGTCGCGGAGCACGCCGATGATCTCGCGCAGCCGCTCGGTGGCCTCGGTGGCGCTCTCGCGGACCCCGGCGGCGGCCGCCCGGTGCCGCTCGCCCAGGTCGGGGGCGAGTTCGAGGGCGCCGGCGCGCAGGGCGATGAGGCCGAGTTCGTGGCCCAGCGAGTCGTGCATGTCGCGGGCGATGCGGGAGCGCTCGCGCAGCCGCACGCGGTCGGCGGTGATGCGCTGCTCCGTTTCGAGCCGGCGGGCCCGCTCCCACCCGGCGTAGGCGAGGTCGTCGCGCTGGCGCAGGTGGACGCCGACCATCCACGGGAGCACGCACCCGATGACGCCGGAGGTGAGGAGCGCGGGGATCACCGCCACCGCGCCGCCGAGGACCGCGGCCGCCAGGGCGGCGGCCGTGATCGCGGCGGCGGCCGCGGCGGCCGGGCCCACCCGGGGATCGCGCCGGCCGGCCAGGAAGCAGAGGACGGCGGCCCCGGCGGCGGTCAGCGGGATGAGCGGCACGGCGGCGAGCCCGATGACGGCGGCCGCCACCGGATAGGGGCGGCTCAGCGCCACCGCCGCCGCCAGCACCAGCACGGCCGCGACCGTGCCGATCGCGCTCGCCGAGGCCGGGCCGCGCAGCAGCGCCTCGGCGGCGGGCGGCCAGCTCAGCGCCGTCCAGAGCAGCACGTCCTTGGCGACGTCCCCGCCGGTGGGGCGTCCGCTGAGCGGCCGGAGAAGGGTGCGGGCCAGGCGCGCTGCGGTGGCGGCGGGGCTGTCCATGGGCATCGACGCTACCCGCCCAGGGCGGTCGCGGGCACTGCCGAAAGACAGGGGCGGGCCCCCGGCCGGGGCCCGCGCGGATCACCCGCGGGGAGCCCCGAGCTGGTGGTGCACGATGAGGTCGACGCAGACGTCGCCGAGTTCGGTGAGCGCCATGTCGGCGTCGGCGTCGTACCAGTCGAGCGAGGTGTCGAGGGTGGCGAGCACGGCGGTGGTGGCGGCCTCGCCGTCGCGGACGGTGAACGTGCCCTCGGCGGCGCCGTCGGCGACGATGCCGGCGATGTGCTCGCGGTACTCGCGGCGGAGGCGGACGAGTTCGCGGTGCCGGCCGGGGTGGATGGCGCGGAGGGTGGGCAGCAGCCGGCGGCGCAGCTCCTCGGCGACGCGGTTCTGCCAGCAGTGGGAGATGTGCCGGCGGATGAGCCGGGCCATGCGGTCGGCGGCGGAGTCGGCGGCACCGGGGTCGGCGGCCTCGGCCGCGACGAGGGTGCGCGCCGCCCGGACGGCGACGGCGTAGTCGAGGTCGAGCCGCGTGGGGTAGGCGCGCCGGAGGTCGCCGGGGTCGGCACCGCTCAGCACCGCGATCTCGCGGGCGAGGTCGGCCATGCCCAGGCGGTCGGCGCCCCGGCGCGCGAGGACCCGCGCGGCGGCGGACAGGGCGCGCTCGGTGGAGCGCGCGTCGTGCGAGGAGAGGTCGGCCGTCATGTCATCTCGGAAGGGTGCGCCGACCACGGGGACGGACGCGGTCGAGGGGCGGCGGAGGGTCCGTTCATTGCGAATCGGTTTCGAGGATAGCGCCGCCCCGATCGAAAGTCGGCGAGAATCCCGGATGTCGCCCGGCGGATTGGAAAATCCACAGTTCGCGCGGCCGCGGGGTGCCGCGGACCGGTTTTCGGATGAACTGAATTCAGTTTTCGACTATCCGCCGTACCCGCTCCGCCGCAGGTCGCGGGCTGTTCCGCGGTCGTCGGGCGCGTCGCGCGCCGCGTGCAGCCGACGCGGGTCACCGGTGAGGCTGACGAGGTCGGCGGTGTTCTCCGTGATGATCGCGTCGACCCCCATGCCGACCATCCGCACCATTTCCGGGAAGTCGTTGACCGTCCACGCCGCGACCGCGTACCCGTGGCGCTGGACCTCGGCGACGAGTTCGCGGGTGAGCAGCCGGTGGTCGGTGCTGTAGTAGCGGGGGCGCAGCGCCTGCCACAGGTCGCCCGGCGGCAGCGAGGGCCGGTCCCAGGTCAGGGCGATGGCGGCGTTGGGGCTGTGCGCGCGCAGCGTGGCCAGGGCGTCGGCGGCCCCGGTGAACAGCACCCGGTCGACCGCGCCGAGTTCGCGCACCTGGGTGTCGGCGGCCAGCGCGGTGTCGGCCGTGGGGACGTTGAGCATGAGCGCCGCCGAGGGGCGGACGGCGGTCTCGGCCAGCGCCTCCATCAGGGTGGGGACGCGCTGCTCGACCTCGGGGCCGGACGCCGCGAGTTCGGCCAGGGTGAGCGAGGCGACCGGCAGCGGCGGCCCCCACGGCCGCTCCAGGGTGTCGTCCTGGAGCAGCACGGTGTGGCCGTCGGCGGTGGTCCTGAGGTCGACCGCCACCACGTCGGCGCCCGCCGCGAACGCCGAACGCAGGGCGGGGATGGTGTTCTCCCGATAGCGGTGGGTATCGCCGCGCAAGGCGATGGCCAGCGTCATGGTGCTGTCTCCGTTACGCCGCGGAACATCGACGGTGCCGTCGGTGGCTACTGCAGACAAGAGTGCCAGTGTCCGCGGACGACCGTGACGGAGACCGGCAAAAACCGGCGCAATAGGTCCCCGCGCGGCGAGTGCGAGCGGTGTCACCCGGGGGCTACCGCCGGGGCCGCGGGCCGACCTGGGAAACTCGTGGCGTAGGCCGTGCGTCTGCCACAGTGGTGCACACGCACTCCGCTCCGAGCCCGAAGGCGAAGCATGATCCCCGACCAGCGCCGCGAGCACATCCTCAAGCTGCTGCAGGAGCGGCACGTCCTGAGCATCAACGAGCTGACCTCGATGCTGTCCGTGTCGCACATGACCGTGCGCCGCGACATCCAGGCGCTGGAGAACGACGGCAAGGTGCTGTCCGTCACCGGCGGCGTGCGCCTGGCGGCCCGGTTGAAGAGCGAGCCGTCGTACCTGGCCAAGGCCCAGCTGGAGGTGCCGGCCAAGCGCGCCATCACCCGGGCGGCGGCCGAGCTGGTGCGCGAGAACTTCACCATCTACCTCGACGCCGGCACCACGTCGCTGCAGATGGTGCCCATGCTCACCGACAAGGTCGGCCTCACCGTGGTCACCAACGACTTCAACGTCGTGGGCCACCTCATGGAGTACCCGAACATCGAGCTGATCCACACCGGCGGCGTGGTGTCGCACGCCGACCACTCGTCGGTGGGCCAGTTCACCGCCGACTTCCTCAGCCGGGTCAACGTCGACCTCGCGTTCGTCGCCAGCAGCTCGTGGGACCTCGAACGCGGTTCGACCACCCCGTCGGAGGCCAAGGTGGTCGCCAAGCAGCAACTGCTGCGGATCGCCTCCAAGAGCGTGCTCACCGTCGACAGCACCAAGTACGGCAAGTTCGGTACGTTCCGGGTGGCGCGGCTGGAGGAGTTCGACCTGATCATCACCGACGACCGCCTGCCGCAGTCGGCGGTCGACGAGATCCGGGCGGCCGACGTCCGCCTGGACCTGGTGGCGCCCGAGTAGCGCCGGGCGCGGGCGCGGGGGCGGCCGGTCAGTCCTCGCCGCTGTCGGGGTCGGCCGGGCTGAACAGCTCCAGCTGGATGCCGTCGGGGTCGGCGAAGGTCAGGGTCGAGCCCTGCTCGGAGTGCACGATCGGCGAGTGGTCGATGTCGAGATCGGTGAGGCGCTCCTCCCAGATCTCCAGATCGCCGAGGGTGCCCACGTGGAACGCCACGTGGTCGACCCCGGCGTGCCGGTGGTCGAACACGGCCTTGAAGTGGTCGCGGTGCTGGATGAAGCCCAGCACCACGCCGGAGGGGTGGCGGCACTCGGTGTGCAGCCACTGCTTGCCGTCACGGGTCTTGACCGCCTTGAAGCCGAGCACCGAGCGGTAGAAGTCGATACTCGCGTCGCGGTCGCGCACCGAGAACGTGATGTGCGCGAGACCGGTCACACGGGGCACGGGAACCTCTCTTCGGCGGTCGAGCACCCGGCGTCTGCGGGGAGGGAACAAGGTCAGCACAGTCGTGGAGCTTACGCGGCGCACGGGGTCGTCGGTACGGCCGTTAACGGATGATTAACGCATTCCCATCTGCGGCGATCCGCACCGCCGGGCCGCCGGCTCACGCCGGGGCGGGCGCGCGCCGACCGTACCAGCGCGACCGCACGGCGCCGCCCGCGACGACGAGCGCCGCGGTCGCGGCGGCCGCGCTCACCGCGAACGCGCCCTCAGGACCGAACCGGTCGGCCAGCGCGCCGGCCGACATGGAGCCCAGCGCCTGGCCCAGGATCAGGGCGGACGTGATGACCGCCATGGCCTGGCCCAGCCGGGCGGCCGGCGCGGCGCGCTCGGCCAGGCCGAACAGGGTGACGATGTGCGGGCCGATGAAGCAGCCGAGCACCAGCATCGCCGCCGCCAGCGGCACCGCCCCGCCCGCCCAGAACAGCGGGAGGGTGCCCGCGGTGAGGCCGAGGGCGGCCAGGCGCAGCCGCGCGGTCAGCGGCACCGACGCCGGGACCGACGCCATCAGCAGGCCGGCCACCGCGCTGCTCACCCCCATCACCGCGTAGAGCAGCCCGGAGAGGTCGGCGCGGCCGGCCTGCTCGGCGAACGCCGTCACCCCGGTGGAGGTGCCGCCGAAGAACGCGCCCTGGCAGAACATCGGCACGGCCAGCACCACCAGCCCGATCCGGGCCACCCGGTCGGCGGCGGGGGCGTCGGGGGTGCCGGGCAGCGCGGTGGGGTGCAGCGCGAACGCGGCGCCGAACACGCCGATCAGCACGGCGGCGCCGAGGACCGCGGCGGCGGGCCCCACGGTGAGCGCGAGCAGCCCCACCAGGGCCGGGCCGATGACGAACCCGCTCTCGTCCAGGACGCCTTCGACCGACAGCGCGGCGGCGACGGAGCGCTCGCGCTCGGCGGCCGGGCGCCGCGAGGCGATGGCGATCCAGCGCGACCGCGCCAGCGGGCCGATCTGCGGCATGCACAGCCCGGCGGCGGCCGCCAGGAGGGCGAGCACCGGGAGGGGCAGCCCGGCGAGGACCCCGGCGACCAGGGCGGTGATCAGCGCCGCGTCGACGAGGGACGCCGCGAGCACGACCGTCCGCTGCCCGCGCCGGTCGGCGAGGCGGGCGAGCACGGGCCCGCCGACGGTCTCGCCGAGCGCGATGGCGCCCGAGACGAGCCCGCCGGCCGCCACCCCGCCCGCCTCGGCGGTGACGAGGGTGAGGGTCCCGATGAGGACCATGGACACCGGCAGCCGGGCGAGGAAGGCCACCAGCAGAAGGGGGGTTCCGGCGATCGCGCGCATGCGGCGCAGCGTGCCCAAGGGGGACATGGGACTCCTGTCTCTGTCGTCACCTGCGCTGACGGGCGCGGCGGCCCGGCGCGAAGGCGCGGGCCGCTCTCACCGGCGGCGCGGAGCCGCCCGGCGGGCGCGGGGACCGGACGAGAGACCGGAGGAGGTCCCATCATCAGCTCAATAGCGGAACCACTGTACCGGGCGCGGGCCCCGCCGACGCGCCCCGACCACGGCCGCCTCGGATGCGCGCCCGGTGGGTGCAGCGAAACTGAACGGTGAGGCGAAGAAAAGTTAAGTGGAGCTGTCGCGTGGGAGGTGGCAGCATGTCGGCATGGACACCACCACGCTGCACGTCGTCACCGTCTTCCTGGGCGACGGGGACACCGGGGGCAACCACCTCGGTGTGCTCCTCGACGCCCCCGGCCTGCCCGCCGCCACCCGGCAGGCGGTCGCGGCGGACCTCGGCTTCGCCGAGACCGTCTTCGTGGAGGACGCCGCGACGGGGCGGCTGCACATCCACACCCCCGCCGTGGAGCTCCCCCTGGCCGGGCACCCCCTGGTGGGCACCGCGTGGCTGCTCCGCCAGCGGGGCGACGCCCGCACCGAGCTGAACCCGCCGGCCGGCCCGATCCCCACCTGGAGCGAGGGCGGCGCCGACTGGATCCGCGCCGACCCGGGGCTGGCCCCGCGCTTCGACACCCGCCGGTACGCGACGCCCGCCGAGGTCGACGCCCGCACGGGCGGCGAACCCGGCACCAACCTGCACGTCTGGGCGTGGGAGGACGAGGCCGCGGGCCGGGTCCGGGTGCGGGTCTTCCCCGACGCGATGGGCATCGCGGAGGACGAGGCCACGGGCGCGGCGGCCCTGCGCCTGGGCGACCTGCTGCGCCGCCCGCTGACCATCCGCCAGGGCGTGGGGTCGCGCATCGACGTCCGCCCCGGCCCGGACGGCACCGTCGAGATCGGCGGCCGCAGCGCGCTCGTCGCGACCCGCCCCTACCGCCTGCCCTAGACCGTCCCCGCCCGCCCCGCTCCGGTGCCGGACCGCCCCGGGAACGGGGCCGCCCCCCGGGGCGGCCTCCGGGGGGCGGCGTGCGCGGCGGCGGGCGCCGCGCGGGGCGATCGCACCGGGTCGCCCCCTCTCCGCACGTCCCGGTGCGACCGCGTCAGGGGGCGGCGGTGGCCGCCGGTTCCGGGCGGGCCGGGCGCAGCACGCCGTTCGCCAGGCGCCAGACCGCGTCGGCGGTGCGCAGGCGCTCGGGGCGGTGGGTGACCACCACGACCGTTCCGGCGAAGTCCGCGATGACCCGGTCCACCAGCTCGCCCGCGCGGGCGTCGAGGTGGGCGTCGGCCTCGTCGAGGAGCAGCAGGCGCGGGCGCAGCAGCAGGGCGCGGGCCAGCGCCACCCGCTGCTGCTGGCCGGCCGACAGCCCGCCGCCGTCCTCCCGCACCGGCGTGCGCAGCCCCAGCGGCAGGTCGGCGAGGAGTTCGTCGAGCCCGCTGGCGCGGATCGCCTCGTGCAGCCTCCGGCCGTCGGCCTTGGGGTCGGCGTAGCGCACGTTGTCGCCGATCGTGCCGCGCAGCAGCGGCAGGTGCGGCCCCGCCAGGCCGATGGCGGCCCGCACCGACGACGCGCGGCAGGTGGCGATGTCGGCGCCGTCGAGCAGCACCCGGCCCGCGTCGGGCGTGACCAGCCCGGCGATGATCGACAGCAGGGTCGACTTGCCGCTGCCGTTGGCTCCGGTGACCGCGATCACCGACCCGGCCGGCGCGTGCGCGGTGATCGGCGCGAACACCCCGTTGACCCGCACCCCCTCCAGCCGCAGGTCGCCGCCGCCCTCGGGCAGCTCCGGGGCCTCGCGGCCGGGCCGCCGGCGGCGCGGCCGGGCGAGTTCGGCGCGGATCTGGCGCAGCGCCACGGTCCGCGCCGAGTGGTATTCGCTGATGCGCGTGAGCTCCCGCAGCGGGGTGACCATGATGCCGACCAGGGCGATCGCCGCCGTGGCGGATGCGGCGCCCGCGCCCGACAGCGACGCGGCCACCAGCACCGCCGCCGTCATGACCAGCGTGGTGGCCTCGCCGATGGCGCGCACGGTGCCCACCGCGCGTGCCCGGCCCACCTGCGCCTCGGCCAGCCGCCGGGAGCGGCGGGAGACCGTGCGCCGCTCGCCCTGCTCGCGGCCGAACGCCTGCACGACCAGGGTCTTGCCCACCCGTTCGACGACGTGCGAGGCCACCCGGGCCTGGCGGCGGCGGGCCGCCCGGTGGGAGGAGCGCAGCCACGGGGACAGCGCCGCCGTGGCGCCCAGCCCCACCGCGGCGACCGTGCCCGCCGCCGCCGCGACCATCGGGGCGATGACCGCGAACGCGGCCAGGCACCCGCACAGCAGCGGCAGCGCGACGGCGAGCTTGGCCAGCCCCAGGCCGGCCCAGCGGCGCAGCGCGCCGAGGTTGCCCATCATGCGCAGCGACGTGCCGCCGGTGGAGCGGCCGCGCCCCTCCTCGCGGGCGGGGGCCGCGGTGGCGCGGCGGAACAGGGCGGTGCGGACGTCGCTCACCCACGCCTGGCCCAGGCGTTCGGCCAGGACCCGCTCGGTGTAGAGGAGGGCGCCCGTCGCGGCGACGGCGGCCCCGAGCCAGGGCAGGGTGTCCTGCAGCGGGGCGGGACCGGTGGCCCACTGGCCGCCGCCCCCGGCGATGCGGCGCACCAGCAGCGCCCACGCGATGGCGGTGGCCGCCTGCCCGGCGCCGACCGCGACGAGCGCGGCGAAGGTCCAGCGGCGGCCGCCGGCGAGCAGCCGGGGCACGGGGGCGGCGTCGTCCCGGTCGGCGGCGGGGCGCCCGGCGGCCGGCGGCGGGGACGGGCGGGTCGGCGGGGCGCTCATGCGCTGCGCTCCCCCACGGCCTCCAGGGCCTCCAGGGCCGGGCGGGCCACCAGCGAGGCGGCGACCGCGGGGTCGGCCAGTTCGGCGGACCCGTACAGCGGGACGTCGAGGCGGTCGGCTGCCTCGCGGGCGGCCAGCGGGGAGGCGGTGATCCGGCCGCCGACGGCGGCCACCGGCAGGCCGGCCGCGCGCATCCGCTCCCGCCCGTACAGGGCGCCCGCCGCGTCCCCCGCGGCGAACACCCACGCGTCGACCATGGCGGAGACGTCGTCGCGGTGCAGCAGTTCGGCGGTCTCGGGCTGGAGCAGGCCGTCGGCGACCTCCAGCACCACGACCTGCGCGCCGCCCACGATGAGCCGGTCGTGCAGCCCGCGGGCCGCGGCGGCGATCCGCTCGGCGGGGACGCGGTAGGTGGTGGCGAGTCCGGCGTCGGTGAAGTCGAGCACCTCGGCGGCGCCCGCGTCGCGGAACATCCACCGGTCGCCGCCGGCGCCGGTGCCGGTGATCTTGGCCGCGCCGACCCGGTACCCGGCGGCCGCCAGGCCGCGGATCAGCATGGCGCCGGTGGTGGTCTTCCCGGCGTTCATGGAGGTGCCGGTGACGGCGATGGTCGGGACCGCGTGCAGCGGGCGGGGCACGGCGGGCAGGGCGAGGCCGGCCAGGTTCACGGGGACACCGGCGGCGTCGGCCACCAGGCCGACCGGGCGCAGCCCCGTGGGCGCGCCCATGTCGCTGCGGGCGCTCAGCACCAGTGAGGCGATGCCGCCCGCGGCGACCAGGTGGCAGGCGCCGAGGTCGGTGGGGGGCTCGGCCTCGAACTGGTCGGGCGCGTAGCGGGCGCCGTAGGCGACCAGCACCTCGTCGCCGGGGAACAGGTGGACCCGGCGCCCTTCGGCGGACTCCAGCCGGGTGTGCTTGCCGATCTCCGTGACCTCGGCGACGACCAGGTCGCCGTGGCGGGGCCGTACGCCGGCTCCGGTCAGCAGCCGCTCGGGGCGGGCCCCGTCGAGGGCGCGGGCCGTGTAGGAGACCTTGAGGGCGGCGCGGCGGGCGGCGGACAGGCCGGTCAGGGCGGAGGCGGACATGGGTACTCCCGTTCTCGGTGGCCGGCGGCTGCTTCCGCCGGGAACGGGCTCCAGCCTGGGCGGCGGGGATGAGCCTCCTCTGAGGGCGGGATGAAGAAGCGTTCATGTCCCGCCGCCCGGGGCCGGAGCGGGGTCAGCCGGCGAGCCGGTACCCCATGCCGCGCACGGTCTCGAAGTAGCGGCCGCCGATCTTCTTGCGCAGCGCCCGGATGTAGACGTCCACGACGTTGGACCCGGGGTCGTAGTCGTAGCCCCACACCTGCGAGAGGATCTGCTGGCGCGACAGCACCTGGCCGTGGTGGCGCAGGAACATCTCCAGCAGGGCGAACTCGCGCGCGGTGAGGTCGACCGTGCCGCCGTCCGTCGAGGCGCGGCGGGTGCGCAGGTCGAGGGCGAGGTCGCCGGCGCGCAGCACGGTGGCCTCGCCGCCCCGGTCGGTGCGCATGCGCAGCCGGACCCGGGCCAGCAGCTCCTCGAACCGGAAGGGCTTGGTCATGTAGTCGTCGGCGCCGATCTCCAGCCCGGTGACGGTGTCGCGGACGCCGTCGCGGGCGGTGAGGATGACGACGGGCAGGTCCGAGCCCATCTCGCGCATGCGCCGCAGCACGCTGAACCCGTCCTCGTCGGGCAGCCCGAGGTCGAGGACCATCAGGTCGAACCCGCCGGTCAGGGCGTAGTCGACGGCGTCGCGGCCGGTGGTGACCACGGTGGTGGCGAACCCGTTGGCGGTCAGCCCTTTGCGGACGAACGAGGAGATGCGGTCCTCGTCCTCGGCGATCAGGATGCTGGTCACGTCTGCGCACTCCTCACGTCGACGGGGAAGGTCAGCTCGAACAGGGCGCCCTGGCCCGGGGCCGACCGCACGGTGACGGAGCCGTGGTGGGCCTCGGTGATGGCCCGCACGATGGCCAGGCCCAGCCCGGCGCCCGCCCGGTCGGTGGTCCCGGCTCCGCCTCGGGAGAACCGCTCGAAGATGCGCTCCTGGTCCTCCAGGGGGATGCCGGGCCCGGAGTCGCCGACCCAGAAGGCGACGGTGCGGCGGTCGTCGGCCATGCGGGAGCCCACGCGCACGGTGTCGCCCGGCCCGGTGTGGCGGACCGCGTTGGAGGCGAGCTGCACCATGGCCTGGGTGACCCGCTGGGGGTCGAGGTGGACGGTGCCCTCGCCGATGGCGTCGAGCCGCCAGTCGCGGTCGCCCAGCGCGCGCACCTTGGCGTCGACGTCGCTGGTGAGTTCGGCGAGCGGCACCCGCTCGGGGCGCAGGAAGTCGGGGCGCTGCGCCTTGGCGAGCAGCAGCAGGTCCTCGACGATGCGGGCCATGCGGTCGAGTTCGTCGGTGACCAGCCGCACCACCTCGCGCCGCTCGTCGGGGTCGTCGCCCATCAACTCCAGGTGGCCCCGGACGATGGTGATGGGGGTGCGCAGTTCGTGGCTGGCGTCGTCCACGAACCGCCGCTGCACGGAGAACGCGTCCTCCAGGCGGTCGAGCATCGCGTTGAACTGCTCGGCGAGGGCGGCGACGTCGTCGTTGCCGGGGACGTCGATGCGCCGGGTGAGGTCCTCCTCGGTGATCTGCGCCGCGGTCTGGCGGACGAGCCGGATGGGCGCGAGGATCTGCCCGGCCACCCACCACGCGGCGGCGCCGGTCAGGGCGAGCCCGGCGAGGCTGACCAGGATGAGCGTGCGGACGGTGCGGTTGACGCCGGACATGTCGGCGTCCACGAAGTAGCCGATGACGAACCAGCCGCCGGGGTTGGCCGAGCCGGTGGGCGACTCGACCCGCAGCTTCTCCCAGCGCAGCCGGCCCTCGGGGGTGTCGACCTCGCCGCGCGCGCCGCCCGCGGCCAGGATGGCGTCGCGCACACCGGAGTCGGCGGACGCGTCGTAGAGGGGGTCCTGGCCCTGGCGGACCCGGCCGGTGCGCACGGTGGCGCCGGGCTCCTCGTCGACGTGGCCGAAGATGATCTCGTTGCGGTCGGGGTGCTGCCGGCCGAGGTGGACGCGGAACAGGCTGTCGACGTCGGTGAAGCCGGCGCCGGTGACGGGGTCGACGCCGACCGCGGCGAACTCCTCGAACTCGTCGATCTCCTGGGTGAGGGCGCGGTCGATGCGGTCGTCCACCTCGGTGCGCAGCGCCTGCCAGGTGACGAGGTTCACCAGCGCGAGGGCGGTGGTCATGAGCACCAGCACCCACGCCATGATGAGGACCCGGGCGGGGATACGGCCTCCGATGCTGGGGTCGGGAGCGGGGGCGGGGGCGGCTCCGGCCCCCGGGGGGAGCGGGACGGTGTCGTCGCCGTGCCCGCCCCATGGGGGCCGGGAGCCGGGGTCAGTCGTCGTCATCATCGTCGTCGTCGTCATCGTCGTCGTCGTCCCCGCTCACGGCCGGGGGCGGGTCGACGACGCCGTCGTCGGGTGTCGGGCTCGGGCTCGGGGTCGGGGTGGCGGTCGGCCGGGGCGCGGTGCCGTTCGCTCCGGGCGATGCCGAGCCGGGGCCGTCGTCGCCGGAGCCCGGCGACTCGCCGACGACGACCTCGTGCGGGGGTCGGGAGGGCGGGGCGTCGCGGCCCATGGCCCAGGCCGTGGCCGCCGCCGTGACGACGGCGATGGCCAGGACGCCGAGCAGGAGGGTGCGGTGCAGCGGTCTCATACCCCTCAGGATCGGCGCGTGAACCGCGCGTCCCGATGAAACGGGGATGAGGAAACGTTCATCGACGCAGGCAGGTCGGTATGCGCGGGTTATGCCTTACGCCGGTATCGTGCCATCACCCGGCGCCGCCGGGCGACCTGCCCCCCACCACGAGGAAGCGTGAACACCTTGGCCGACACCACCGACTACGCGGCGACGTTCGAGCTGGTCGACACCGACGGCGACGGCCGGATCTCGGCCGGCGAGCTCGTCCGGCTGATGCGGGCGCTGGGCGACGAGATCTCCGAGGAGCGGGCGGACGCGGCCGTGCGGCGCCTGGACGGCGACGGCGACGGCCGGATCTCGCTGGAGGAGCTGAGCGCCTACCTGCGCGAGGAGCGGTCCACCGGCTCCGCCTGAGGCGGCCCCGGCGGGCGCGCCCGCCCGCGCCGGAGCGGCGCGGGGCGCGCCCCGGGACGGAAAGCGGGCGCCGCCGCCCCCCGGGTGGGGGGCGGCGGCGCCCTGGGACGACGGACACGGGCGAAGTGGTGCCCCTCAGGACGCGCCGGGGATGGCGAACGCCGCCCAGACCACCTTGCCCTGACCGTCGAGGATGTCCCAGCCCCAGTCGGAGCTGTAGCACTCGATGAGGCGGAGTCCGCGCCCGCCCTCGTTGAAGTCGCCGGGGTCGCCCATGACCGGGGGCCGCCGGCTGGGGTCGAACACCATGCAGGTGACGGTGCCGCCCTCGCGGACGAGGCCGAACTGGATGGACCACTCCGACAGCATCCCGGCGGCCGGTGGGGCGGCGTGCCGGCAGGCGTTGGTGACCAGTTCGGAGACGACGAGCCGGATGTCGGAGCACAGGCGCGGCAGGCCCCAGTCGGCGAGGACGGCGGAGGTGAAGTCCCGCGCCTCCTTCACCGAGGCCGGGTGGAAGCCCAGGCCCCGCACGGCCCGCGCCGGGCGGATGACGTGGTCGCCCACCGGCAGCGGGGCCACCGACAGGCCCTGCCAGCCCGCGGGCTCGTGACCGAAGCCGCGCGGCGGCGGAAGCCGGACGCCGTCCGCGTGCACGAACAGGCCGTCGGCCCGGTAGTAGGCAGAGTGCGCAGTCATGGGGTTCCTTGCACTGTGGGGCTACTCGCACCGTATGGGGACACTTGCACCCTTTTCTCTCGTTACTTACATACGTAAGCACGAATGCATGTGCAAAACGCAGTCTAGTGAGTAGTGAGAGTTCTGTCCTCCCCGTGCCCCTTCGTTATGAAAACGCAAGCGAACCCCGGCCGCCCGACGGCGTCCTCGCCCGCGCGGACACCCATCCGGGCCGGTCAAAAGCCACATAAGGGACTTCTCTGGACAGCCGAGCGCGGCCCACCGACCGGTCGGACGGCTCTCCTCAGGCGCCACCGGAGGCGTATGCACCAACTCGCGGTACAACGACCTGCTTGATCCGCGATCACCCGCTTGGCTGGTTTCGTCCGGGATGGCGTAGTTTACGGACGCAAGGACCGATGCAAACACAGATGCACGTGCATCCTGTAGTCTGCGCCGGTCGCGGATGATCTTGGAATCCCGGCCCGATTGGAGAGACAGATGCAGCACGCCTACAACGGCATCCCCGCGAACAGGCTGCGGGACGCGGTGTGGCGCAAGAGCCCTCTCAGCAACCCCAGTGGGAACTGCGTCGAGGTGGCCCGCCTGGCGGACGGGGGGATCGCGGTGCGCAACTCGCGCCACCCCAACGGCCCCGCCCTGATCTACACCCCCGGCGAGATGACGGCGTTCGTCCAGGGCGCCAAGCAGGGCGCCTTCGACTACCTGATCGACTGACACCGCCCCGCCACGGGTGCCGGCGGGCCGCACCCGCCGCCATGACGGCGGCGGCGCGCACCCACCCCGGTCCGCCGCCCCGACCGCGCACCCGGCGCCCGTCGCGCCCCACCACGGGGCGAGGCGCACGCGACAAGGGCGGGGCGAAATGCGGGGTACCCGGATGATCACCCCGCGCCACCAGCCGTAACGCATTATCGATCGCCGGAATCACGGTCGCCCCGGCAATTGCCGTAATCTCCACTATTCTGATTCACTGGCCACGGTTCGGTTGCTCTGGGGAGGGCACATGGAGATCGCGCGGCCGGATGGCGAAGCGCCACCGGCGAACGTACTCGCCCAATCGCGTGGCGGGCCCACGGTGCTGCGCATTCTGCTCGGCACCCAGCTCCGCCGCCTGCGCACCGCCAAGGGCATCACGCGCGAGGCCGCCGGATACGAGATCCGCGCCTCGCACGCCAAGATCAGCCGCCTGGAACTGGGCCAGGTCAGCTTCAAGGAGCGCGACGTCGCCGACCTGCTCACCCTTTACGGGGTGAACGCGGCCGACGAGCGCGAGACCCTGCTCGGGCTCGCCCGCCAGGCCAACAGCCCCGGCTGGTGGCACAAGTACAGCGACGTGCTGCCCAACTGGTTCGAGGTCTACGTCGGCCTGGAGGAGGCCGCGTCGATCATCCGGACCTATGAGATCCAGTTCATCCCCGGCCTGCTGCAGACCGAGGAGTACGCCCGCGCGGTCATCATGCTCGCGCACGCCAAGTCCCCGGCCGAGGAGGTCGAGCGGCGCGTCAACCTGCGCATGGCCCGGCAGCGGCGGCTCACCGGCCCCGACGCGCCGCGGCTGTGGGCGGTCGTCGACGAGGCCGCCCTGCGCCGCCCGCTGGGCGGGCGCAACGCCATGCGCGGCCAGATCGAGCAGCTCATCGAGCTGGCGGCGCTGCCCAACGTCACGCTGCAGATCGTGCCGTTCGACCGGGGCGGGCACGCGGCCGCGGGCGGCCCGTTCAGCATCCTCCGGTTCACCGGCGCCGAACTGCCCGACGTCGTCTACATGGAGCAGCTCACCAGCGCGCTCTACTTCGACAAGCCCGAGGAGACCGACCACTACATGGCGGTCATGGACCGGCTCGCGCTGGAGGCCGCCCCCGCGGCCGAGACCCCGCGCTACCTCGGCCGCATCCTCGACGACCTGGCCTGACGGCGGCACGCTCCGCGCCCCCGGCGGCTCCCGCTGCCGCACCGGGGGCGCCGCCGTGTCCGGGGTCCGCCCGGCCGCGCCGGGCTACTCGCCGCGCCGGTCCGCTCACCCGCGGGGGGCGGGCCGCCGCCGGGGCGGCAGCGGCAGCCGGCCCCGGTCGAGGGCGTCGACCAGTGAGGCGGCACCGCCGCGCGCGGCCGCGCGCAGGCCCAGCGTGGAGGCGTGCACGAGCGCCCCGCCGCGCGGCGGGGCGATGGTGTGGGCGGCCACCGCGGCCTCGCAGGCGGGCAGCAGCCAGGGGGCCAGCGGCACGAAGTAGCCGCCGAGGACGATCGCGCTGGGGTCGAGCAGGTTGGCGAGGACGGCCGCGGCGCGGCCCAGCCACTCCCCCGCCTCGGCCAGGGCGCCGCGCGCCCGGGCGTCGCCCGAGGCGGCGCGCTCGGCCGTGGCGCGCACCGCGCGGGCGATGGCCGCCCCGGCGAGGGGTCCGTCGGGGAGCAGGTCGGGGACGGTGCCCCGGAGGATGGCGGCGATCCCGGCGCGCGCCTCCAGGCAGCCGCGGCGGCCGCACCCGCAGCGCGGCCCGCCGCGGTCGACGGGCATGTGCCCGATCTCGCCGCCGTAGCCGCGGGCGCCGCGCAGCGGCACCCCGCCCACGAGGACGCCGGCGCCGATGCCGACCTCGCCGGTGACGTAGACGAGGTCGGGGGTGCCCGCGAGGTGGCCGCCCCGGTGCTCGGCGACCGCGCCCAGGCCGGCGTCGTTGTCGACGGCCACCGGTACCGCGCCGAGGCCCTGCCGGGCGAGCGCGGCGGCCACCGGGCCGCGCAGGGCGACGTCGTGCCAGCGCAGGTTGGGCGCGTGGGTGACGGTGCCGGTGGCGGCGTCGACCAGGCCGGGCACGGCGATGCCCACGCCCAGGACGGTGCGCTCGGCCAGCAGCGGGTCGGCCAGGGCCTCGGCGAGCAGGGCGGCCATGCGGTGCACGCTGGCGCCGGGGCCGGCGGCGCGGGCGTCGAAGTCGGCGTGCCGGGAGAACAGCTCCCGCTCGACCAGGTCGACCGCGACGATGGTCAGGTAGTCGACGTTGACCTCCAGGCCGATCGCCGCGATGGAGCGGTCGTCGACCTCCAGCATGACCCCGGGGCGCCCGACGCGGCGCTCGCCCGCCGCGGCGCCGGCCTCGCGCAGCAGGCCGCGGTCGATCAGCTCGCCGACCAGGCTCGACACGGTCGACTTGGTGAGCCCGGTGGCGGCGGCGACCTCGGCGCGGGAGCAGGGCGCGCGCCGGCGGACGGCGCGGAGGATGAGGCCCAGGTTGCTGGTGCGCACGGCGTGCTGCCCGCTCTTGACCCCGTCGTCCATCGCCCGCCCTCCCGCCGACTCGCCCGCCAGCCTATTGACTTTTAGTTCGTACGGAAACCAAACTAATCGGTGTCCACCCCCTACCGGCGAGAACGCCCCGGAGGCCCCCATGTCCCTCGTCGCCGGCGTCGACTCCTCCACCCAGGGCACCAAGATCGTGGTCCGCCGCGCCGACACCGGCGCCCTCGTCCGCTCGGCCGCCGCCCCCCACCCCGACGGCACCGAGGTCGACCCCGAGGAGTGGTGGCGGGCGCTGCTCACCGCCGCCGGCGGCGGCCTCCTCGACGGCGTCGACGCGATCGGGGTGGCCGCCCAGCAGCACGGCATGGTCGCCCTTGACGGCGACGGCGCGGTCGTCCGCCCCGCTCTGCTGTGGAACGACACCCGGTCGGCCGGGGCCGCCCGCGACCTGGTGGCCGAACTCGGCGCCGCGGCGTGGGCGCGCGCCACCGGATCGGTGCCCGTCGCCAGCTTCACCGTCACCAAGCTGCGCTGGCTGGCCGAGCACGAACCCGAGGCCGCCCGCCGCGCGGAGCGCGTGCTCCTCCCGCACGACTGGCTGACCTGGCGCCTCACCGGGGGCGCGGCCGAACCCGCCACCGACCGGGGCGACGCCTCCGGCACCGGCTACTTCGACCCGGCGGCCGGGACGTACCGCACCGACCTGCTCCGCCGCGCCTTCGGCCGCGACCTCGCCACCCCGCGCGTCGCCGGCCCCGCCGAGGCCGGGCCGGCCGTGCGCGTCCCCGGCCTGCCGCCCATCGGCACCGTCTCCGCCGGGACCGGCGACAACATGGCGGCCGCCCTGGGCCTGGACGCCCGACCCGGTGACGTCGTGGTGTCGCTGGGCACCTCGGGCACGGCGTTCGCGGTGGCCGGTGCCCCCTCCGCCGACCCCTCCGGCCTGGTCGCCGGGTTCGCCGACGCCACCGGGCGCTTCCTGCCGCTGGTGTGCACCCTCAACGCCGCGCGGGTCCTGGACGCGGGCGCCCGGATGCTCGGCACCGACCCCGCCGGGTTCGACGCGCTCGCGCTGGCCGCCCCGCCCGGGGCCCGCGGCCTGGTGCTGCTGCCCTACCTCGACGGCGAGCGCACCCCCGACCTGCCCGAGGCCACCGGCCGGCTCGACGGGATCACCCGCGCCAACCTGGAGCCGCCCGCCATCGCCCGCGCGTTCGTGGAGGGCATGCTGTGCGGGCTCGCCGACGCGGTCGACGCCCTCACCGCCCAGGGCGTGCCCGCCGAGCGGGTGCTGCTCATCGGCGGCGCCGCCCGCTCGCGCGCCGTCCGCGCCGTCGCCCCGCAGGTCTTCGGCCGCCCCGTCCTCGTCCCCGAGGCCGGGGAGTACGTGGCCGACGGCGCCGCCCGGCAGGCCGCGTGGGCGCTGGCGGGGGGCGCCGCGCCGCCCGCCTGGACCGCCCGGCCCGCCGAGGAGTCCACCGCCGACCCCGCCCCGCACGTCCGCGAGCGCTACGCGCGGGCGCGCGCGGCGCTCACCGCCGCCACCGACCGAGCAGAATGAGCGAGGACCCATGACCGACTACCGCCCCGTCCCCGAGGACAAGTTCAGCTTCGGCCTGTGGACGGTCGGCTGGCGCGGCGTCAACACGTTCGGCGACGCCGTCCGCCCGCCCCTCGACGGCGCCGAGGCCGTCCGCCGCCTCGCCGACCTGGGCGCCTACGGCATCACCTTCCACGACGACGACCTCATCCCGCCCGGCAGCGACGCCGCCGCGCGCGCCGCCGTCCTCAAGCGGTTCCGCGCCGCGCTGGACGAGACGGGGCTGGTGGTGCCGATGGTGACCACCAACCTGTTCACCCACCCGGTGTTCCGCGACGGCGGGTTCACCTCCAACAGCCGCGACGTGCGCCGCTACGCGCTGCGCAAGGTGCTGCGCAACATCGAGCTGGCGGTCGAGATGGGCGCCCGCACCTTCGTGTGCTGGGGCGGCCAGGACGGCGCCGAGACCGAGGCCGGCAAGGACGACCGGGCGGCGCTGGACCGGCTGCGCGAGGCGTTCGACCTGCTCTGCGCGCACGTCCGCGACCGGGGCTACGACCTGCGGTTCGCCATCGAGCCCAAGCCGAACGAGCCGCGCGGCGACGTGCTGCTGCCCACGGTGGGCCACGCGCTCGCGTTCATCTCCGAGCTGGAGCACCCGGAGATGGTCGGCGTCAACCCGGAGGTCGGCCACGAGCAGATGGCCGGGCTGAACTTCGCGCACGGCGTCGCCCAGGCGCTGTGGCACGGCAAGCTGTTCCACATCGACCTGAACGGGCAGCGCGGCGTCAAGTACGACCAGGACCTGCGGTTCGGCGCGGGCGACGTGAAGGAGGCGTTCTTCCTGGTCGACCTGCTGGAGAGCGCGGGCTACGAGGGGCCGCGCCACTTCGACTTCAAGCCGCCGCGGACCGAGGACATGGCGGGCGTGTGGGAGTCGGCGGCGGGCTGCATGCGCAACTACCTCGTGCTGCGGGAGAAGGCGGCGGCGTTCCGCGCCGACCCCGAGGTCGCGGCGGCGCTGGAGGCCGCCCGGGTCGGCGAACTCGCCCGGCCCACGCTCGACCCCGGGGAGACGACGGCCGACCTGCTCGCCGAGGAGCTGGACCTGGCGGCGGTGGCCGAGCGCGGCTACGCGTTCGAGCGCCTCGACCAGCTCGCCGTGGACCACCTCCTCGGGGTCCGCTGAGCCGCGCCCGGCCGCGCGGCGCGGCCCCGGCCGCGCGGCGCCGGCGCCCGGGCACAGCAGTTCCAGGTCGACCGACGCGGCTGTTCGAGCTCAAGCTCGACACCGGCGGGTTCCTCATCCCGACCGACTGACCGGGCGGCGCGGCGGCCGGTCAGTCGGGGGGTCAGGCGCCGCCGAGCGCGGCGGCCTCCTCGCGCTCCACCCCGGCGTTCCACTCGGCCTTGCCGGCCTGCCAGCCGTCCTCGTCGCTGCCCGTGCGCCAGTAGCCGGAGATGGACAGCCGCTCGCGGGGCACCCCCCACTCCACCCGGAGCAGGCGGCGCAGCTCGCGGACGAAGCCGGCCTCGCCGTGCACGAAGGCGTGCAGGTCGCCCGTCGGCGCGCCGAGGGCCCGGACGGCCGCGACCAGCCCCTCGCCAACGGGCCGGTCGCCCCGGTGCACCCACTGGACGCGGACGCCGCTGTGCGCGGCGAGCTTCTGCTCCTCGGCGGGGCCGGCGACCTCGACGACGACGTCGGCCGGGACGCCCTCGGGCAGCCGCTCGACCGAGGCGGCGATGGCGGGCAGGGCGCTCTCGTCCCCGGCGAGCAGGTGGCGTTCGGCGTCGGGCGCGGGCGCGTAGCCGCCGCCGGGGCCGAGGAACAGGATCTCGTCGCCGGGCCGCGCCGCGGCGGCCCAGGGCCCGGCCAGGCCGCGGTCGCCGTGGTGGACGAAGTCGACGGTCAGTTCGCGGGCGGCGGGGTCCCAGGCGCGGACCGTGTAGGTGCGCATGCGCGGCCACTGGTCGCGCGGCAGGTCGCGGCGGGCCGCGTCGATGTCGAAGGGCTCGGGGAGGTCGGTGCCGGGCGCCGGGAAGAGCAGCTTGACGTAGTGGTCGGTGCAGGCCCCCGCGTCGAAGGCGGCGAGGCCGTCGCCGCCGAGGACCACCCGGATCATGTGCGGGGTCACGTGGGCGGCGTGCACCACCCGGCCGCGATGGACCGCCCTGCCGCGTCCGCCCGTCCGTTCCGCCATGGCCGCCCGCCTTCCGTACGTCCGCGTCCCCCGGCCTCCCCGGGGCGTTAGGTAACCCTAACCGACGCCGTGGTCCACCACGGCCCGCCCGGGCGCGCCGGTGCCGCCCGGTCCGGGGCCGGGGGACGGCGTAGGATCTCCGTTCCGGCCCCGTCCGCGGAGGACACCATGACCCCTGCGCCCGCACCCCCGCCCGAGCGCCCGGCGCACAGCGGGCTGCGCGCCCGGCTGCGCGCGCTGCCCGTGTTCGCCACCGCCATCCCGAGGTTCGACCCCGACGCGGCGCCCGACGACCCCGTCGAGCTGTTCGCGTCCTGGCTCGACCACGCCGTTGCGGCCGGGGTGGCGGAGCCGCACGTGGTGAACCTGGCGACCGTCGACGCCGAGGGCCGGCCGTCGTCGCGGTTCCTGCTGCTCAAGGACGTCGACGCCGACGGGTGGCGGTTCGCGTCGACGTCGGCCGGGCCCAAGGGCGCCGAGCTCGCCGCGAACCCGCACGCCGCGCTCGCCTTCTACTGGAGCCGGGTGGCCCGCCAGGTGCGCGTACGGGGCACCGTGGCGCCCGAGGACCCCCGCCGCTGCGCCGCCGACTTCCTCGCCCGCTCGCCCGCCGCGCGCGCCGAGGCGCTGGCCGGGGGGCAGAGCACACCCGTCGCGTCGCGCGCCGAACTGGCCGAGGCCACCGCCGCCGCGCGGGCGCGCGTCGCCGCCGACCCGGGCCTGGTCGACCCCCACTGGACCCTGTACACGCTGCGCCCCGAGTACGTGGAGTTCTGGCAGGCCGACCGCGACCGCGCCCACATCCGGCTGCGCTACACCGCCGCCACCGGCGGCGGCTGGACCCGCTCCCTGCTCCGGCCCTGATCCGGCGCCGGGGCCTGCGCCGGGAACCGCGGACCGGCCACCACGTCGGGGGCGGTGAAGGCGGCGCGCAGCGCCCGCACGCAGTGCGGCGGCCGCGTCGCCGACAGCACCAGGGCGACCGGCACGGACAGCGCGGGCGCGAACGGCAGCACGGCGGTCCGGTACGGCGGCGTCGCGGGGGGCTCGCCGTAGACCACCGTCCAGGCGGGCGGGCCGGCGCCGATCTCCACCAGGGTGTCCGCGACCGTCCCCGCCGGGCGGCCGAGGCGGGGGTCCACGCCCGCGGCGCGGCAGGCCCGCAGCACCAGGTCGCGCAGCAGGGGGTCGGTGTCGGCCGCCGGAAGCCGCAGCGGGAGCCCGGTCAGCTCCGCCGGGTCGACGGCGGCGCGGGCGGCGGCCGGGTGGTCGGCGGGCAGGGCCGCCAGCAGCGGTTCGCGCCAGACCTCCAGCGCCGCCAGGCCGGGGCCGCCCGAGGCGGCGCGCACCAGCGCGGCGTCGAGTTCGCCGGAGCGGACGGCGTCCTGCTGCCGGGCCGCCGGGCGGGCGTCGAGTTCGACGTGCAGGCCGGGGGCGATGCGCCGGAGCTCCTCCAGGCCGAGGGCGAGCCCCGCCCCGATGCCCGGGCCGGTGCCGATGCGCAGCAGCCGCGGACGGTCGGCGGCCAGCGCCGCCGCCGTCAGCTCCACCCGCTCGGCGGCGGCCAGGACGGCCCGCGCCTCGGGGAGGAGGTCGCGCCCCTCGGGCGTCAGCCGGACCCGGCGGGGGGTGCGGTCGAACAGCCGCAGGCCCAGCTCCCGTTCCAGGCGCCGCACCTGCTGGCTCACCGCGGGCTGCACGATGTGCAGCCGCTCGGCCGCCCGCCCGAAGTGCAGCTCCTCGGCGACCGCGACGAAGTACCGCAACTGCCGCAATTCCATGCCCGACCTCCACCGATCACGACCGCCTATCGCTGCACAGGGCAACCGCGTCTTGGCCCGCCGTCTTCCCCCCGGTTTCATGGGACACCCGACGACCCGAGGAGCGACCATGCGCATGGGAATCTGGCTGTCCGCCGACGGCACCCCGGAGGAGGTGGCGGCGAGCGCCCGCGCGGCCGCCGAGGCCGGCTACACCACGGCCTGGGTGGGCGAGAACGGCGGCTGGGACCCGCTCACGCTGTTCGCCGCCATCGGCCGCGCGGCCCCCGGCATCGACCTGGGCACCTCCGTGGTCCGCAGCCACGCGCGCCACCCCCTGGCCCTGGCGGCGCAGGCGCTGACCGCGCAGGCGGCCACCGGCGGGCGGATCGTGCTGGGGATCGGCCCGAGCCACGCCGCCATCATCGAGGGCTCCTACGGGCTCTCCTTCGCCGCCCCCGAACCCAACCTGCGCGACTACCTGGCGGCGCTCGCACCGCTGCTGCGCGGTGAGGCGGTGGAGCACCGCGGCCCCCACTGGACCGCCGTCGGCGGCCCGTTCGCCCTGCCGGGGGCCACGCCCCCGCCCGTCCTCATCTCGGCGCTCGGCCCGCGCATGCTCCGCCTGGCCGGGGAGGCGACCGACGGCACCGTGCTCACCTGGAGCGGGCCCGCGCTCATCGCCGACGAGGTCGTGCCCGCCCTCGCCCGCGGCGCCGACGCCGCCGGGAGGCCCCGCCCGCGCGTGGTCGCCGGGGTGTGCGTCAGCGTCACCGCCGACCCCGACCGCGTGCGGGCGGACGTGGACGCGCAGCTGGGGGTCGCGGGCGGCATGCCCAGCTACCGCGCGGTGCTCGACCGGCAGGGCCTGGCCTCCGTCGGCGCGACCGTGCTCGCCGGGGACGAGGAGGAGGTGGCGCGCGGGCTGCGCCGCTACGCCGACGCGGGCACCACCGAGTTCATGGCGATCCCGATGGGCTCGGCCGAGGAGCGCGAGCGGACCACGGTGCTGCTACCGGGCCTGGCCGCCTAGCCGGCGGAGCGGGGCGGCGGGCGGGGCCGCGCTGTCGGCGGCGGCGTAGGCGGCGGTCAGGACCCGGTCGACCCGGTACGCCTCGGCCGCCGGGCAGGCCGGGGCCGTCCCGGCGCGCACCGCGCGGCCGAAGTCGGCCAGGAGCGGCAGGTGCGGGTTGGCGTGCGGGGGGTGGACCTCGTCCACGGCGGCGCCGTCGAGGCGGCCGGTGATCCGGCCGGAGTCGAGCGGGTCGAGCGCCAGGTGGCCGCCGGTGCAGGCCACGGCGAACCGGTCGCGGCCCGGCCCCTCGGCCCAGGCCGCGCGCACGTCCGCCGTCGCCCCGGACGGCCAGACCAGGCGGAGCCGGGCGGCGTGCTCGACCCCGCCGGGGCCGGTGCGGTCGACCGCGGCCGCCGCCACCTCCGGCACCCCGCCCAGCAGGTGGCAGAGCAGGTCGAGGCGGTGGCTGCCCGCGTCGGCGAGCACCCCGCCGCCCGCCACCGCGGGGTCGAGCCGCCACCGCATGGGGTCGTCGGCGGCCGGGGAGAACGGGGCGCGGAAGTCGGACGCGGCGGCGGTCACGGTGCGGCCGCGCAGCAGCTCGCGCAGGCGCAGCACGGCGGGGGCCAGCCGCCGGTAGTAGGCGGCGCCGGCGACCGGGCCACCCGGTGGCGGCAGTGGGGGCACCGGCCCGTCCGCCGGACCGCGCGCGCCGAACAGCGGCTTCTCGACGAGCGCGGGGCGCCCGGCGCGCAGCGCCGCCGCCAGCAGCGGGGCGTGCGCGGCCACCGGGGTGGCGATGTACACGACGTCGGCCGCCGCGGCGAACGCGTCGGGGTCGGTGGTCGCGCGGGGCACGCCGAGGTCGCGGGCCGCCGCCCGGGTGCGCGCGGGGTCGCGCCCCCACAGCACCCGGGGCGGCTCGCCCAGGTCGCGCAGCGCCGGCAGCGCCCGGCGCCGGACGATGTCGCCGTGCCCGGCGACCCCCCACCTCAGGGGGCGCCGGGGCATACCGCGATCTTCAGCGTGGCCTCGGGCGGGGTGGTGTAGGGGGTGGCGGTGCCCTCGGGGACGAGCGTGGGGCTGCGGGAGAGCCGGTCGAGGGCGTCGGGCAGCTCCTCCAGGGGGTGCGCGTGGGTGAGCAGGGCGTCCAGGTGCAGCCGGTCGGGGGCGGCGGCGAGGCGTTCGGCGACCCGCATGGCCGCCGCGCGGTCCTGGTCGGTGGGCTCGGCGGCGGTGTGCACGCGCAGCCCCTTCTTCTCCCAGGCGACCATGTCGAACGTGACGTGGGTGTCGACGTGGTGGGTGCCGAGGAAGACCACCAGCCCGTTCTGCCGGAGCAGGTCGACGCAGGCGTTGGCGGTGAGCGGGGTGCCCACGGCCTCGATGGCGACGTCGAACCCGCCGCCCATGGCCGCCAGGGACGCGGCGGTGCCGTCGGCCACCACGCGGCGGTCGGCGCCGAGCAGGGCGGAGCGCTCCAGCCGCCAGGGGTCGAGGTCGGCGACGGTGATCTCGGCGGCCCCGCGCATGCGGGCGGCCTGGAGCGCCATGAGGCCGACCGGCCCCTGGCCGACGATGGCCACCCGGTCGCCCAGCCGCACCCCGCGCGTGGCGTGCACCGCGAGCGGGAGGAGCTGGAGGATCGCCCCCTGGGTGAAGGGCACCGTGTCGGGCAGCGCGCCCACGGCGACCTCGCGGGCGGTGGCGTACTCGGCGAACCCGGAGGTCAGCGGGGTGCGCAGGAAGACCCGGCGGCCGGGCCGGGTCCGGGTGACCCCGGGGCCGACCGCGGCGACGGTCCCGGCGACCTCGTGGCCGAAGCAGCCGGTCGCGCAGTGGTCGCGCAGCCCGTGGTAGTGGAAGTAGGCGAGGTCGCTCCGGTTGCACACCGTGCACGCAGCGACCCGCACGAGGACCTCGCCGGGCCCGGGGACGGGGACGGGGGCATCGGAGCGCAGCTCGACGCGCCGGCGGCCGGCGAGCACGTAGCGGCGCATGGTGGAGGGGACCGCCGCCGGGGGCGCGGCCGCGGACGGGGCGGAATGCTGGGTCATCAATTCTCCAAATCCCTGCCGACTCATGGACCTTACCCAGCCGGTAGAAGCGCCGCAAGCAAGCGTTGACACGCCCCGGGGCGCGAACTACTTTCTTAACCGAGGCGCTTGCGAAAACGTCCTCGAAAACGATCTTGCCCGCCGCCGTGACGATCTTGCGCAACGGCCACGAAATACCGGCCGGGCGCTCCTTCGCCGTGCGGCAGAGTTCTCCCACCCGTTCTCCGAATCCGGCGCGCTCCCCCCGGGGGGCGCGGAGGGGAAGGCACACGCATGAGCGACGCAACCAGCACGGGTGCCCACTACACCGCCGCACGTCCGGCGAACCGCGAGGGCCTCGCCGACGTCACGCTCGACAAGGCCCATTCCCCCGACAAGGTCCTCGCCCACGACGACCTCCTGCGCAAATTCGTCAAGGGCGAGACATTCCGCCCCATCCACATGCGCATCGGGATTATGGGCGCGTGCAATATGCGCTGCAACTTCTGCAACTTCCATTCGCCGAACGAGGAGAACTTCTACGACCTCTTCTCGTTCAAGGACTCGCTTTCCACCGAGAAGAGCGTCAAGCTCCTCAAGGAGTTCGCCGAAACCGGTGGCCGCGCGGTGACGTTCTGCGGCAGCGGCGAATGCACCATCCACCCGGGGTATCCGACCATCAGCGACACCGCGCACGAGGCCGGACTGCGCATCGGCCTCATCACCAACGGGTCCCGGCTGCACCGCGACCGCCTCTCCGACACCATCGCCCGCACCCACACCTGGGTCCGGGTCGGCATGAACGCCGGCACCGAGGAGACGTTCGTCGCCATCACGCGCGACCGCGAGCGCACGTTCTCCTCCTTCGTCGGCGCGGTGGGCCGGCTGCGCGAGAACGCGGTCGACCCCCAGTTCCGGATCGGCTTCAACTACGTCATCACCGAGCAGAACTACCGGGAGATCCGGCAGGCCGCCCACGTGGCCCAGGAGTCCGGGGCGCACTACATCCGGTTCGAGCCGGAGTTCTACAGCGCCATGGGCCACGAGACCATCGAGGCCCGCATGGCCGAGATCTCCGGGGCGCTCGACGAGGTCGCCGGGCTCGCCGACGACGACTTCGAGGTGTCGATCCCCAAGCTCGACCGCGGCCCCATGGACCAGGTCGACGACGTCGAGGGCGACTTCGAGCACTGCCACTACAGCCGGTTCGTCACCGCGGTCGGCGCCGACGGCCACCTCTACCCCTGCCCGCAGGTGCACCTGAACAGCCGGTACCGCATCGGCGACGTCGTCAAGGACGGCTACCTCAAGGTGCTGGAGGGCGGCCCCCGCCAGGAGTGGGAGGAGTCCAACCCGCGCCGCACCGACCTGTGCAAGTCGTGCTTCTACCGGCCGCAGAACGAGCTGCTGGAGTGGCTCAAGCGCGGCCACATCAAGCTCGACCAGGCGCTGGCCGACTACAAGGTCGAGGTCCCCGCCCCGCTGCACGCCGAGTTCGTCTGAGCGGGGGCACGTGAACGTCCACTCCGGAGGCCGGCCGTCCGACCCCGCCGAGCGCCGCGCCCGCCAGGTCGCGCGCAACCGGCGGGTCCGGGCGGCCGTCGCCCGCCTGGCCGACCCCCGTCCCGTCCGGCTGGAGCCGCGCGCCGAGACCGACACGGTCGTCCGCGACGGCCTGCGCCGCACCCGGCTGCTGTTCGACCACGACGGGCGCGCCGGCGTCCGGGCCGTCCTGCTCGGACCCGACACCCCCGACCCGCTGCCCGCCGTGCTCGTCTGCCCGGGCCGCAACGCCCGCCTCGACGCGGTCACCGGCGGCGAACCCCCCGACTACCCGGACCGCGACGTCGCGGTCCACCTGGCGCGCGCCGGGCTGCGCACGCTCACGCTCGACTACGGGCTCGACCGCGCCCACGCCGCGGTCGCCGACCAGGGGCGCGACCCCGCAACCGTGCTCGACGGCGAACTCCGGCTCCACGGGCGGAGCCTGCTGGGCGTGCTCGTCGACGAGGCGCGGGCGGCGCTCGCCTGGCTCGCCGACCGCCCCGGCACCACCCGGGTGGGGCTGGCCGGGCACAGCCTCGGCGCCGCGGTCGCGCTGCACGCGGCGCTGCTGCACGACGCCCCGGTCCCGGTGTGCGCGGCCAGCCACCTCGGCGGCTACGCCACCCTGTTCGGCCGGCTGGCCACCTGGGACCAGTTCGCCGCGCTGCCGTCCGTCCTGCGCCACGCCGACCTGCCCGACCTCTACGCCGCGCTCGCCCCCGCCCCGCTGCAGCTGCAGTACGGGCTCGACGACCGGCTCCTCGACCCCGACGACGCCGCGGCGGCGGGCAAGCGCGTGCGCGACGACTACGCCGCGGCGGGCGCCGAGGCCGAGGTCCTGGCCCTGCCCATGGGGCACGGCACCGGCACCGCCGAGGCCGCCGCGTTCCTCACCCGCGCCCTCGCCGAACCCGCACCGCCGCCGCCCCCGGTCCCCCCGGCCCGGGTCGCGTTCAGCGTCACCGACCGCCTCGCCGTCACCGACCTGGTCGACGGCGCGCTCGCCTCGGGGGCGCTGACCCTGGGGCCGGTGGGCGCGGGCCTGGAGGAGGCCGCCACCGGGGTGCTGGGGCGCGGCACCGCCGTGGTCAGCTCCGGGTCGGCCGCGCTGGAGATCGCGCTGCGCATCGTCGGGGTGGCCGGCCGGACCGTCCTGGTCCCGGCGAACACCTTCTTCGCCACCGCCGCGAGCGCCGTCCGCGCGGGCGCGCGCGTCCAGGCGGTCGACATGGAGCTCGACGGCCTGGGCATGGACCCCGCCGCGCTCCGTGCCGCACTCGACGCCCACGGCGACACCGCCGCCGTGCTCCCGGTGCACATCGCGGGCGTGGTCTCGCCCGCCCTGCCCGAGATCCTGGCCCTGTGCGCCGAGCGGGGGGTGCCCGTGGTCGAGGACGCCGCGCACGCCCTGGGCTCCACCCTCGGCGGCGCGCCGGCGGGCACGTTCGGCCGGCTGGCCACGTTCTCGCTCTACCCCACCAAGGTCATCACCGCCGGCGAGGGCGGGCTGCTCAGCGCCGACGGCGACGACCTCGACCGCGCGCGCCGGCTGCGCGACCACGGCAAGCGCTCCTTCACCGAGAACCTGCACGCCGACCTCGGCAGCAACTGGCGCATGAGCGAGCTGCACGCCGCCGTGGGCACCGTCCACCTCGCCCGGCTCGACGCCGTGCTGGCCGAGCGCCGCCGCCTGGCGGCCTGGTACGACGCCCACCTGGCCGACGTCCCCGGGCTCACCCGCTACACCGTGCCGGACGGGGTGGCGACCAACCACTACAAGTACCTGGCGTTCCTGCCCGAGGGGGTCGACCGGGCCGACCTCAAGCGCCGGCTGCGCGCCCGGGGCGTGGGCCTGTCGGGCGAGATCTACGACACCCTCATCCCCGAGCAGCCCTACTTCGCCGCGACCCTCTCCGGAGCGGCCGTGCCCAACGCGGCGTGGTTCGCGTCGCGGCACGTGTGCCTGCCCGTGCTCCCCGGCATGACCGAGCACGAGCAGCGGCGGGTGGTCGAGGCCCTGCGCGCGGAGCTCGCGTGACCGCCCCGGTGCTGCCGCTGCTGCGGCCCTCCGGCTGGTACCCGTCGCACGACACCGGGCCGGTGCCCGGGGCGCCGGCCCGGCTGTCGCTGGCCCCGGAGATCCTGGTCCGCGACGACGCGCGGCGGCTGCGGGCGCGCCTGCCCGACCTCGCCCCGCTGCCGCGGGCCGAGCGGCTGCGGCTGCTGTCGGCGGCGGTCGACGCGTTCCGCGACGCCACCGTGCCGGTCGAGGGGCTGGGGCCGCAGAGCCCCGAGGCGTTCGCCGCGGCGCTCGACGCCGGCTCCGGGCTGCCGGGGGCGCTGGTGCGGCGCTGGTCGGGGACGCTGCGCGCGACCGCCGACCGCCTCGCGGCCGGGCCGCCCGGCCCCGCCGCCGCGCCGGGCGCCGACGCCGGGCTGACCCTGGTGTCGCTGCCCGCGAACACGTTCACCTGCCTGGAGGCGGTCCTGGAGGCCGTCCTCGACAGCGGGGCGGTGTGGATCCGGCCGAGCCGGCGCGAACCCCTGTCGTCGGCGCGGCTGGTGGCGGCGCTGCTCGCGGTCGGCTGGCCGGCCGAGCGCCTCGGCTACTACCCCACCGAGCCCCGGGTGCTGCCCGCCCTGGTGCGCGCGGCCGATCGGCGGATCGTCTACGGCGGGCCGGGGCTCGCCGTCGACCTCGCCGACGGCCCCCGGGTCGACCTGCGCGGCCCCGGCCGGGCCTGCGCCGTGGTCGACGCGGACGCCCTCGCCGACCCGGAGGGCACCGCCGCCCGCCTGGTGCCGCTCATCGCCGCCGACGGCGGCCGGTTCTGCACCAACGTGCGCACGATCGCCTGCCTGGGCGACCCCGGACCGCTGGCGTCCGCCCTGGGCGCCCTGCTCGACCGCATCCCCCTCGACCCGCCCGACCCGCACTGGCCGCTGGCGCGCTGCACCGCCGAGGAGGAGCGCCGCGCGGCCCTGGCGCTCGACTCGGGCCTGGCGGCGGGCGGCCGGGTGGTCACCCGGCGCCGCCCGGTCGGCGGCGGGGGCGCCCCCGCGCTGCCGCCCACGCTCGTCCGGGTCGAGGGGGCCCGCCACCCGCTGATCGGGCACGAGCCGCTGTTCCCCTTCGCCGTCATCACCGCCGCCGACCCCGCCGGGGCGCGCGCCATCACCGGCGGCGCGCGCTACGTCTACACCGCGCCGTTCGCGGCGGGGGTGGAAGAAGGAGGACCACACTGAACGCCATCGACCTCGCCGCGCGCGGTACCTCGCTGCTGGAGCCCATGCGGGAGCGGGTGCCCGAGATGCGGGAGTCCCTCGACGCGTGGACGGTGCGGATGATGCACTGGCACTTCTCCGAGGCCACCGGGTCCCCGTTCTGGCTGGCCCGCCGCGCCGACCTGCCCTTCGACCCGCTCCGCGACATCACCGACTACGCGTCGCTGCGCGCCTTCGGCCTGTTCGACACCGCCGAGCTGCGCACCGCGCGCGTGCGCGACCTGCTGCCGCGCGGCTTCGCCGGCCGGCCCTTCCGGGTGGTCGAGACCGGGGGGTCGTCCGGGGCGCCGTGCCGGGTGGTCGACGTCGTCCGCGCGACGCTGGACGTCGAGATGTACCGGGTGATGCTGGAGGCCCGCGGGCTGCTCGGCGGCGACGTGCTGGCCATGACCCCCAGCGGGCCGCACGCCTACGGCCACTTCGTCAAGCGGCTCGCCGACAGCTGGGCGGGGGCGGCGTTCGCCATCGACTTCGACCCGCGCTGGGTCAAGGCCCGGCTGCGGGCGGGCGCCGACGCCGACGACTACGTCGACCACCTCGTCGCCCAGACCCGGGCGGTGCTGGAGGCCGAGGAGCCGGCGCTGCTGTTCACCACCTCCCAGCTGCTGCTGGCGCTGGCGCCCGCGCTGCCCGAACCCCTGGCCCACTACGGGGTGCGGGCGGTGTGCACCGGCGGCACCATGTGCTCCGCCGAGGAGGCCCGCTACCTGCGCCGCGAGTACCTGGCCGGGGTGTCCTGGATCGACACCTACGGCAACACGCTCATGGGCCACGCGCTCCAGGGCGACCCGGCCGAGGACGGGGCGCCGCACACCTACCACCTGCCGCCGCCGTTCGCGGCGATCGACGTGGTCGACCCCGCCGACCCGTGGCGCCCGGTGCCGCGCGGCGAGCGCGGCCGGGTGCGGGTGACCACGCTGCTGGAGGACCTGTTCCTGCCGAACCTGCTGGAGCGCGACACCGCGGTCCGCGAGGGCCCGCACCCGTGGTTCCCCTGGGAGGGCGTCAGCCGGATCGGACACTACGCCGACGACGACGCCGGCACCGAGACCACGCAAGGGGTGTACTGATGGACCGAGGACGCAGAACCCTGCGGTCGAACGGGGTGGAGCTGCCCTTCGACGACGACCTGTTCACGCCGCTGCCCGACAGCACCGCGCTGCTGGACGACCCGCCCGCGCTGCGCCGGCGGTTCCGCGAGCAGGGCGCGCTGCGGCTGCGCGGGCTGCTGGACCGCGACGAGGTCGTCCGGTTGCGCGCCTCCTACCTGTCGACCCTGCCCGAGGGCATGATCGCCCCCGGCACCCCGGTGGCCGAGGGCGTGTTCTCCGGGCGGGTGCCCGACATGCCCGCCCACGGGGTGGCGGGCCACCCGGCGCACGCGTTCGTGCGCTCGCCGGAGTTCGACGCGTTCACCGACCACCCGGCGCTGTCCCGGCTGGCCGAGGCGCTGCTGGGCGGCCCGGCCGACCGGCTGCCCCGCTGCATCCTGCGGCACTTCCACTCCGGCGAGGGCCGGGCCTCGCGGGCGCACACCGACTACGCCTACATGGACCAGGGCAGCGAGCAGGTCGTCACCATGTGGATCCCGGTCGGCGACTGCCCGGTCGAGACCGGCGGCCTGGTGTACCTGGAGGGCTCGCACACGCTGCCGGCCGAGGCCCTGGCGCCGCTGCGCGAGCGCACCGACCGCCCCGGCGACACCCGCCCGATCAGCCACGACCTGGGGTGGACGGCGCGGTCGCTGGGCCGCCGCTGGCTGTGGGCCGACTACGAGGCGGGCGACGTCAACGTCCACGGGCCGCACATCGTGCACGCCTCGCTCGACACGCTGACGGAGCGGATGCGCATCTCCGCCGACGTCCGGTTCGTCCGGAGCGGGGCGGCCGTCGACACCCGCTGGTCCCGCCGGTGGGCGGGCGACGACGGCGCCTGACCGGCCGACCGCGGCGGGCGGCCGCCC
>NZ_BCRK01000027.1 GCF_001552555.1 Nocardiopsis trehalosi NBRC 14201 | reverse complement strand
CCGAGCCGCCCGCCCCGATCGCCGGCGTCCTCACCACCGGCGCCCCGCCCACCGCCACCCCGCCCCCCAGCCAGGCCACGGCAACCTCCCGACCCGACGCACCCCCCACCCGGTCCGACACGGCCGACACCACGGCACACGCGGACCCCGACCGCACCTCGGCGGACGCGGGCCCCACCCGGTCCGACACGGACACCGGCGCGAACACCCACCGGACCCCTTCCGAGCGGACCACCACCCAGCCCGAGACCCTTCGGGCCGACGCGGGCCCCGGCACCATCGGCGCGGACACGCACCCGACCGGCACCGACCACACCACCACCCGCGCGGACGGCCCACGGACCGCCACAGCGGACCCCGCTCCGGCCGCGCCGAGTGCCACCACAACCGACGCGGACACCACCGCGCCCACCAACTCCGCACCCGGAGGACGGCCCGCACCCGCTCCGGCCGCCTCCCCGACCACCTCGGCGGCCCCGTCGGCCGAGCCCGCACCCGGCGCCGCTTCGACCGCCGCCCACCCCTCCACGGCGGATCGCGCCGCCACCCGCAACGGCACCGCAGCGGAGGAAGGGCACCGGCCCTCCACCACCGCGCCGGTGACCGACGGCGCACGCCCCGGCACCTCGGCGTCGAGCGCCTCGGCCACCACCCGCGCGGCTTCCGGACGCGGCACGGCGGCCGTCCCCGGTGCCACGGGGCCGGACGCGGCCGACCGCGCCGCGACCCGCACCACCACCTCCTCCGCCGACCCCGGCCCCTCGGCGGCGCCGTCCGCGCCCGCCGGGGGCGGGCAGGGCCGCCCCGGTGCGTCCGCCACCACCCGTCCCGCCCCGGCGGGCGGCACGGCCGCCCGCTCCGGCACCGACAGCGGGGCCGGTGTCGCGGCACCGGGTGCGCCGGACACGGGCGCCGCCGGCCCCACCGGCTCGGCCGAGGCGCGTACCGGGCGCCCGGTCGCCCCGGCCGCCGCGCCCACCGGCGACGCACCGGCCCTCGATACGGACACCAAGGCGGGGACGGTCCTCGTGGCCGAGCCGGACCGGCCGGCGGACGAGGCGCCCGCCCCGGCCGCGGACCGGACCTCCCGCCGGGCGGACCGTCGGGGACGGTCCGCCGCCGGGACCCCGGGGGCGCCCGCCGCCGCCCGGCCCCGGCCGTCCCGCTGGAGCGCCGTCCTGAACGCGCTCCGGCCACTCGGCGCCCTGCTGCTCGCCGACGGGGCCGCCGCCACGCCCGGCTCCCGCACCGACGCCCCCGCGCAGAAGGACCCCCGACCCGCCGCTCCGACCGGGAACGGCACCGCACCGGCGGCCCGGCCGGACGCCCGCACCGCCCCGGACCCGGCGGACTCGGCCACCGCGCCGGACACCGAGGCCCCGACGCGGCGCGACCTCGCCGACACGTCCGCTCCGGACGCGCGGCCCGCCGCCACCGCCGACCGCCGGACGGCGACCGTGCCCGAGGCGCGGCCCCGCACGAGCACCCGCACCGCACCGCCCCGGACCACCGCCGAGGGGACGCCCGGGCCGGCGGCCGCCGACGCCGAGGGCCCGGGCGCGCCGACTCCGGGCGCCGACACCGCCCCCGAGACCGCCGCCGCAGCGGCCGCCCCGGATGCGAAGGCGGTCCCCGCCCGGACCCGTCCGGACGGCGGGGACGGTGGCAACGGCGAGGACGCGCCGACGCGGCCCGCCGCGCCCGAGCGCACCGCCACCGCGCGCCGCCGCCGCTCCCCGGCGCGTACCGGGGCGAAGGCCCCGGCGCCCACCCCGGCGTCCGCGACGGCCGAGCCGAAGACCGCGTCCCCGGCCGGAGACCGTACGGCGTCGACCGGCGCGGCCCCGGACCCCGCACCGGCATCGGCGGACACGGCGCCCACGGCCACCGCCCCGCCCCCGACCGGCGCGAAGGCGCAGGTCGGCACGGACTCCCCCACGGGCACGGAGGCGCCGGCCGGGACGAAGGCCCGGGACGGCGCCAAGGAACACGTCGGCACGGCGTCCTCCACCGGCACGCACTCCCCCACCGCAACAAAGCCCTCGGCCGACACGGACCCGCCGACCGGCGCACAGGACCGGGCCGACACACCGACCGACACGCAGGCTCCGGCCGGGACGAAGGCCCGGGACGGCGCCAAGGCGGCCGCCGCCGGGGCGCGGAAGGCCGCCGCTCCGAAGCGGGCGGCGAAGGGCCGCACGGCAGCCAAGCGCGCCACCCGGGCGACCGGTCGGCCGAAGGCCGCCACGGCCGCCTCGGGCGACCCGGACGCGCCCACGGCGGCGAAGGGCCGGTCGACGGCCACGGACGGAGCCACCGCCGACCACGCCGCGAACGGCGCGCAGGCCGCCACCGGCCCCGCCACCACGGCGTCCGCGTCGCGGGACACAGGGGCGGGCGCGTCCGCACGACCCGCCGACCCGGCGTCCGGCGCGGCGCCCGCAGCGCCCGCGGACGCGCCCGGCGGCGCCCCGTCGCCGTCCGGTGCCGAGGGCCCCGGCGCCGCCACCGGCGCATCCGACACCACCGACACCGGCACCGCCGGCGCCACCGGCACCGCGCCTGACACCGCAAGCACCGACGCGGGGACGCCGGCCGCGAGCGAACCCGGTTCCGACCGCTGATGGCCGCCGACCCACCGCCGCCGCACGGCCCGTCCCCGCATCGGGGGCCGGGCGCCTCCGCCGAGCCTCCGTCCGGGCGCGCCGCGCCCGGCCCCGGCCGCCCGGCGCCGGACCCCGGCGCCCCGTCCACGGGGACCGCCGCGTTCGCCGCCGCCGGGGGGCGGGGGTCCGGGGGGCCGTCCGACACGCGGGCCGGGGCGTCGCCCGGGGATGGGCGGCGGGGGGTCGTGGCCTCGGGCGGGCTGGTGGTGTGGCTGGTGGCCGGTTACCCGGTGTGGTGGGCCCTGGGGTTCGGGCAGTTCGCTTTCTGGATCTTCGCCGTCCCCATGGCGCTGGAGCTGGTCCGGCGGCACCGCGCGCACGGGCTGCCGCTACCGCCCGGGTTCGCCCTGTGGGCGCTGTTCCTGGTGTGGGCCGTCGCCGGGCTCGCCCTCGTGGGGCTGACCGCGCCCGGCACGCTGCCCGGCAGCGGCGGGCTGCTGGGCGCGCTGGTGCGGGTCGGCACCTACCTGGCGCTGACCGTCCTGCTCCTCTACGTCGGCACCACCCCCCGGGTCCGGCTGGGCGACCGCGCCGTCGCCGCCGCCCTCGCCTGGCTGTGCGTGGCGACGGTCGCGGGCGGCTACCTCGGCCTGCTCGCCCCGGACTTCTCCTACGTGTCCCCCGTCGAGCGCCTGCTGCCCGCCCGCCTCGCGGACGACGAATACGTGCAGACCCTGCTGCGCCCCGCGTCGGCCCAGGTCATGAACGTGCTGGGGTATGACTCCCCCCGCCCCAAGGCCCCGTGGGAGTACACCAACACGTGGGGCAACATGCTCTCCCTGCTGCTGCCGTGGCTGGCCGTCGCCTGGTTCCTCGGGCGGCGCGGCCCCGCGCGGTGGGCCGCCGCGGCGGTCGCCGCCGCGTCCGTGGTGCCGATCGTGTATTCGCTGAACCGGGCGCTGTGGGCGGGCCTGGTGCTCACCGGCGCGTTCGTCCTCGTCCACCTGGTGCGGCGCGGCCGCCCCGGCGCGGCCCTGCTCTGCGCGTGCGCCGCGTCCGTCGCGCTCATGGCCGCCCTGGCGTCGCCGCTGATGGACGTCGTGCGGGAGCGCGCCGCCCACCCGCACAGCGACGAGGGCCGGGCCGCCACCAGCGCCGCCGCGGTGGCGGCCGCCTCCGAGTCCCCCGTCGTGGGGTGGGGCACCACCCGCGACATGATCGGCAGCTCCGCCTCCATCGCGGTCGGCCCCTCCCCCGACTGCCCGGCGTGCGGCAACCACACCATCGGCAACAACGGGCAGTTCTGGTTGGCGCTCGTGGCCCACGGGTGGGTCGGCACCGCGCTGTTCCTCGCCTTCCCGGCGTGGACCGCGTGGCGCCACCGGAACGACTTTTCGCAGATAGGAACGTGTTCCCTCCTGACGATCCTGTTGCTCTTCTGGTACATGTTCTTTTATGTCGCGTTGACGGCGCCGCTGGCCGTCTCGATGATCGCCGCCGCGCTGCTCTGGCGGCGGGGCGCCGAGACCGAGCGGACGGCCGCGGCAGTGGGGGGTGTGGCGTGATGAACGGCGAGACCACCTATCTGACCGGCCTGGCGGAGGTCCTGTGGCCCTGCGGGGGTCTGCTGGGCCGGGGCGGCGAATGCACCCGCCCGCTGGGCGAGCACCCGCCCGCCCCGCGGGCCGGGGTGGTGCGCGAGTACCTGCCGGTGCCCTCCGCGCACAACCCGCGGGTGATCCTGCCGGTCACCAACCGGTACGCGGCGGCGCGCGGCATCGCGGCGTTCGCGCAGCGGCACTCCTTCCGCGAACGCGTGCGCACAGCCGTGCTCACCACCGCGTTCGCCAGCGGGGTGGCGCCGCTGCTGCTGCGCGACCGGCTGCACGTCGGAACGGGGCGCACCATCGAGCACGCGCTCGCGGCGGCGCTCGACCGCGACGTCGTCATCGCCATCCACGTGGGCCCGCCGAGGGCCAACCGCAAACCCGTGCTGCTGCTGCTCACCCCCGCCGGGCGCACCATCGGCTACGCCAAGATCGGCGTGAACGACCTCACGTCCCGGCTCGTGCGGGCCGAGACCCGGGCGCTGCGCCGCCTGGCCGACGCCCGCATGCGCGACGTCACCGTCCCCCGCCTGCTGCACGCCGGCGAGTGGAACGACCACCCCCTCCTCGTCCAGGAGGCGCTGCCGGTCGGCGAGCAGACCGACCGGCCCACCCGGCGCCAACTGCTGCGCTGCGTCCTGCAGATCAGCGGCCTGGAGACCGTGCGGGACCTCCCTCTGTCCGCCGCCCCCTACCGGCGGACCCTCACCCAGCGGATCAGCGGGCTCGCCGACCGCCCCGAGGCGCCGGCCCTGCGCGCCGCGCTCGACCGGCTGCCCGACGTGCGGCTGCCGTTCGGCGCCTGGCACGGCGACCTCACCAGGTGGAACATCGCCGGCACACCGCGCCGGGCGTTCGTCTGGGACTGGGAGCGGCTGGCGTTCGGCGTCCCCGTCGGGTTCGACGCGCTGCACTACGAGCTGAACGAGTGCGTGCAGCACGGTGTGCACCCGGGGGTGCACCGGTGGCTCGACACCGGTGCCCGGCTGCTGCGCGATCCGCTGATCACCGGTGCGGGGCTGCGGCCCGACACCGTCGCCACGGTCATGGCGCTCTACCTCATCGACCTGGCGACCCGCTACCTGCACGACCGGCAGCAGGAGGCCGGCGGGCGGCTGGCGGCGGTGGACGACTGGCTGCTGCCCGCCCTGGCCGGGCTGGAGCACCGCGCCGTCCACGAGGCGCGGCACGTCGGCTGACGCCGCCGCACCGGTCGCGCCGCAGGACACCCGTCCTCGGCGAGCCCGCCGGCCCGTGCCGGACCACGTCTCATCGCACATGTGAGGACGAATCCCTTGTCCGCGAACCCGATCACCGGGCGGCTGCCCGGTTCCGTGCTGCCCGCGCTCCGCGCCCTGGCCGACATCACCGGCCAGGCGACGCGCGGTGCCCGCGCCCTGCCCACGTTCCTCATCGCCGGCGCCCAGCGCTGCGGCACGACCTCGCTGTTCAAGGCGCTGACGCAGCACCCGCAGGTGCGCGGCCCGGTGCTGCGCAAGGGCGTGCACTTCTTCGACACCAACTACACGCGCGGCCTCGACTGGTACCGGGGCCACTTCCCGATGCGGACCCCCGAGGGGGCCGCCGTGGGCGAGTCGAGCCCCTACTACCTGTTCCACCCGCTGGCGGCCGAGCGGATATCCCGCGACCTGCCGGGGGTGCGGGTGGTGGTCCTGCTGCGCGACCCGGTGGAGCGCGCGTACTCCGCGCACAGCCACGAGACGGCGCGCGGCTTCGAGACCGAGCCGTTCTCGCGGGCGCTGGCGCTGGAGGAGGAGCGGCTGGCGGGCGAGGAGGAGCGGCTGCTGACCGACCCCACCGCCTACTCGCACAGCCACCAGCACCAGGCGTACCTGGCGCGCGGGCGCTACGTCGACCAGCTGCTGCGGATGGAGAAGCACCTGGGCCGCGACCGCCTGCACGTGGTCGAGAGCGAGGCGTTCTTCGCCGACCCCGAACCGGTGTTCGCGGGCATCGAGCGGTTCCTGGGGCTGCCGCACCACCCCGGCGTCCGCTTCGAGCGGCACAACGCGCGGCGGCGGGGGGCGATGTCGCGGAAGCTGCGCGCCCGGTTGGACGCCCACTTCGCCGAGCCGGACCAGCGGCTCGCCGACTGGCTGGGCCGCACCCCCGTGTGGCGCGAGTGACGGCGCCGCAGCCCGGCGCCGGGCTGCGGCGCGTCGCGCGCGGCGGCGCGCTGAACATGGCCGGGGCGGTGGCGGGGGCGGCGCTCAACACCGTGCTGGTGGTGGTGGTGACGCGCGGGTTCTCGCCGGAGACGGCGGGGGTGCTGTTCGCCGCGACGTCGGTGTACTTCATCGCGGCCGCCGTCGCGAACCTGGGCACGGCCACCGGGGTGGTGTACTTCGTGGCGCGGGTGCGGGCGCTGGGCGCGGGCCACCTGGTGCCGGTGGTGCTGCGGCGGGCCTGCGGGCCGGTGGCCGCGGTGGCGGTGGCGGCGGGCGCCGCCCTGTGGGTGGGCGCGGCCGACGTCGCCCGGTTCGCGGGCGCCGAGGGGGCCGCCGACTACGTCCGGGTCCTCGCCGTGGTGCTGCCGTTCGCGGTGGTCACGGACACCCTGCTGGCGGCCACCCGCGCGTTCCACGACATGCGGCCGACCGTGGCGCTGGAGAAGGTGGGCCGGCCGCTGGCGCAGGTCGGGCTGGTGGCCGCGGTCGCGGCCACCGGCGGGGCGGGGCTGCTCGCGGCGGCGTGGGCCGGGCCCTACCTGCCCGCCGCGCTGCTCGCCCTGTTCTGGCTGCGGCGGGTGCTGCGCGCGGCGCCCCCGGCCGAGGTGCCGGAGGCGGCCGCGCCGCCCGGCGGGGTCGAACGGGAGGTGGCGGCGCGGGCGTTCTGGGCGTTCACCCTGCCCCGGTCGGCGTCGACCGTGGCCCAGCTCGGCATCCAGCGGGGCGGCATCGTCCTGGTGGCGGCGCTGCGCGGCGCGGCGGACGCGGCGGTGCTCACCGCGGCGTCGCGGCTGCTGGTGGTGGGCCAGTTCGCCGGGCAGGCGGTGCAGCACGCCGCGCAGCCGCGGCTCGCCGAGCTGCTCGCGGTCGGCGACCGGGAGGGCGCGGCCGACCTGTACCGCACGGCGACGGCGTGGCTGGTCTGCCTGACCTGGCCGGTGCTGCTGCCCGCCGCGCTGTACGCGCCACTCGTCATGGGCGTGTTCGGCGACGGCTACAGCGGGGGCGCCGGGGTGCTGGTGGTGCTGGCGCTGACGCAGATGGCGGGGGCGGCGCTGGGGATGGGCGACCTGGTGCTGACGATGACCGGGCGGTCGCGCGCCGCCCTGGGCAACAACGTCGCGGCGCTGGCGGTGAACGTGGCCGGGTGCGTGGCCCTGGTCCCGGCACTGGGGGCGGAGGGGGCCGCCGCCGCGTGGGCGGGGGCGGTGCTGCTGCGCAACCTGCTCCCGCTGGCCCAGCTCGCGCGCGGGTACGGGCTGCACCCGTTCGGGCGGCGCTGGCTGCTGGCGGCGGGCGCCTGCCTGGGCTGGTTCGGGGCGGTGCCCGCTGCGGCGCTCGCCGTGTTGGGGCCGGGGGCGTGGTCGCTGGCGGCGGCGCTCGCGGCGGGCGGGGCGGGGTACGCGGTGACGCTGTGGCGGCTGCGCGGCGCGCTGGGCCTGGCGGGTCTGCTGCGGCGCCGGGGGTCCGCCGCGGCCGTCCCGCCGGTCTCCGGCACATCCCGCGACATCACCGTCCGCAACCGGTGAATCACTGTCTGTCATGAGATGATGACCGCATGTCCGATGCCCCTGTCCTCTTCGTCGCCTCCAGCGGGGGGCACCTCGCCCAGTTGTGGTCACTGCGCCCCTGGTGGGAGGGGCGCCGACGCGTCTGGGTGACGTTCCCGACCCCCGACACCTCGTCCCTGCTCGACGGCGAGGACGTGCGGTGGGCGCACCACCCGACCACCCGCAACGTCGGCAACCTGCTGCGCAACCTGGTGCTCGCGGTGCGCACGTTCGCGCGGCTGCGGCCCGCGGTGGTGGTCAGCACCGGCGCGGGCGTCGCACTGCCGTTCTTCGCCGTCGCCTGGCTGCTGCGCATCCCGACCGTCTACATCGAGGTCTACGACCGCATCGACTCCCCCACGCTGACCGCCCGGCTGTGCCGGCCGTTCACCCGCCTGTTCCTCGCCCAGTGGGAGGAGCAGCGCTCGTTCCTGCCGTCCGCCATCACCGTGGGGCCGCTGCTGTGACCGACAACCCCGCCGCCGGTTCCGGGGGCGACCACTCCGACCGCCGCCCGCTCGTGCTCGTCACGGTGGGCACCGACCACCACCCGTTCACCCGCCTGGTCGACTGGGCCGACGCCTACGCCGCCGCCAACCCGGACGTGCGGATGCTGGTGCAGCACGGCACGAGCGCGGGGCCCATCGTGGCCGAGGGCGCCGCCTACCTCGACGGCGACCGGCTGCGGGCGGCCATGCGCGCGGCCGCGGTCGTGGTCACTCACGGCGGCCCGGCCACCATCTCCGAGGCCCGCCGGGCGGGGCACCTGCCGGTGACCGTGGCCCGCGACCCCGAGCTGGGCGAGCACGTCGACGACCACCAGATCCGGTTCGTGGCCCGCCTGGACGACGCGGCGATGGTGCGCTCCTGCGCCACCGCCCAGCAGTTGGGCGCCACACTCGACAAGGCGCTGGCCCAGCCCGACGAGTTCCGGATCGACCTCGCCACCGGCGACGGCCCCGCCGAGGTGGCGCGGCGCGTCGGCGACCTCATCGACCTGCTCACCCCGGTGGCCCCGAGGGACCGGCCGATCCCCGAGCCCGCCCGGCTGCCGTTCGGCGGCGCGTGGCCGGAGGTCACCGTCGTGGTGCCCACCCGCGACCGCCCGGAGCTGCTGCGCCGCACGCTGCGCTCGATCGCCGCCCAGGACTACGCGGGCACCATCACCACCCTGGTCGTCTACGACCACGACGACCCCGACCCCTCGCTGGCGCACGACGAGGGCGACCGCCCGGTGCAGGTGCTGGCCAACACGCTCAGCCCCGGTCTTGCGGGGGCCCGCAACACCGGCATCCTGGCGGCGGGCACCGAGCTGGTGGCGTTCTGCGACGACGACGACATCTGGCTGCCGGGGAAGCTGCGGGCCCAGGTCGAGCTGATGCGGGCCGAGCCCGCGACCGAGATGGTGTGCTGCGGCATCCGGGTGGTCTACGACCGCTCCGAGGCCGAGCGGGTCCTCGACCGCACCACGATCACCTTCGCCGACCTGCTGCGGTCGCGGCTGACCGAACTCCACCCGTCGACGTTCCTGATCCGCCGGGCGGCGCTGGTCGACGGCTGCGGCGCGGTGAGCGAGGAGATCCCCGGCGGCTACGGCGAGGACTACGAACTGCTGCTGCGCATGGCGCGGCGGGCGCCCATCCGCAACATCCCCGAGGCCGAGGTGCGGGTGCTGTGGCACCGCCGCTCGTTCTTCAGCGCCCGCTGGCAGACCATCTCCGCCGCTCTGCGCTGGCTGCTCGCGGAGTACCCGGAGTTCCGGCTGTCGCGCCGCGGCTACGCCCGGGTGGCCGGCCAGATCGCGTTCGCCGAGGCGGCGGCCGGCCGGCGCGGCGCAGCGCTGGAGTGGACCCTGGCCACGCTGCGCTCCCGCCCCGCCGAGGGCCGCGCCTACCTCGCGGTGGCGGTGGCCTGCGGGCTGCCGTCGGCGCTGGTGCTGCAGGCCCTGCACCGCCGCGGCAAGGGCATCTGACCCGGGCCGCACCGCCCGCGGGTGCGCCCCGCCCCCACGGGGGGCGGGGCGTCCGCGTGCCGGGGGTCAGCCGGTGCCGCGGGTGGCGCGGCCGAGCGCGTCGGCCACCGCCTCGCGGGCGTGGTCGGGGATGGTGACGTAGTCGCTCCGCCCCGCCTCGGCGAACCCTCGGGTGGCGTGCTCGTCCTGGAGTACCCGGAAGTCGCAGGTGGGCGCGGTCATGCCGTCCCACAGCTTGACTGCGCGCACCCGCTCGTAGCGGGGCAGCACCTCGGGGATGGCGGCGTACCACTCGGCGGTGGCGGCGGGGTCGCTGAGGGGGACGGTGCCCATCTCGCCGACCATCACCGGCTTGTCCGGGTCGATCCCGTGCCGTTCGCCCTCGTTCTGGATCCACTCGTAGGTGGGCGCCAGCGCCTCCTCGAACGACACGACGTGGTCCCAGTTCGGCTGGAGTTCGCAGCCGGTCATGTTGTACGCCTCCCAGGAGATCCAGTCGACGTGGTCGTTGCCCGGCCACAGCTCCGGCAGTCGGTCGAGGTTGGCGGGCCAGCCGGTCACGTTCCACACGAAGACGGCCTCGTCGGCGCCGTTCTCCCGGTAGAGGTCGACCAGGTGCCGCCAGGCGGCGGTGAACTCCTCGGGGGTGCCGCGCCGCTGGTAGCGCCGGTTGGCGTCGGCCTCGTGGTCGAAGGTGACGAACACGGGGGTGTCGAGGCCGGCCAGGCCGCGCGCCTGAGCGGCGAGGGCGTCGTCGTAGGCGCCGCCGGTGATGTCGGTGTAGCGCACGGCCGGGTGGCCGGGCCGCTCGAACTCGCGCGCCTCGATGTTGACGTGCAGCATCCGGCCGTCGGCGGCCATCCGCCGCTCGCGCGCGGTGGGGACGCCCTCCTGGTCGACGCCGTGCCAGGTGTAGACGATGTCCATGGGCCGCCCGGCGGCCTCCTCCAGGGCGGCGACGTCGCCCTTCCAGGGGCTGGCCCCCCACCAGGCACCGCACGAGGGCTCCAGGATGTCGCTGACCTCGCACTCCGGCCCGGGTTCGGGCTCGGGCCCGGGTTCGGGGGACGGCTCGGCCGGTTGGGGCGGGTCGGTGGGCAGCCACGGCAGGGGCGGCAGCCAGAACTCCCAGTCGGTGGTGCCGGCGGTGGCGGGTGCGGCGGCGCCGGGGGCGCGGGCCGCCGCCGGGTCGGCGGGGGCGGCGCACGCCACCGCCATCGACAGGGCCAGCGCCGCACCGCCCGCCCGCACCGGGCGCCCGGGCCCGCCGCCGTCCCGGCCCGTCGCGGTGCCCCGACCCGTCCTGCGCTCTACCCTCCGTTGTCCACGCATGTACAGATAGTTACCATACGCACTTGCATACCACCGCCAAGTAATCGCATGCGGCGCGCCGGGGGCGTATCCGACATGCCCGGCACCACCCGCCGGGGCGGTCCGGCGGGTCAGTAGCCGAAGCGCCACCGCACCGGCAGGGTGAGGGCCGACACCAGCGCCCGGCTGCGCGGCGCCAGGCCTTCGCGCCAGGTGAGGTCCGGGCGCACCCGCACCTCGCCGGTGCGGAACCGCATCGGGTTGCCCGACACCGTGTGCGTCGCCGACAGCAGCACCGCGCCGTCCGCGCCCACGGGGGTGTCGCCCTCGTGGCCGGCGAACGCCGCGATGGCGCGGAACTCCGCGGCCGGGTCGGCGGCGAAGTCCTCGTAGCGGACCCGGCGGGTGGGGGTGCCGGTGCGGTGCAGCGCCGCCAGCGCGGCGTTCTGCGCCATCCACTGCACCGCCGCCCGGCCCGGCGAGTACCGGGCCATCTCCTGCTCCGGGCTGGTGGGGGTGGCGTCGGGGCGCGGCACCCGCTTGCCCCAGGCGTGCGCCACCGCCCGCGGGTCGCGCACCACGTGCAGCACCCGCAGCCGCTCGCCGTAGCGGTGGCGCAGGCACACCGCCAGCGACGCGTGCTTGCTGGCGTCGACCACCACCCGGCACCCGCTGACGCGGGCGATGGCGGAGTACAGGGCGTCGTAGTACCCGGTGTAGCGGGCGAGGGGGTCGGCCAGCGCCTTCGGCGGCCGCGCCGCCAGCAGGCGCGGGACGTGCCGGGTGCGGTCGACGGCGGACTTGAGCGCGAGCACGGCACGGGGGTCGACCCGGTCCCACCCGCCGAACGCCACCGCGCCCACCTCGCCCCAGAACGCGCACTCGCGGAACGGGGCGCCGCAGCCGCAGGGCTCCCCGTCGATCAGGGCCCGCTGCCACATGTGCACCACCTCGCCCACGGAGCACACGCCCGGCAGCTCGCCGAGCAGGCGCTCGATCAGCGTGGAGCCGGACCGGCCGATTCCCCCGACGAAGACCAGGTGAAAGTCGCTCACCGGCCCAGATTATTACGGAGGGTGACCGGCACGCCGGAGCGCGCGCCGGGCCCGGCGGCGCGTCGCGCGCCACCGGGCCCGGCCGCCGCCGGTCCGGCCGGGGCGCGGGTCAGTCGGCGTTGACGATCATGCCGGCGCCCACCGTGGCGTTGGTGGCCTCGTCGATGAGGATGAACCCGCCGGTGAGGCGGTTGCGCTTGTACTCGTCGGCGAACAGCGGCTGGGTCGAGCGCAGGGTGATCCGGCCGATCTCGTTGAGGCCGAGGGCGGCCGCGTCCTCGTCGCGGTGCAGGGTGTTGACGTCCAGCCGGTAGCGCAGGTCGCGCACCATCACCTTGGCGGTGCGGGTGGTGTGCTTGATCAGCAGCCGGGAGCGGGGCGCGAGCTTGCCGCTCTCCGACATCCAGCACACCATGGCGTCGATGTCCTGGGTGGTGCGCGGCTGGTTGTTGGGCCGGCAGATGAGGTCGCCCCGGGAGATGTCGATGTCGTCCTCCAGCAGGAGGGTGACCGACATCGGGGGGAACGCCTGGTCGACGTCGCCGTCGGCGGTGGTGATGCGCTTGATGCGGGTGGCCAGCCCCGAGGGCAGGTGCAGGACCTCGTCACCCGGCTTGAGCACCCCGCCCGCCACCTGGCCGGCGTAGCCGCGGTAGTCGTGCAGCTCGGGGTCGTCGGCCCGCTGCGGCCGGATCACGTACTGGACGGGGAACCGCACGTCGATGAGGTTGCGGTCGGAGGCGATGTGCACGTTCTCCAGGTGGTGCAGCAGCGACGGCCCCTCGAACCAGGGCATGTTCAGCGACCGGTCGACCACGTTGTCCCCGTGCAGCGCCGAGATGGGGATGAAGGTGAGGTCGCTGACGTCGAGCTTGGCGGCGAACGCGGTGAACTCGCGCTGGATCTCCTCGAACCGCTCCTGGGAGTAGTCGACCAGGTCCATCTTGTTCACGGCCAGCACCAGGTGCGGCACCTGGAGCAGGGTGGTCAGGAAGGCGTGCCGGCGGCTCTGCTCCTGGAGCCCCTTGCGCGCGTCGACCAGGATGATCGCCAGGTCCGACGTCGAGGCGCCGGTGACCATGTTCCGGGTGTACTGGATGTGCCCGGGGGTGTCGGCGATGATGAACGTCCGCCGCGGCGTCGCGAAGTAGCGGTAGGCCACGTCGATGGTGATGCCCTGCTCGCGCTCGGCGCGCAGGCCGTCGGTGAGCAGCGCGAGGTTGGTCTGCTCCTCGCCGCGGCTCCGGCTGGTGCGCTCGACCGCGTCGAGCTGGTCCTCGAAGATGGACTTGGAGTCGAAGAGGAGCCGGCCGATCAGGGTGCTCTTGCCGTCGTCCACGGAGCCGGCCGTGGCGAACCGCAGGATGTCTGTACTCATGTGCACGCGTCCAAAGGTCAGGGGTGGTCCGTCCTCGCCGGTTCCGCCCGGGGCGGCGGGCGCCGGGGCGCCCGGCCGGCGGTGTCGCCGGCGCGGCTAGAAGTAGCCCTCGCGCTTGCGGTCCTCCATGGCGGCCTCGCTGGTGCGGTCGTCGGCGCGGGTCTCGCCGCGCTCGGTGATCCGCGTGGCGGCGATCTCGGCCATGATCTCGTCCAGCTCGACGGCCGAGGAGCGGACGGCCCCGGTGCAGGTCATGTCGCCGACGGTGCGGTAGCGCACGGTCGCGTCGAACAGCGGCTCGTCGTCGCCGCGCGCGATGAACGGACTGTCGGCGAGCAGGATGCCGTCGCGCTCGAAGACCCGCCGCTGGTGGGCGTGGTAGATGGAGGGCAGCTCCAGCCGCTCGCGGGCGATGTAGCCCCACACGTCGAGCTCGGTCCAGTTGGAGATCGGGAAGACGCGGATGTGCTCGCCCATGTTGGTGCGCGTGTTGTACAGGTTCCACAGCTCGGGCCGCTGGGCCTTGGGGTCCCACTGCCCGAACTCGTCGCGGAAGGAGAACACGCGCTCCTTGGCGCGGGCCTTCTCCTCGTCGCGGCGCGCGCCGCCGAACGCCGCGTCGAAGCGGTGCTCCTCGATGGCCTCCAGCAGGGCGGCGGTCTGCAGCCGGTTGCGGCTCGCCCACCGGCCCGTGGGCTCGCTGACCCGGCCGGCGTCGATCTGCTCCTGTACGGAGGCGACGATCAGCTCGACGCCGGCCTCCGCGACGCGGCGGTCGCGGAACTCCATCACCTCGGGGAAGTTGTGGCCGGTGTCGACGTGCATGACCGGGAACGGGATCGCCCCCGGCCAGAACGCCTTCTCGGCGAGTCGCAGCATGACGATGGAGTCCTTGCCGCCGGAGAAGAGCAGCACGGGCCGCTCGAACTCGGCGGCCACCTCACGCATGATGAAGATCGCTTCGGCCTCGAGGAAGTCCAGCTGGGAGAGCTGGTAGCGTCCGAGGGCCGAGGTATCGGCCTGACTCATGAACCCGCCTCACGCTCGTGGGCCGCGCCCCGGCGGGAGACTCGCTCAGCCGCCGACGTGTGGACCCGCGCCATCCCGATCCGTGACGTCACGGATGCTCGCCAACAACATACCCGACAATTCCGGTCGGCATACAAGGATATCGGGGAGGGACGGATCAGGCGCGTTGTACACCAAACGGGCACCATCCACCCGCGAGGCGTGCAGCCCGGCGGCCCGCGCCACCGCGACCGGGGCGGCGCTGTCCCACTCGAACTGGCCGCCCGCGTGCACGTAGATGTCGGCGATCCCCAGCAGCACCGCGCAGATCTTGGCCCCCGCCGACCCCATGGGCACGACCTCGGCCCCGAGCTGGGTGGCCAGCCGCTGCACGAAGTCCGGCGGCCGGGTGCGGCTGGTGGTGATGCGCAGCCGCTGGTCGGCCGGGCGCTCCTCGGGCAGCCACGGCGGGTCGACGGTCGACAGCGTGCTGCCCTGGGCGGGCAGCGCGACCGCGCCGGCCACCAGCTCGCCGTTCTCCCACAGCGCCACGTGCACCGCCCAGTCGGTGCGGCCGGACTCGGCGAACTCGCGGGTGCCGTCGAGGGGGTCGATGATCCACACGCGGCGCGCCTTCAGCCGCGCCGCGTCGTCGACGCCCTCCTCCGACAGCACGGCGTCGCTCGGCCGCAGCCGGCCCAGCGCGGAGAACAGGAACTCGTGCGAGGTGCGATCGCCGAGGGTGCGCAGCACCTCGGGCTCGTCGAACCCGTGGCGCGCCCGCAGGCGGAGCAGCTGCTGCCCCGCCTCGGTCGCGAGGTCCCGGGCGACTTCATGATCGTTTCGGATGCTGCTCACCGGCCTCAGTATGCTCCCGCTCCACGGATCACCGCCGACCACGTCTTCCACAGGATCTGGACGTCCAGGGTCAGCGACCAGTTTTCCACGTACCGCAGGTCGAGGCGGACGGACTCCTCCCACGAGAGGTCCGAGCGCCCGCTGACCTGCCACAGCCCGGTCATACCCGGTTTCACCACCAGTCGGCGGCGGACGTCGTGGCCGTACCGCGCCACCTCCTGCGGCAGCGGCGGCCGCGGGCCCACCAGCGACATGTCGCCCCGGACGACGTTGAGCAGCTGCGGCAGCTCGTCGAGCGAGTACCTGCGCAGCCACCCGCCGACCGGGGTGACCCGGGGGTCGCGGCGCATCTTGAACAGCACGCCGTCGTGCTCGTTCGCGACCCGCAGCGCCGCCTGGAGCGCCTCCGCCCCGACCACCATGGTACGGAACTTGTACAGCACGAAGGCGGTTCCGTCCTTTCCGACACGCGTCTGCCGGAAGAGCGCCGGCCCGCCGTCGTAGGCGCGGATCAGCACGACGAGGACGAGGAACAGCGGGGCCAGCACCGCGAGCGCCGCCGCGGCGGCCGCCCGGTCGAACCCGCCCTTGAGCACCCGCCGCAGCCCGGACAGCTCCGGGTGCTCCACGTGCAGCAGCGGCAGCCCGGCCACCGCGCGGATCGTGGTGCGCGGCCCGGCCACGTCCATCAGCGCCGGCGCGACGGTGAGGTCCGTGCCCGACTTCTCCAGCCGCCACGCCAGCCGGCGCAGCTCCGCGCCGTCCATCTCCGGGCAGGAGAGCACGGCGACGGTGTCGGCGCCGGCCGCGGCGGCGACCTCAGCGGCGGCCGTGAAGTCGCCCAGGACCGGGCAGCCGTCGACCCGGTCGGCGCCCTCCCCGGCGGTGGGCGCGCCCGGGGGCAGGCAGACGCCGATGACGCGCATCCCGTGGTAGGGCTCGCCGCGGAACAGCCGGATCAGGTCGCGCGCGCCCTCGCGGTGGCCCACGACCAGCACGCCCCGCATGCACTCGCCCGTCCGGCGCCGGCGGTGCAGCCGCTTGCGCCAGCCGTAGCGCAGCACCAGGCTCAGCCCGACCAGAGTGGGCAGCGCGATGAGCACGTAGCCGCGCGCGACGTCGGTCTTGGTCGCGTAGGCCGTGATGGCGACCGCGGCGGTCAGCACCACGCCGGCGCTGAGGACGCGGCGGAACTCCTCGGTGCCGATGCCGGCGAACCGCCGGGCGTAGCCGCCCGCCACCGCCACCACCAGCACCCACACCAGGGGCAGCGACAGGGAGAGCACCAGGTAGGGCGCCGTGCTCGGGGTGGCCACCGACTGGTGGAACCGCACCTGCACGGCGAGTGGGCCGGCGATCGCGGCGGCCGCGGCGTCGAGTAAGACCAGGCCGCGCGCGTAGGACCCGATCCACCCCGGCGGCCGGCTTCCGGCGGTGCGACGGACAGCGGGACCCGCTCCGGTCCTCTCCACGACGGCCATGCCTGCCTACCCCCAACGTCCCTGTGCGAGATCCGCGCGCGGCCGCGGCGTCCAAGCGCACGGCGGCCGGACGCACGGCGCGCGGCGGCGTGCGGACATCTGCGGTCAAAGGTGGCCATCGGCGCGGAATACGGCCCGACGTCGCAACAGTAACTGAAACACATTGAAAGAACGCGCAGCGTGAAGTAAATGGCGGCAAAAGGACCCGGCGGACGGCCGGGTCGGAAACGGGCGGGAGGCCCTGGGGCGCCGCCGGATCGGCGGCGCGGGCGCCTACTGCGCGGTGTGGAAGACGTTCTGCGCGCGGTCCAGGCCGTCGGCGAGGACGGTCTCGACGGCGTCGGCGGCGCGCTCGACCAGCACGCCGAGGTCGCGGCGCTCGACCGAGGAGAAGTCCTTGAGCACGAACGCGGCGGCGTCCATGCGGCCGGGCGGGCGGCCCACCCCGACGCGGACCCGCGTGTAGTCGGGCCCGGACAGCGACGCGGTCAGCGACCGCAGCCCGTTGTGCCCCCCGGCGCCGCCGCCGCGCTTGAGCCGCAGCGCGCCGAACGGGATGTCCAGCTCGTCGTGGACGACGAGGATGTGCGTGAGGGGGATCTTGTAGAACGCGGCGAGTCCGGACACCGGGCCGCCGGAGAGGTTCATGTAGGAGCGGGGCTTGGCGAGGACCGCGGGGACGGCGCCGATCCGGGTCTCGGCGACCTCGGCGCGCGCCTTGTGCGCGCGGAACCGCTCGCCCTGCCGCTGGGCGAGGGCGTCGACCACCATGAACCCGACGTTGTGCCGGTTGCCCGCGTAGGTCGGACCGGGGTTGCCCAGCCCGACCACCAGCCAGCGCTGCGCGCCGTCGGCCGCCATGTCCGCGCCCTCCTCCGTCGTCGCCGTGCCGCCGGCGGGACCGGCCCCGGACACGGACGCGCGGCCTCCCCGCCAGCGTCGCAGGAGACCGCGCATCATCGCCGTTGTCCGGTTCGCCGTGGGGACCGCTACTCGGCGGCCTCGGCGGACGCCTCGGCGGGGGTCTCGCCCTCGGCCTCGGCGGACTCCTCGCCGGCCTCCTCGGTCTCCTCGGCCTGCGGGGCGGCGACGGTCAGCACGATGGTCTCCGGGTCGGTGACCAGCGTGGTGCCCGACGGCAGCTTGAGGTCGGCCGCGGTGGCGTTGGTACCGATCTCCATGCCCTCGACGTCGATGGTGACGCCCTGCGGGATGTGGGTGGCCTCGGCCTCGACCTCGACCGCGACGAGCTCCTGGGTGAGCACACCGCCGGCGACGACGTCGCCCTCGACGTTGACCGGGATCTCGACGCTGACCTTCTCGCCCTTCTTCACGACGATCAGGTCGACGTGCTCCAGGAAGCCCTTGATGGCGTCGCGCTGGACGCTCTTGGGCAGCACCAGGTTGTCGGTGCCCTCGATGCCGTCGACCCGCAGCAGCACGTTGGGGGTCTTCAGGGCGAGCATGAGTTCGTGGCCGGGCAGGGTGATGTGGCGAGGCTCGGTGCCGTGGCCGTAGAGGACGGCCGGCACCTTACCCGCGCGGCGGGCGCGACGCGCGGCGCCCTTGCCGAATTCCGTGCGCGGCTCGGCAGCGATGCGTACCTCGGACACGACAAAACTCCTCGGGATCGACCCCGCATGGACGGGGAACACGACTTGTCTGGAACGACTCCCGCCATGACGGGAAAGCTCTCGGGTGGGGCGTCCCCACGTCGAGCTGGGAGGACACGACCGCGTCGGGCCGGGCCGCTACGCCGGTCCCGCAGGGGGCGACGGCGGCTCGGGAACCCGCGAACACGGGGACACCCGATCAAGTCTACTGGTTCCGCCGACGACTCCGAACACGCCCGGCCCCGGGTACCGGGCGGCGCCGCCCGGTACCCGGCGGTCAGTTCTCGAACAGGCTGGTGACCGAGCCGTCGCTGAACACCTCGCTGATGGCGCGGGCGAGCAGCGGGGCGATGGAGAGCTGGGTCAGCTTCTCGAACTGCCGCTCCTTGGGCACCGGCAGCGAGTTGGTGATGACCACCTCGGAGATGCGCGAGTTCTGCAGGCGCTCGGCGGCCGGCCCGGACAGCACGCCGTGCGTGGCCGCGGCGATGACCTGGGAGGCGCCCTGCTCGAACAGCGCGTCGGCGGCCTTCACGATGGTCCCGGCGGTGTCGATCATGTCGTCCACCAGGATGCAGGTCCGGCCCTCGACCTCGCCGACGACCTCGTGCACCTTGACCTCGTTGGCGACGTCGGGGTCGCGCCGCTTGTGGATGATCGCCAGCGGCGACCCCAGGCGGTCGGCCCAGCGGTCGGCGGTGCGCACCCGGCCGGCGTCCGGCGACACCACGGTGGAGTCGGCGGCGGCCACGCGCGAACGCACGTAGTCGGCCAGCAGCGGCAGCGCGAACAGGTGGTCGACCGGGCCGTCGAAGAAGCCCTGGATCTGGTCGGTGTGCAGGTCGACGGCCATGAGCCGGTTGGCGCCCGCGGTGCCGAACAGGTCGGTCATCAGCCGGGCCGAGATGGGCTCGCGGCCCCGGTGCTTCTTGTCCTGGCGCGCGTAGCCCAGGAACGGCGTCACCACGGTGATGCGCTTGGCCGAGGCGCGCTTGAGCGCGTCGACCATGATGAGCTGCTCCATGATGGACTCGTTGATCGGGTCGGAGTGGCACTGCAGCACGAACGCGTCGCACCCGCGCACCGACTCCAGGTACCGCACGAAGATCTCGCCGTTGGCGAAGTCCTGGAACCTCGTCGGCGCGACGTCGATGCCGAGCTGTTCGGCCACCTGCTCCGCCAGCTCGGGGTGGGTGCGCCCCGAGAACAGCATGAGCTTCTTCTGACCTGCGGCCTTCATGCCGGTCACTTTCAGATCCCCCACAGACACGGATTCACTCGCCTCGGCGACGCTCTTCGCCCTTGGCGGCACGCTGCGCGGCCTCGGCCGCCGCGGTGCCCGGGCGCTTACGCTCGACCCAGCCCTCGATGGTGCGCTGGCTCCCGGAGGAGACCGCCAGCGCGCCGGGCGGGACGTCTTCACGGACCACGGTCCCGGCGCCGGTGTAGGCGCCGTCCCCCACGTGCACGGGCGCGACGAACATGTTGTCGCTGCCGGTGCGCGCGTGGTCCCCGATGGTCGTGCGGTTCTTGGTGACACCGTCGTAGTTGACGAACACCGACGACGCTCCGATGTTCACGCCCACGCCGATGTCGGCGTCGCCGACGTAGGTGAGGTGGGGCACCTTGGACCCCTCGCCGACGGTGGAGTTCTTCACCTCGACGAACGTGCCGATCTTGGCGCCGGGGCGGATCACGCTGCCGGGCCGCAGGTAGGCGTAGGGGCCGACGGTGGTCTCGGCGCCGATGTCGGCGCCCTCGGCGACCACGTGGCGGACCACGGCGTCGTCGCCCACGGCGGTGTCGGTGAGCAGCGCGCCGGGGCCGACGCGGGCGCCCTCGCCGATGGCGGTGGTGCCGCGCAGCTGGGTCTGCGGTTCGAGGACGGCGTCGCGGCCGACGCGCACCCCGGCGTCGACCCAGGTGGTGGCGGGGTCGACCACGGTGACGCCGGAGCGCATCAGCTCGGTGAGGAGGCGGTCGTTGAGCAGCCGGCGGGCCTCGGCGAGCTGCACCCGGTCGTTGACGCCCTGGATCTCGACCCAGTCGGCGGCGGGGGCGGCGTCGACCCGGTGGCCGTCGCCGCGCAGGATCGCCACGGCGTCGGTGATGTACTCCTCGCCCTTGGCGTTGTCGGTGGACAGCCGGGTGACGACGTCGGCCAGCAGCGCGCCGTCGAAGGCGTACATGCCGCTGTTGATCTCGTCGACCGCGCGCTGCTCCTCGGTGGCGTCGGCGTGCTCCACGATGCCGGTGAAGGCGCCGGAGGCGTCGCGGACGACGCGGCCGTAGCCGGCGGGGTCGGGCACGCGCGCCGAGAGGACGGTGACGGCGCTGCCGGCGGCCTCGTGCGCGGCGACCAGGTCGGCGAGGGTGCGGCCGCGCAGCAGCGGGGTGTCGCCGTAGGCGAGCACCACGGTGCCGGAGAGCCGCACACCCTGGGCGTGCAGCGCCTCGACGGCCATGCGCACGGCGTGGCCGGTGCCGTTCTGGGTCTCCTGCACGGCGGTGGCGACCTCGGGCGCGGTGTCGGCGAGGTGGCGCACGACCTGGTCCCGGCCGTGGCCGACCACGACGACCGTGCGCTCGGGGTCGGTCTCCCCGGCGGCGGCCAGCACGTGGCCGAGCATGCTGCGGCCGCAGATCTCGTGCAGGACCTTCGGCAGCCGGGACTTCATTCGGGTGCCCTCGCCCGCCGCGAGGACGATGACGGCAGCCGGGCGGCTCACGCTCACTGGCGGAGACTCCTCATGTCGCTGGCGGATGAACGGTCGTCGGCGTCGGAGCGCGGCGGCGCGGTGGACGCGCCCGCCCGCGGGGTTCGACGAGACGTGTCGGCGAGGCTGACGGCGCCGAGGGGCAGGGGGAACACCCGTGCGCCGGGCCGACATGGGAAGGATACATGCGCCGTTCGCCGCGCTCGGGGGCGGTCGCGGCGGCGGGGGGCGGCGGGCGGGACGCGGGGCCGGTGGCGCCGCGTGAGCGGGGCGGGGTGTGAGCCTCGTCGCCACCGGGGGTGCGGCGCGGGCGGCCGCGCGCCGGGGAGGAGGGCTCCCGGGCCAGGGTTCGAACCTGGACAAACGGAGTCAAAGTCCGCGATGCTGCCGATTACATCACCCGGGAAGGAGACCACGCGGTGCGGCGCCCGGCCGGGGCCGGGTCGGCCTCCGCCGTGTCCCGTCGCAGGCAACGATAGCCGCTTCCCGTCCGGACGGCATCCTCGTTGCGCCCGCCCGCCGGCCCGCGCCCGCCGCCGCACCGCTCCCGGCCGGCCCCCACTCCCGGCGCCGCACGCCGGCCATCCGCGGCCCGCCGCCCCACCCCCCTGCGACCCAGCGCACACCGCCCCGCGGTTTTCCGCGCGCCTCGGGGGTATCAAACCTACGGCAACGTAGGTTACGGTTACGTAGGTATAAGTTACGACGACCGCCGGGCGGTCGGGTGGCGGCGGTGCTCCACGTCCGCGCCCCCGCGCTCCGCACGGCCGTCCAGAGGTAGGTGGGATCATGACCGCAGCACCCGAGGTCCAGCCGGACATCGCGACCCGACGCGCCCCCGAGCCGGAACTGGACCCCGCGGGCCGGGGCCGGGCCGAGCGCTACACCGTGTTCGCCTTCGTCTTCGTTCCGCTCCTGGCACTCGCCGCCGCGGTGCCCTTCGCCTGGGGCTGGGGGCTGACCCTCACCGACGTCCTCATCGCCGCGGTCTTCTACCTCGTCAGCGGGCTCGGCATCACCGTCGGCTACCACCGCTACTTCACGCACGGCTCCTTCAAGGCCAACCGCCCCCTGCGCATCGCGCTGGGCGTGGCGGGCAGCCTGGCCATCCAGGGCAGCGTCGTGAAGTGGGTGGCCGACCACCGGCGCCACCACAAGTACGCCGACGCCGAGGGCGACCCGCACTCCCCCTGGCGCTTCGGCGACGACTGGCGCTCGGTCGCCAAGGGCCTCTACTACGCCCACATGGCCTGGCTCTACCTCGACGAGGAGAAGACCTCGCCGAAGCGCTTCGCGCCCGACCTGCTGAAGGACAAGGACATCGTCCGCGTCGACAAGTGGTTCGTGCCGATCGTCGCGTTCAGCCTCTTCGGCCCGGCGCTCATCGGCGGCCTGGTCACCATGTCGTGGTGGGGCGCCCTCACCGCCTTCTTCTGGGGCGGCCTGGTCCGCGTCGCGCTGCTGCACCACGTCACCTGGTCGATCAACTCCATCTGCCACACCATCGGCGAGGAGAACTTCGAGGTCCGCGACCGCTCGCGCAACGTGTGGTGGCTGGCCATCCCGTCCTTCGGCGAGTCCTGGCACAATCTCCACCACGCCGACCCGACGTGCGCCCGGCACGGTGTGCTCAAGGGCCAGGTGGACATCTCCGCCCGGGTCATCTGGATGTTCGAGAAGATGGGCTGGGCGAGCAAGGTGCGCTGGCCCAACGCCGAGCGCCTCGCCGCGAAGCGCGTCAGCCCCTAGATCCGGAGTGGGTGGCCACCATGGGAGCCGTGAGCGAGCCGAAGAGCCGGTCGCGCAGAAAACGCATGACCGGCCGGGAGCGCCGGGAGCAGCTGCTCGGCATCGGGCGTGAGCTGTTCGCCGAACGCGGCTTCGACGGGACCTCGATCGAGGAGATCGCGGCCCGGGCCGGCGTGTCCAAGCCCGTCGTCTACGAGCACTTCGGCGGCAAGGAGGGCATCTACGCCGTCGTCGTCGACCGCGAGATGCAGCAGTTGCTCGCCATGGTCGGCGACTCCCTCACCGCCGACCACGCCCGGGGCAAGCTGGAGAACGCCGCCATGGCGCTGCTGGAGTACGTCGAGGAGCACAGCCAGGGGTTCCGCATCCTGGCCCGCGACTCCCACGCCGCCTCCGGCACCGGCAGCTTCGCCAGCCTGATCAGCGACATCGCGACCCAGGTCGAGCACATCCTGGCCGAGGAGTTCCTGGAGCGGGGGTACGACCCCGGGCTCGCCCCGCTCTACGCCCAGTCGCTGGTGGGCATGGTCGCGCTGACCGGCCAGTGGTGGCTGGAGGTGCGCAAGCCCAAGCGCGAGGTCGTGGCGGCGCACCTGGTGAACCTCGCCTGGAACGGCCTGTCCAACCTCGAAGGGCGGCCCCGGCTCGACACCGTGGCGCGGATGCGGCGGGTCGAGTAGCCGGCCCGGACGACGACCACAGTGGCCCCGCGGACGACCGCGGGGCCACTGTCTTGATATCGAGAGATAAGCTGTCGGCATGCGCGACGAGGTGGACGGACTGGTCGAGGCGTGGCGGAGCGAGCGCCCGGACCTCGACGTCGAGCCCCTGCAGGTGCTCAGCCGGGTCTCCCGGCTGGCCCGGCACCTGGACCGCGCCCGGCGCACGGTCTTCACCGACCACGCCCTGGAGCCGTGGGAGTTCGACGTGCTCGCCGAACTCCGCCGCTCCGGCCCGCCCTACGAGCTCAGCCCCGGGCGGCTGCTCCGGGCCACCCTGGTCACCTCCGGCACCATGACCAACCGCATCGACCGCCTGGCCGCCGCCGGGCTGGTCGGCCGCCGCCCCGACCCCGCCGACAAGCGGGGCGTCCTGGTCCGGCTCTCCCCCGAGGGCCGCGAGCGCGTCGACGCCGCGCTCGCCGCACTGCTCAGCTACGAGGAGTCCCTGCTGGGCGGGGTGTCCCGCGCCGACCGGGACACGCTCGCCGGCCTGCTCCGCGCCGTCCTGTCGCCCCTGGACGAGTGACCCCGCCGGCCGCGCCGCGGCCCGCGCCCGCCACCCGCCCCGCCGCGGGGGTGTGATCCGCGGTCCGCACCGGGTAGGGGGCGCCCGGCACGTTCCCCGCCCCGATGGAAGGTCGCACCCCGTGAAACTCCGCTGGACCGCCGCCCTCGCCGCCACCGCCGTCGCCGCCGCCGCGGTCGGCTGCTCGCCCGGCGGCGGTGGGGAGGAGGCGGCGGGCGAGCACTACTACGTCTCCCTGGGCGACTCGCTGGCCGTGGGCGTCCAGCCGGGCGACGAGGGCCCCGTCGAGACCTCCGAGGGCTACACCGACGTCCTCTACCGCGACCTCTACGGCACCGACTCCGGGCTGCGCCACGAGCGCATGGGCTGCTCCGGCGAGGACACCACCACCTTCACCGAGGGCGGCCTGCCCGACTGCGCCTACGCCGAGGGCTCGCAGCTCCGCGCGGCCGAGGCGTTCCTGGCCGACCACCGCGGCGAGGTCGACCTGGTCACGGTCGGCATCGGCGCCAACAACTTCACCGGCTGCGCCCAGCGCGACGACGGCACGGTCGACACCGACGTCGACACCGCCTGCGTCGAGGACGGCCTGCGCCGCCTGGAGGAGGAGGCGCCGCGCATCGCCGAGCGGCTGCGCGACGCGGCGGGGCCGGACGTCGAGATCGTCGGCATGACCTACTACAACCCGTTCCTCGCGGCGCTGCTGGTCGAGGACGTCAACGAGCAGATCTCCGGCGGCGCCGACGGCCCCGAGGCCGACGAGCCCTCCAACCGGGACCTGGCCGCCTACTCCACGGAGGTCCTGGAGCGGGCCAACGGCACCCTGGTGGACGCCTACACCGCCGAGGACATCGAGGTGGCCGACGTGGCCGCCGCGTTCGACTCCGCCGACACCGCCGTGCCCGAGGACAGCGTCACGGGCATGCCCGCCAACGTGCAGCGGATCTGCGACTACACCTACATGTGCGACACCGCCCTGGGCCCCGACATCCACACCAACGAGGCCGGGGCGCGCGAGATCGCGCGGGTGTTCCGGGAGACCGTCGACGCCGGCTGACCGCGCCGCCCGCCCCGCGGCCGGGGCGGCGGCGCGGCCGCCGGCTCAGCCGCCGAGGCGCTCGGCCTCGGTCAGCCAGACCTCCTCCAGCTCGGCCTTCTCGGCCTGGAGGGTCTTCAGCTCCGCGTCGAGGTCGGCCAGCCGGGTGTAGTCGTCGGCGGCGGCGGCCATCGCCGCGTGCAGTTCGGCCTCGCGGGCGCCGATCCGGTCCATGCGCCGCTCGGCGCGCTGCATCTCCTTCTGCGCCGCCCGCCGCTCGGCCGCCGACAGCCCCGCCGGGGGCGCCGCCTCGGCCGGGGCGGCGTCGGCCGGCGCCGTGCCCGGGACCGCCGCCGGCGCGCCGCCGCCGGCGGCGGCGCGCCGGGCCAGGTACTCGTCGACCCCGCCCGGCAGGAACTTCACCCCGCCGTCGCCCAGGAGGGCGAGCACCCGGTCGGTGACGCGCTCCAGGAAGTAGCGGTCGTGGCTGACCAGCACCAGCGACCCCGGCCAGCCGTCGAGCAGGTCCTCCAGCTCGGTCAGCGTCTCGATGTCGAGGTCGTTGGTGGGCTCGTCCAGCAGCAGCACGTTCGGCTCGTCCATGAGCAGCCGGAGCAGCTGGAGCCGCCGCCGCTCGCCGCCGGAGAGGTCGCCGATGGGGGTCCACTGCCGCTCGCCGCGGAAGCCGAAGCGCTCCAGCATCTGGCTGGCGGAGAACTCCTTGCCGCCGATGGAGATGTGCGTGCGGACCTCCTCGACCACCTCCAGCGGGCGGCGGTCGGCGGCCAGCTCGTCCAGGTTCTGCGAGAGGTGGGCCAGCCGGACGGTGCGGCCGCGCCGGACCGTCCCGCCGTCGGGGGCGCGCTCGCCCGCCAGCGCCCGCAGCAGGGAGGTCTTGCCGGAGCCGTTGACCCCGACCAGGCCCACCCGGTCGCCGGGGCCGAGCTGCCAGTCAACGCCGTCGAGCAGCACGGTGTCGCCGCCGGTCAGCCGGAGGCCGTGCACATCGATGACGGTCTTGCCGAGGCGGGAGCTGGCGAAGCGCACCAGTTCGACGGTGTCGCGCGGCGGCGGCTCGTCGGCGATGAGCGCGTTGGCGGCGTCGATGCGGAACCGCGGCTTGGAGGTCCGGGCGGGCGGGCCGCGGCGCAGCCAGGCCAGCTCCTTGCGCATGAGGTTCTGCCGGCGCTCCTCGGCCGCCGCGGCCAGGCGCTGGCGCTCGGCCTTGGCCAGCACGTAGGCGGCGTAGCCGCCCTCGTAGCGCTCGACGCGGCCGTCGACGACCTCCCATGTGCGGGTGGTGACGGCGTCCAGGAACCACCGGTCGTGGGTGACGACCACCAGGGCCTCGCGGCGGCCGCGCACGTGCTCGGCCAGCCAGGCGATGCCCTCGATGTCGAGGTGGTTGGTGGGCTCGTCCAGCAGCAGCAGGTCGTGGGTGTCGACCAGCAGCCGGGCGAGGGCGGCCCGCCGGCGCTCGCCGCCGGACAGGGCGGCCATCGGCGTGCCGAGGTCCCACCCGCCGAGGAGGCCGCGCAGCACGTCGCGGGCGCGGGCGTCGCCCGCCCACTCGTGCTCGGGCCGGTCGCCCAGCACGAACGCGCCCACGGTGCCGCCCGGCCGGTGGTCGCGCTGGTGCAGGTGGCCGACGCGCAGGCCGCGGTTGTGCACCACGCGGCCGGAGTCGGGCTCGGTCAGCCCGGCGACGACCGACACCAGCGTGGACTTGCCGCCGCCGTTGCGGCCGACGACGCCGATCCGGTCGCCCTCCTCGACGCCCAGGGAGACCCCGTCGAGCAGCACGAGCGGCCCGTAGGCCAGGGACACGTCCTGAAGGTTGAGCAGATTCATCGTGCTTCCATTGTGGCGGCCCGGCCGGACCGCCCCGACCACGCCGCCCGCCCGCTCCGCCGGGGCCGGACGTCCCCCGCCCCCGGCGGAGCGGGCGGGCGGTATCAGGCGAGGAGGAAGTCGCGGGCGGCCGCGGCGATGCCCGCCGTGTCGATCCCGTGGGCGCGGTCGTGGTCGGCCGGGGTCCCGTAGCCGCGCACCTCGATGTCGCGGGTGACGCCCAGGGACATCTGCCGGTGCCGGCGGTCGCTCAGCGCGGCGGCGACCTCGTGCGCCGACGTCCCGGCCAGGTAGGGCTCCACCATGAGCACGTCGGCCTGCCCGGCGGCGGCCACCAGCCGGCCGAGCCCGGCGCGGTCGAAGGGGCGCACGGTGGCGGCGTAGGCCACGGTGACGTCCAGCCCGGCGGTGGCGGCGAGGACGCGGTCCAGCATCGGCCCCACGGCGACGACGACCCCGCTGGAGCGCCCGGACCCCGCGCGCACGGTCACCAGGCCGTCACCGACCGGGCGGGCGGCGGCGTTGCCGCGTTCGGACAGCCGCAGGTAGACGCGCCCGTCGCCGCGGAGGGCGTCGGCCAGCAGCGGCGCCACCTCGGCGGCGTGCCCGGGGACGTGCACCGTCCACCCGGGCAGGGTGTCGAGCAGGGCCACGTCGCCGGGGGCCATGTGCGTGCGGCCGTACCCGGGGTAGTCGTAGGAGCCGCCGGAGGAGACCAGGACCGCCCCGGCCTCCTGGTGGCCGAGGTCGAGCTTGACCTGCTCGAAGGGGCGCTCCACGAGGAACGGGGCGAAGGTGTGCGCGATGGGGCGCATCCCGGCGAGGGCCATCCCGCCGGCCACCCCGATCAGCAGCTGCTCGCGGATGCCGACGTTGACCACCCGGTCGGGGTGGCGGGCCGCCGCCTCGGCGAACCGGTCGGCGGAGATGTCGGCGAGGACCAGGGCCGTGCGCGGGTCGGCGTCCAGGGCCGCGGTGGCGGCGGCGACGAAGGTGTCGCGCATCGGCTGGGCGGTGACGTCCGGGAGTTCGGGTGCCGCGGTGGTCATGGGCGGGCTATCCCTTCGGGTTGACGCGGGCGACGACGGCCAGCGGGCGGCCGCTGTGCGGGAGCGTGAAGGCGTCGTACAGGGCGGTGTGGTCGCGGCCGCCGACGGAGCGGGCGGCCCAGCCCTCGCGGGCGAACCGCTCGCCGATGCCGCCCGGCCAGCCGTGCGTGGCGGAGCGGTTGTCGATGGCGACGGCGGTCAGCGACTCCAGGCCGAGCCGGCCGGCGAGCTGGATCGCCTCGTGGTTGCTGCCCTCGTCGAGTTCGGCGTCGCCGACCAGGACGACCACGCGGGTCCGGGTCCGGCCCTGGGCGCGCAGGGCGAGGGCGGTGCCCACGCCGAGCCCCAGGCCGTGGCCGAGCGACCCGCTGCCGATCTCGGCGCCGGGGACGAGGGTGCGGTCGGGGTGGTGGCCCAGCGGGGAGTCGAACTCCGCCCAGGAGCGGAGCGCGCGGACGTCGATGAAGCCCTTGGCGGCGAGGACCGCGTAGAAGGCGGCGGGCCCGTGGCCCTTGGACAGCAGGAACCGGTCGCGGTCGGGGTGGTCGGCGGTCTCCGGGGTCACGGCGAGGACGCGGTCGTAGAGCACCCACAGCACATCGAGCGTCGACTCGGCCGCGGCCTGGTGCTTCTCGTCGCCGGTCATGAGGCCGATGAGGGCCGGCAGATCCGCGTAGCGGGAGAAGGTCGTCGTGGACATGCGGACAGTCTGGGACTTCGAGTTAACTAGAGGTCAAGCGCGGGGCGCGGACCCCGCTCGAACCCGGGAGGAGCACCGTGCCCCACCTACCGGTCCGCCTCACCATCGGGCAGCTCGCCGAGCGCAGCGGCGTCCCGCCCACCACGCTCCGCTTCTACGAGGAGCGCGGGCTGATCACCGCGGAGCGCACCTCGGGCAACCAGCGCCGCTACCACCGCAACACGCTGCGCCGGCTCGCGTTCATCTCGGCCGCGCAGCGGGTGGGGCTGACCCTCACCCAGATCCACGGCGCGCTGGCCACGCTGCCGGACGGCCGCACCCCCACCGCCGCCGACTGGGCGCGGCTGTCCGAGCAGTGGCGGACCGAGCTGGACACCCGCATCGACGCGCTCCAGCGGCTCCGCGACCGGCTCAGCGAGTGCATCGGGTGCGGGTGCCTGTCGCTGAAGTCGTGCACGCTGCAGAACCACGATGACGTCCTCGCCGCGCAGGGGCCCGGCGCCCCGCTGCTCAAGCCCGCCCGCGAGGGCGGGGTCTGACCGGGCGTCAGCCCCCGGCCGCCGGGGCCACCACCCGCGCCCCCTCGACGTCGCCGTGCGCGACGACGGTGCGCGCGCAGCGGCCCGACGCGTCGAGCGCGGCGGCGACCCCGGCGGCCGCGTCGGCGGAGGCGGCGAGGAACGCGCACGTCGGACCCGACCCCGAGACGACGGCGCCCAGGGCGCCCGCCGCGCGGCCGGCCGCCAGCACCCCGGCGAGGGCGGGCCGCAGGGACAGCGCGGCGGGCTCCAGGTCGTTGGCGAGGGCGGCGCCCACCCGCACCGGGTCGCCGGCGGCCAGGGCGGCGCGCAGCCCGGGGTCGTCGGCGGGCGGGGGCGCGTCGGGCCGCAGCCGGTCGTACTCGGCGAAGACGTCGGCGGTGGACAGGCCGCCCTCGGCCAGGGCGAACACCCAGTGGTAGCGCCCGGGGCTGTCGACCGGGGCGAGGACCTCGCCGCGCCCGGTGCCCACGGCGGTGCCGCCGACGAGCGGGAAGGCGACGTCGCTGCCGAGGTCGGCGGCGAGGGCGCGCAGCCGCTCCGGCGGCAGCCCGGCCCCGAAGTATGTGTCGCACGCCACAAGGGCCCCGGCGGCGTCGGCGCTGCCGCCCGCCATGCCCCCGGCGACGGGGATGCGCTTGCGCAGGTGCAGCTCGATCGGGTCGTCGCACCCGGCCTCACGTGCCACGAGACGGGCGGCCCGGGCCGCCAGGTTGGTGCCGTCGAGGGGGACGCGGGCGGTGTGGGAGTCGAGGTCGCCGTCGACGGTGAGGCGGACGGCACCCCTCGGTGCGCGCGTGCGCGGCTCCCGAACGGTAACCTCATCGAACAGCGCAACAGCGTGGAACACGTTGACCAGATCGTGGTATCCATCTTCGCGCGCCGGCCCCACCGCCAGCTTGAGGTTCACCTTCGCGGGTACCCGAACGGTCACGGCGGTAGTAGCGGTCACGAGTCCTAGATCGTAAAGGAACCCCCACCCCCGTGAACCCACCTCCCCGCAGCGGGACGCTTGTGCGGTCCACGCGTTTCACCCATGATGGGGACCGTTCCGGTCACGATCTCGCCCTTTCCCGTACGCCCTCCGCCGCCCGACCGGGGCGCCGTGGCCTGCGCGGGTGGGTATCAGGACGCAAACCCCGCTACCTTGGGGGCCAGGCGGAGTGTGGATACCGTCGGGGAGGGTCGCTTGCCGTCGGATGGGCTCCCGAAGAACCTGGAACCGCTGGCCGCCGGAGATCCGGCGACCATCGGTCCTTACGTGCTGGCCGGTCGCCTGGGCAGCGGAGGAATGGGGACGGTCTACCTCGGCCGCACCCCTGAGAAGGGTGCCCAGGTCGCCATCAAGGTGATCCGGCCCGAACTCGCCTTCGACGAGGCCACGCGGGCCCGGTTCCACGACGAGATGGAGAACGCCCGGCGGGTCGCCTCCTTCTGCACCGCGAAGGTGCTCGACCACGGCACGTTCGAGAACCGGCCGTACATGGTCACCGAGTACATCGCGGGGACCGCGCTCGCCGAGCACATCGCCGAGCACGGGCCGCTCGACTCCAGCACCCTGCACGGGTTCGCGCTGGGCGTCGCGGCGGCGCTGGCGGCCATCCACCGCGCCGGGCTCGTGCACCGCGACCTCAAGCCGGCCAACGTGCTGCTGTCGCTGTCGGGGCCGCGGGTCATCGACTTCGGCATCGCCCGCGCGATGAACACCATGTCGAACCACACCCAGACCGGCATCGTCATGGGCAGCCCGGGGTGGATGGCGCCCGAGCAGCTGCTGGAGGAGAAGGTCACCACCGCGGCCGACATCTTCGCGTGGGGCTGCCTGGTGGCCTTCGCCGGCAACGGGGCGCACCCGTTCGGCAACGGCGACGCCATGACCCTGGGCAAGCGGGTGCTGTTCGCCGAGCCGCAGCTCGGCCGGCTCGACAGCCCCCTGGACCGCCTGGTGGCCCAGGCGCTCGCCAAGGAGCCCGACCGCCGCCCCAAGGCGCAGGACCTGCTGCTGGAGCTGGCGGGCGGCGAGGACGAGTCCAGCAACGCGGGCAACGGCATCGTGCACCGGCTGCACGAGACCTGGCGGCCCAACCTGCCGCCCATGGGCCCGATGCCCCCGATGCCGGGGCCGCCCAACCCGCACCAGACCGCGCCCGGCATGAGCCGCCCGGGGCCGCCGCCGGGACCGCCGCACCCCTACCCGGGGCAGCAGCAGGGCCCGATGCCGGCGCACCTCAGCCAGCCCATGCAGCGCCCGGGCGGCGGCATCGCCCAGCAGCCCCCGGTGCACCAGACCGGGCAGTTCCCGGTGGCCGCCCCGCAGACCGGACCCATCCCCCGGGTCGGCCCCGGGCCGCAGGACCGGCAGCAGCCGTCGGCCACCCGGCCGCACGCCCAGCCCTACGTGCCGCCGGTGCCGCCGCCCCCGCACCGGCCCGTGCAGCCCGCCCGGCGCCGGTCGCGCTGGGTCGCGGTCACCGCGGTCATCGCGGCCGTCCTGGTACTGCTCCTCGTCACCGTGCTGACCCTCCTGGGCCTGAACCGGCTGTCGTGGCCAGGGCAGTCCGACGACCCGCAGGCGGACGGCTCCGCGGCGGCCGACCAGGGCCAGGCCGGCGCCGAGCCGTCCGGGTCCGGCGAGCCGTCCGAGGCCGCCGGCAACACGGCCGCCGACGGCCGCGCGGTGTTCGCCGTGCGCGAGTACCAGTGCACGACCCGGGTCGAGGGGCGCTCCCAGCCCGAGGGCGGCACGTACTGCGTCTTCGTCGTCAACGTGCACAACACCTCCGACGAGGAGCTGCTGATCCAGGCCGACCAGCAGCGCCTGCGGGGACCGGGCCAGGAGTTCCACCCGGCGCGCGAGCCCTCGCTGGCCGAGGCGTCGGCCACGCTGTGGCAGCCCATCGCGGCCAACGCCAAGGGCGAGGGCATGCTGACCTTCCTGGTCGCCGACGCCGGCGTCGCCGACTCCGGTGAGCTGCTGCTGAGCAGCGGCGACCAGGGCGAGGCCGCGCGGATCGACGTGCGCGACGTGCCGAACGCCTCCTGACCCCGGCGGGGCGGCGGCGCCGCCCCGCGGCCGGTCTCAGCCGGCGGCCTCGGCGATCCGGGCGAACGCCTCGATGTCCAGCGCCTCCCCGCGGGTCGCGGGGGCCACCCCGGCGGCGCGCAGCCGCGCCTCGGCCTCCGCGGGCGAGCCCGCCCATCCGGCGAGCGCCACCCGCAGCGTCTTGCGGCGCTGCGCGAACGCGGCGTCGACCACCCGGAACACCTCGGCGCGGGGGGCGGTGGAGCTGGGGGCGGGGCGCCGGTGCAGCGCCACCAGGCCGGAGTCGACGTTGGGCGCCGGCCAGAACACGTTGCGGCCGACCGCGCCGGCGCGGCGCACGTCGGCGTACCAGGCGGCCTTGGCGGAGGGCACCCCGTAGGTGCGGCTCCCCGGGCGGGCGGCGAGCCGGTCCGCGACCTCCGACTGCACCATCACCAGGCCGCGCTCCAGCGACGGCAGCAGCTCCAGCAGGTGCAGGACCACCGGGACGGCCACGTTGTAGGGCAGGTTGGCGACCAGCGCGGTGGGGGGCGGGCCGGGCAGCTCGGTGACGCGCATCGCGTCGGCCGTCACGACCGCCAGCCGGTCGGCGAGGCCGGGGGCGTGGTCGGCGACCGTGGCGGGCAGTTCGGCGGCCAGGCGCGGGTCGATCTCGACGGCGGTGACCCGGCGCACGTGCGGGAGCAGGGCCAGGGTGAGGGACCCCAGCCCGGGGCCGACCTCCAGGACGGTGTCGTCGGGGCCGACCCCGGAGACGCGGACGATGCGGCGCACCGTCCCGGCGTCGATGACGAAGTTCTGGCCGAGGGCCTTGGTCGGGCGGACGCCGATCCGCTCGGCGAGCCGCCGCACGTCGGCCGGGGTGAGCAGGCGGGCGGTGTCGGGCGTATCTGAAGCGGTCACCCGACCATCCTGCCAGGCAGGCGCGGGTGCGCCGGCCCGCTGCGGCGGGGGCGCGTCGGCGCCCCCGCCGGGTGGTCGATCGGGGCGGTCAGTCGAACAGGTGGACGCCGCACTCGGGCCACTGGCTCTGCCAGTTGCCGCCGACCATGTCGTAGAGCTTCTTGGCGCGCGCGGTCTGCTCGTCGGGGCTGGCGTCGGCCGGGGACCCGCTGCCGCCGGTGGACTGCCAGGTGGCCATGGAGAACTGGTAGAGGCCGTAGTAGCCGCCCGCGGAGTTGACCGCGGTGGGGTCGCCGCCGGACTCGCACTGGGCGAGGGCGGCCCAGTTCAGGCTGTCGGCGTCGCCGCTGGTCTCGATCTCGGGCTCGGGGGACTTGGTGCCGATCTCGGTGATGCCGTTGACCGGCTCCTCGACGACCTCCTCCTTGAGGACGTGCTCGGTCTCCTCGCCGTCCTTCATGACCATGGCCGTGGTGACCTCGCGGACGCCGTCCTGGGGCTCCTGGACGACGTTCTCCTCGCCCTCCGGCAGGTCGGGGTTCTCGCGCTCCTCCATCTCGGCCTCGATCGGCTCCTCCTCGGTCACGGGCTCGGTGAGCAGCTCCATGACGTCGATGACCATGCCCTCGGTGGGCTTGGTGTCGAGGTCCGGCTTCACGACGTCGTGCTCGCCGGGGGTGATGCCGTTGTCGGCGAGCACGGCCTCGACGGTGTCGGCCGTGGTGTCGGTCTCGATGCGCACCAGGTCGCGCAGGATGACGACGTGCTGCCCGCGCGCGGCATCGACCTCCAGCCCGGAGGCGGGGATGGCCTCGTCCCGGTCGACGGACAGGTCGAGGGCCTGCCCGCCCATGCCGAGCTGGTCCAGCGCCTCACCCACGGTCAGGGCGGTCACCCAGTGGGTCTGGGGCTCCTCGTCGTCGACGCGCAGGGTCAGCTCGCGCCCGGTGCGCACGAGCACGCTGCCGCCGCGGGCGACGTCGTCGCCGAGCGCGGGGGCGACCGCGTCGTGCTCGCCCAGCTCGACCTCGGCGGCGTCGAGCACGTCCTGGACGGTGCCGCCGAACGTGTGCACGGTCTGCCGCTCGCCGTTGACGTCGAGGGTGACCCGCTGGTCCATGGCGAAGGCGGTGCCGCCGCCCGCGGCCAGCAGGACGGCGGCGGCGACCGCGCCGATGACGACGCCGCGGGAGCGGAGCCGACCGCCGCCGCGGCCGCCGCGGCCGCCGGTGCGGCGGGGCCGCGGTTCCGCGGCGGATCCGTCCGTGGACGCTCTGCGGGCACCGCGGCGGGAGCCGCGGGAACCTGACGGGGACATGCGCACGATTGCCTCGACCTTCGCGATGCGGGTTGGGACGGCGGGCGGGCCGGGAGCAGAGGGCGGCCCGGCGCGCGTGTCCGCGGCGGCGGCGAGAGGAGAGGGGGCCGGGCCTGCCGCGGGGGGTGGTTCGGAAAATATCACGCGTTCCGCGATTCCGCTTTGGTATCGCCCGATTCCCGGCCGTGAGCGCTCCGGCGGCCGGGGCCGCCCCGCGCGCCCGCACCACCGCCGACCGCGCCAGAATGGTCGACCGAACGACGTTCGTTCCACCGACCGCGCTGGAGGTTCGCTGATGGGTCCCCTCGAAGGAGTCCGGGTCGTGGAGTTCGCCGGGATCGGCCCGGGGCCGATGGCCGCCATGCTCCTGGCCGACCTGGGCGCGAGCGTGGTCCGGGTCGACCGGCCCGAGGCGGCGCGCGCCGCCCGCGAGGGGCACCGCCCGCACATGAGCGCCGGCCGGCCCGTCGTCGGCGCCGACCTCAAGACCGAGGAGGGCGCCGCGACCGCCCGCCGCCTCGTCGCGGCCGCCGACGTGCTGCTGGAGGGCTTCCGCCCCGGTGTGCTGGAGCGGTGCGGCCTGGGGCCCGACGCCTGCGCCGAGCTGAACCCGCGCCTGGTCTACGCCCGCATGACCGGGTGGGGGCAGGACGGCCCCCTGGCGCGCACCGTCGGCCACGACATGAACTACATCTCGCTGAACGGCGCCCTGCACAGCGTCGGCCGCCGGGGGGAGGCGCCCGTGCCGCCGGTCAACCTGGTGGGCGACTTCGGCGGCGGCACCATGTTCGTGGTCACCGGCATCCTGGCCGCCCTGGTCGAGCGGCAGTCCTCCGGCCTCGGCCAGGTGGTCGACGCCGCGATGGTCGACGGCAGCGCGCTGCTGATGTCCATGGTCTACGAGGACCGCGCGCGGGGGGCGTGGACCGACGAGCGGGGCACCAACTACCTCGACACCGGTGCGCCCTTCTACGACGTCTACACCTGCGCCGACGGCCGGCACGTGTCGGTGGGCTGCCTCGAACCCCGGTTCTACGCCGCGTTCCTCGACGGCCTGGGCCTGGCTGCGGCCGACCTGCCCGACCAGTGGGACCGCGACCGCTGGCCCGAGCTGCGCGAGCGGTTCGCCGCGGTGCTGCGCACCCGCGACCGCGACGCCTGGGCCGCGCACTTCGACGGCACCGAGGCGTGCGTGCAGCCGGTGCTGTCGATGGCCGAGGCCCCCGACCACCCGCACGTGCGGGCGCGCGGCTCGGTGGTGCGCAAGGGCGACGCCGTGTTCCCCGGCCCCGCGCCCCGGTTCGGCCGCACCCCCGGCGCCAACACCCGCGACCCCGGGTACCCGGAGCCCGACCTCGCGGACGTGCTGCGGGAGTGGGGCGTGGCGGCCGACTGACGCCCGCGCCGGGTCGGCCCCGGGCCGCCGGGGCGGGTCGACAGGCCGGCCCGGCGGGACCCGCCCGGCGGGTCAGTCCAGTCGGAAGGCCCGGCGCGCGTTCGCCGCGACCGCCGCGGCGAGGTCGTCCTCGGCCATGCCCTTGGCCTCGGCCAGCGCGCGCAGCGTGTGCGGGACGAGGTACGGCGCGTTGGGCCGCCCCCGGTACGGCTTGGGGGTGAGGAACGGCGCGTCGGTCTCGACCAGCACCAGCTCGGGCGGCGCCGCGGCGGCGGCGTCGCGCAGCGGCTGGGCGCTGGCGAACGTGACGTTCCCGGCGAAGCTCATGTAGTACCCGCGCTCGGCGCACAGCTTGGCCATGGCGGCGTCACCGGAGAAGCAGTGGAACACGACGGTGTCCGGCGCGCCCTCCTCCTCCAGCAGGCGCAGCACGTCGTCGTGGGCGTCGCGGTCGTGGATCATCAGCGCGCGCCCGTGCCGCTTGGCGATGCCGATGTGGCCCCGGAACGACGCCTGCTGGGCGGCCACGCCCTCGGCGCCGGTGCGGAAGTAGTCGAGACCGGTCTCGCCCACCGCGCGCACCTCCGGCAGCGCGGCCAGCCGGTCGATCTCGGCGAGGGCCGTGTCGAGGCCGGCCCACCCGGCGGCCGGGCGGGCCTTGCCCGCCCAGTCGGTGTCGTCGACCTCGACCCCTTCGGCGCCGTCGCCGTGCACGATGCGCGGCGCCTCGTTGGGGTGCAGGGCGACCGCCGCCCACACGCCGGGGTGCGCGGCGGCGGTGGCGGCCGCCCACTGCGAACTGGGGACGTCCACCCCGACCTGGATCAGCGGGGACACGCCGACGGCGGCCGCCGCGGCGACGATCTCGGCGACGTCGGGCGCCTGCATGTCCATGTGGGTGTGGCAGTCGGGGACCGCCACGCGCAGCGGCTCGGGCGCCGGCGGCGGCTCCTGCGTGTTCCGGTCGCGCACCGCCCGCCCGCTTCGCTTGCCCATCGTCGTCCCTCCCGTGAGACCTCGGCGGTGCGCGGCGGCTGACGCCGCGCACCGCCCCGTGCCGCGCGGCGTCAGCCGGCGGCCTGCTCCAGCCGCGCCAGCTCCTCGTCCACCACGCTCGGGTCGAGCTTGGCGAACAGCGGGGTGGGGGCCGACAGCGGGGTGCCCGGGCGGATCGGCACCGACGCCCACACCGCCGCGTCGCCGGCGTAGTCGCCGGTGATGACGGGGTAGGACGTGGGCTCGCCCGCGCCGCCCACCACGTCGACGCCCTCGTCGATGCGCGGCATTCCGGCCCAGGTGCCGGTGCCGCCGAGCATCGCGTACACCTTGTTGGCGGACTCCGGCAGGAACGGGGTCAGCAGGGTCTTGGCGTCGTCGATGAGCTGGAGCGCCACGTGCAGCACGGTGGCCATGCGCTCGGGGTCGGTCTTCTTCAGCGCCCACGGGGCCTGGTCGGAGACGTACTTGTTGGCCTCGGCGACGGTGCGCATGGCCTCCTGGAGGGCGGCCTTGAACTTCGACCGGTCGAGCAGCGCGCCCACGGTGTCGAACGCGGCGCGGGAGGCGTCGAGCACCCGGCGGTCCTCGTCGGTCAGCTCGCCGGCCTCGGGCACGGCGCCGATGTTCTTGGCGGCCATGGCGATCGACCGGTTGACGAGGTTGCCCCAGGTGGCCACCAGCTCGTCGTTGTTGCGGCGGACGAACTCGGCCCAGGTGAAGTCGGTGTCCTGGGTCTCGGGGCCGGCCGCGATGATGTAGTAGCGCAGCGCGTCGGCGGAGTAGCGCTCCAGGAAGTCGCGGACGTAGATCACGACCCGCCGCGACGACGAGAACTTCCGCCCCTCCATGGTGAGGAACTCGCTGGAGACGACCTCGGTGGGCAGGTTGAGCCGGCCCAGGGAGCCGGGGTCGCCGCCGCGGTCGCCGTCCCCGTTGTAGCCCATGAGCATGGCGGGCCAGATCTCGGCGTGGAAGACGATGTTGTCCTTGCCCATGAAGTAGTAGGACTCGGCGTCCTCGGCCTGCCACCAGCGGCGCCACGCGTCGGGGTCGCCGGTGCGCGCCGCCCACTCCACGGCCGCCGACAGGTAGCCGATCACCGCGTCGAACCAGACGTAGAGGCGCTTGTTGGCCTGCTCGCTCCACCCCTCCAGCGGGATGGGCACCCCCCAGTCGAGGTCGCGGGTGATGGCCCGCGGCTGGAGGTCGTCCAGCAGGTTGAGCGAGAACTTCAGGACGTTGGGGCGCCACTGGCCGGCCTGAGCCCGCAGCCAGTCGCCGAGCGCCGCGGCGAAGGCGGGCAGGTCGAGCATGAAGTGCTCGGTGTCGACGAACTCCGGGGTCTCGCCGTCGATCTTGGACCGGGGGTCGATGAGGTCGACCGGGTCGAGCTGGTTGCCGCAGTTGTCGCACTGGTCGCCGCGGGCGCCGTTGTAGCCGCAGATGGGGCAGGTGCCCTCGATGTAGCGGTCCGGCAGGGTGCGGCCCGTGGTCGGCGACACCGCGCCCTTGGTGGTGCGGGCGAAGACGTAGCCGTTCTCGTAGAGGCCGGTGAACAGCTCCTGCGCGACCGAGTAGTGGTTGCCGGTGGTGGTGCGGGTGAACAGGTCGTAGGACAGGCCCAGGGCGACCAGGTCCTCGACGATGATCCGGTTGTAGCGGTCGGCCAGCTCGCGGGCCGTCACGCCCTCCTGGTCGGCGAGCACCTGGACCGGCGTTCCGTGCTCGTCGGTGCCGCTGACCATGAGCACGTGGTTGCCCGACATGCGCTGGAAGCGCGCGAAGACGTCGGAGGGGACCCCGAACCCGGATACGTGCCCAATGTGGCGCGGCCCGTTGGCGTAGGGCCAGGCCACCGCGGTCAGGATGTGGCGTTTCGACGACATGCCCCCAGCCTAAAGCCGTCGGCGCGCGACGGCGCACGGTTTTCGGCCGCGCCGCCGGGCCCCCGGTGGCGCGGCCGAACCGCCGCAGCGGGGGCAGACGGCCCCCCGCCGCGTCGGTAGGGTGTCAGCCGAGACCCGGCGGGCCCATACGCCCCGCCGGCCCCGCCGCCGGTGCGGGGCGCCCGGCCCCGGCCGGCGGTCCCCGGGCCCTTCGCGGAGGGCGGTGCGACGAAGGCGGTGGTCACCACGGTCCCCCGTGCCCTGGCCGCCGCTGCCCTGGCGGCGGTGCTCACCCTGTTCGGGGTGCCGCTGTCGCCCGCCGCCGCCCCCCCGCCGGCGCCCGACCGGCCCACGTTCGCCATCGCCCTGCCGGGCCCCGGGCCGCACGCGGCGGCCCACCCGCGGCGCGACGGCGGGGTCACCGCCCTCGCCCTCGCCGCGTGGGGCGGCGACCACCGGCCGCTGGTCCTGCGCGACCTGGACGACGGCCGGACCCCCCTGGGCGCGCTGCTGCCCGACATCGGCGGCCCGTGGGCGCTCGCCCCGCTGCCGCGGTCGGCGGCCGCGCCCGAGACCGCGGCCGCCCTCCGGCTGCCGCCCGGCCGCGCCCCGCCCTCCACGACACGCGTGTGACGGTCCCCGCGGCACCTTCCTCCGAGGTGCCCCACCCTCCCCCCACCACGTCTCGTGAGAGGTACCACCAGTGTCCAGTCAATCCGGATCAGGGGCGCGCTGGCTGCGCGGCGTCGTCTCCCTGGTCATCGTGGTCGCCGCGTTCGGCGCCGCGTGGTTCATCCCGCCCAAGCTGGGGCTCGACCTCAGCGGCGGCACCCAGATCGTCCTGGAGACCCAGGACGGCGACGACGGAACCGAGGCCGACGCCGAGAACACCGACCAGGTGATCGAGGTGCTGCGCCAGCGCATCGACAGCCTGGGCGTCAGCGAGGCGACGATGTCGCGCTCCGGCGCCAACCGCATCATCGTCGAGCTGCCCGGGGTCCAGGACCCCACCGAGGCCGCCGAGATCCTCGGCCAGACCGCCCAGCTCAGCTTCCACCCCGTCCTGGGGGTCGCCCCCGCGGGCGGCACCGGCGTCCAGGCGCCCGCCGACAACGCCAACGCCCCGGCCCAGGCGGCCGACGGCGAGGGCGACGGCGAGGGCGAGGGCGCCGCCGAGGAGGGCGCCGGCGAGATGTCCGAGGAGGACCTGCAGGCCATGCTGCAGGGCCAGGGCTCCGGGACCGGCACCGGCTCCGCCGGCCAGCCGGCCGAGAACCCCGACGACGTCGAGCTGACCCTGCCCGACGAGGAGGGCAACCAGCTCCAGCTCGGCGCGCCCGCCATCCGCGGCACCGAGGTCGCCAGCGCCGACGCCGTGCTCGACCAGGCCACCAACACCCAGTGGCAGGTCAACGTCGACTTCCGCGGCGAGGGCACCGACGCCTGGGCCGAGCTGACCGGCCAGGCCGCCTGCAACGAGATGGGCGACCCGACCCGCCGCATCGCGATCGTCCTGGACGACCAGATCATCTCCTCGCCGGAGGTGAACCAGGACACCGCCTGCGACGTCGGCCAGACCCAAGGGTCGACCACCATCACCAGCTCCACCTTCAACCAGGAGAGCGCCGGGGAGCTGGCGGTGCTGATCGAGGGCGGCTCGCTGCCCCTGCCCGTCCAGGAGATCCAGCGCCAGACCGTGGGCCCGACCCTCGGTGAGGACGCCATCCGCGCCAGCTTCATCGCGGGCGGCATCGGCATCCTGCTGACCGGCCTCTACATCTGCGTCGCCTACCGCCTCGTCGGCTTCCTCGCCGCCGTCGCGCTGGCCTGCTACACCCTCATCTCCTACGCGGCGCTGGTGGCACTGGGGGCCACCCTGACCCTGCCGGGCCTGGCCGGGTTCGTGCTCGCGATCGGCATGGCGATCGACGCCAACGTGCTGATCTTCGAACGCGCGCGCGAGGAGTACCAGCACCAGCAGCGCATCTACGCGGCCAACAAGTCGGCCGGGCTGGACGACGCGACGGAGGCCGAGACCGCGCAGGCCGAGGCGGGCGTGCTGTCGCGGCGCCGCCGCCGGGCCATCCCGCCCAACCTGCAGAAGGCGTTCGTCACGGGGTCGGAGAAGGCGTGGAGCGCCGTCATCGACACCAACATCACGACGCTCATCGCGGCCGCCCTGCTGTTCTTCTTCGCCTCCGGCAACGTGCAGGGCTTCGGCGTCACGCTCGGCCTGGGCACGCTCGCCTCGATGGTGTCCGCGCTGGTCATCGCCCGCGTGTTCGTGGAGTGGGCGGTCCGCCGCAAGGTGGTGCGCAAGCACCCCGCCGTCACCGGCATCTCCAAGATCAGCTCGGTGCGCGCCTGGCTGACCCGGCGCAACCCGGACCTGATGCGCAACAGCCGACTGTGGCTGGGCATCGCGGGCGCGGTGGTCGCCGCGGCGATCCTCGGCATGATCGTCCGCCCGCCGAACTTCGGCGTGGAGTTCACCGGCGGCCGGGTCATGGACTTCACCACCGAGGAGAGCATCAGCGTCAACGACGCGCGCGAGACCGTCTCCGAGGCCGGGTTCCCGACGGCGGTGGTCCAGGAGTCCGGTGACGGCGACGTGTCCGTGCGCACCGGCCCCATCAGCGACGGCGAGGCCGAGCGCATCGAGACCGCCCTCGGCGAGCAGACCGGCGGCGTGGAGCGCGTCTCCGACGAGCTGATCGGTCCGAGCATGGGCGACGAGCTGCGCAACCGCGCGCTGATCGCCCTGGTGGCCGCGCTCGCCCTGCAGATGATCTACCTGGCGTGGCGGTTCCGCTGGTCGTTCGGCCTGTCGACCATGCTCGCCCTGGCGTTCGACATCGTCGTGGTCATCGGCCTGTTCTGCTGGCTGGGCAAGCCGATCGACGGCGTGTTCCTCGCGGCCATCCTGAGCGTCATCGGCTTCTCGGTGAACGACTCGGTCGTGGTGTTCGACCGGGTGCGCGACGAATGGGCGCGCGACCCCAAGTCGAGCTTCAAGTCGATCACCAACACGGCGATCCTGCACACCCTGCCGCGAACGGTGAACACCACCATCGGCGGTGTCTTCATCCTGGCGACGCTGGCGATCTTCGGCGGGTCGTCGCTGACGGACTTCTCCATCGCGATGCTGGTGGGCCTGGTCTCCGGCGTGCTGTCCACGATGTTCGTGGGCGCCCCGCTGGGCATCTGGATGCAGAAGTTCGACAAGACCCCGCCGCCGCACGTCATCAAGGAGAAGAAGACCAAGCAGCGGGCCGAGACCCGGACCGCGCGGGAGCAGAGCGACGGCGCCGTCGTCTGACCCCCGGCCGCGGACCGCGGCGCGATCGGGTGCGCCCCCGGTGGAGGAATCCGCCGGGGGCGCACCCGTGTGCGGGCCCGGTCGGGGCGGCGGTCAGCGGTGCACGGCGTCGTAGACCTCGCGCTTGGGCACCCCGAGCGCCCGCGCGGTCTCCTGGATGGCCTGGCGGCGCGGCACCCCGGCGGACTCCCGGTCGGCGACCGCGGCGGCGAGGTCGGCGGGGGTGCGCTCGGCGGCGGCGGGGTCGGCCCCGGCCACCACGACCGTGACCTCCCCCCGCACCTCGCCCGCCGCCCAGGCGGCGAGGTCGGACAGCGGGCCGCGGCGCACCTCCTCGTAGGTCTTGGTCAGCTCGCGGCAGACCGCCGCCCGGCGGTCGGCGCCGAAGGCCTCGGCCATGGCGGCCAGGGTGGCGCCGAGCCGGTGCGGGCTCTCGAAGAACACCATGGTGCGGCGCTCGTCCGCGAGGTCGGCCAACCGGTTGGCCAGGCCCTTGCGCGGCGGGAACCCCTCGAAGCAGAACCGGTCGGTGGGCAGCCCCGACAGCACGAGCGCGGTGGTGACCGCCGTCGGGCCGGGCACCGATGTGACCCGCACCCCGGCGTCCACCGCAGCGGTCACCAGCCGGTACCCGGGGTCGGACACCCCCGGCATGCCCGCGTCGGTCACCACGAGGACGTCGCGCCCCGAGGTGAGGTCGCCGAGCAGCTCCTCGGCGCGGCGGGCCTCGTTGGCGTCGTAGTAGGAGACGACGCGGGCCCCGGTGTCGCCGCCCAGGCGCACCCCGGCGCGGGCCGCGAACTGCCGCAGCCGGCGGGTGTCCTCTGCGGCGATGACACCGGCCTCCTCCAGCGCGCGCAGCAGCCGCGGCGGCGCGTCGTCGACCTGCCCGATGGGCAGTCCGGCGAGTGTCAGCGTCCCGAAATCCGCGGCATCCGGTACCCCAGCCGTCACGTTCCACCCGTTCCCTAGGCGCTACGGTTGGCACTACCCCGCCCGCGGCCCCTGGCCCGGCGCTGCCATCCATCTCCGACCCAACTCTAAGAGCCGAGATGACGACCACCGCCCTCCCCGCAGCATCCGTACCGCCGCCGGCGCCCCGGCCGACCGTCCGCTCGCGGCTGGTGCCGCCGATGCCGCGCCCGGCCTGGGCCGGCTGGCTCGGCGCGGTGCTCGTCGCCGCCTTCGCCGGCGTCCTGCGGTTCATCCGGCTCGGCGAGCCGCACGGCATCTACTTCGACGAGACCTACTACGCCAAGAACGCGTTCTCGCTGTGGCGCTACGGCTACGAGCACGAGACCGCCGAGAACGCCGACGAGATGCTGGCGCGCGGCGAGGACGCCATCTTCACCGGCGGCGCCGACTTCGTGGTGCACCCGCCGCTGGCCAAGTGGCTGATCGCCCTGGGCGACCGGGCGTGGTCGCTGCTGCCGGGCATGGACGCCATGACGCCGGCCGGGTGGCGGGTGGCGGCGGCCGTGTTCGGCACCCTGTCGGTGCTGCTGCTCGTGCGGATCGCGCTGCGGATGACCCGGTCCTGGCTCCTCGGCTGCTCGGCCGGGCTGATCATGGCGCTCGACGGGCTGCACTTCACGCTGAGCCGCATCGCCATGGTCGACGTGTTCCTGACCTTCTTCATCCTGGCCGGGTTCGGCTGCCTGGTGATCGACCGCGACCGCACCCGGGCGCGGTTGGCCGACCTCACCGACCAGGGCGCGGCGGCGGTCGGCTGGCTGGGGATGCGCTGGTGGCGGATCGGCGCCGGGCTGTTCCTGGGGATGGCCGTCGGCACCAAGTGGTCGGCGCTGTTCTTCCTCGCCGCGTTCGGGCTGCTGACGGTGGCGTGGGACTACGGGGCGCGGCGCAGCGCCGGGCAGCGCGGCGCGGGGCTGCGCTGGCTCGGCTACGACGCGGTGCCGGCGTTCGTCCAGACGGTGGTCGTGGCGGCGGGGGTCTACCTCGCCACCTGGACCGGCTGGCTGGCCACCCAGGGCGGCTACGGCCGGCAGTGGGGCGCCCAGGCCACCGAGGGCGCCCTGTCGCGGCTGCCCGACTGGCTGCTGGGCCCGGTGAACGCGCTGGTCAGCCTGGCGCACTACCACGTGCAGATGCTCGACTTCCACAGTGGGCTGTCCAAGCCGCACGACTACGCGTCGAAGCCGTGGGAGTGGCTGATCATGCGCACCCCCGTGGCGTTCTTCTACGACGGGGAGCAGACCACGTGCGGCGCCGCCCGCTGCTCCAGCACGGTGTTGAGCATCGGCACCCCGGCGGTGTGGTGGCTGTCGATCCTCGCCCTGCTGGTGATGTTCGGCTGGTGGGTCACCTACCGCGACTGGCGGGCGGGCGCGGTGCTGCTGGGCGTGGCCGCCGGGTGGCTGCCGTGGTTCGCCTACCCCGACCGCACCATGTTCGTGTTCTACGCGCTGCCGATGCTGCCGTTCCTGGCCCTGGCCATCGTGCTGGCTCTCGGCCTGGCCATGGGGCCGGGCGAGACCAGCCCGGGCTACGCGCCGTGGGCGCGGGTGGCGGGCGGCGTGCTCTACGGGGTGGTGATGCTCCTCGTCATCGCCAACTTCGCCTACCTGTACCCCATCCTCAGCGCCGAGGTGATCCCCTACGAGGACTGGGCGGGCCGGATGTGGTTCCGCACCTGGATCTACGGCAACGCCGACCCGGGCGGTTCCTGATCCGCGCGCAGCGGCGGGCTGCCCCCGCCCGCCGCTGCGC
>NZ_BCRK01000026.1 GCF_001552555.1 Nocardiopsis trehalosi NBRC 14201 | reverse complement strand
CCGCCGCCGCGGCCGCCCGTCCGGGCGGCCGCGGCGGCGGCCGTCAGGACGCGGCGGCGGGGCGCGGCGGGGTCTCGACCCGGTTCCAGAACGCGGTGAGGGCGCCCGCCGTGGTCTCGGGCGCCTCGACGTTGGGGGAGTGGGCGGCGCCGGGGATCACCACGCGCTGCGCGCCGAGGTGCTCGGCCATGGTGGCCTGGACCTCGGCGGGCCAGGCGTCGTCGTTCTCGCCGTAGACCACCAGCTTGGGGACGTCGGTCGCGGCCAGGTCGAGCGTGCGGTCGGGGGCCGACAGCAGCTCCTCGGCCATGCGCACCAGCGCGTCGGGGTGGTTGGCGAGCATGCGGGCGCGCAGGAACGCGTAGATCTCGTCGGGCAGCCCGCTGGTGCGGGCCGGGGCGTCGAGGTGGTCGGCCCACAGCGCGTGCACGTGCTCGCGGGTGGGGGTGCGGCCCAGAGCGGCGACGAGCCGCCGGGCGTCGGACGCGCGGGCGCCGCCGATGGCCGAGGGGCCGGAGCTCATGAGGGTGAACGACAGCACCGGCACCCGCGCCTCGATGACGGTCTCGCGGGTGACCAGCCCGCCGAAGGAGTGGCCGAGCAGGTGGACGGGCCCGTGGTCCAGGGCCGCGGCGACGGCGGCGACGGCCCGGCCCAGCCCGGCGCGCGTGTAGTCGGCGGGGTCGGCCAGACCGGGGGACTCGTACTGCCCGGGAAGGTCGATGGCCACCACGGACCGGCCCGCCTGGGCCAGGGTCTGCAGCAGCCCGATGAAGTCCTCTTTACTGCCGGTGAACCCCGGGACCAGGAGCGCGGGCTGCAGCTCGCACCCGCCGGCGGCCGGCAGGGCGGTCAGGGCGGCGACGGTGCCGAGCGGCGTCGCGACGTCCGTCCGCCGCACTCCGGGCGGAAGGTCCAGGAACCGAGGTGTACTCACGGCGATTCACTATATTCCCCGTTGGTCCGCCCCCGCGATCATGCCCGCGGCGGCGCCGGGGTGGCGTCCGCCGCGGCGGTGCGGCCGGCCCGCTGACGCGGTCCGGCGCGCGCGTTCGTTCCTCGTTGCGGGGGGTCAGCCCTGCTGCTTCTTGTCGATGTCGACGCCACCGCGGGTGCGGCGGCGGCGACGGCGCCGCGCGGCGGCCGGAGCGGACGCGGTGGCGGTGTCCGCCGGTGCCGCGGCGGCCTGCGGTGCCGCGGCCTGGGGGGCGGCGGCCTGCGGCGCGGGGGCCTCGCCGCGGTCGGCCGAGCGGCGGTTGCGGCCGCCGCGTCCCCGCCCGCTGCGCCCGCGGCCGCCCTCGCGGTCGCCGCGGTCGTTCCGGTCGCCCCGGTTGGGCCCGGTGTCGCCGATGTCCTCGACCTCTTCGGCCTCCAGCCCGGCGCGCTCGCGGTGCTCGACCGCGAGCCTTCCCTTGGTGCCGGCCGGGATGGACAGCGCCTCGAAGAAGTGCGGGGACGTGGAGTAGGTCTCCTCGGGGTCGGCGAACGGCAGGTCCAGCGCGGTGTTGATGAGCTTCCAGCGCGCGACCTCGCGCCAGTCGATGAACGTCACCGCGGTGCCCGAGCGCCCCGCGCGGCCGGTGCGGCCGATGCGGTGCGTGTAGGTCTTCTCGTCCTCGGGGCACTCGTAGTTGACGACGTGGGTGACGTCGTCGACGTCGAGCCCGCGGGCGGCGACGTCGGTGGCGACGAGCACGTCGATCTTGCCGTTGCGGAACGCCCGCAGGGCGCGCTCGCGCTGGCTCTGCCCGAGGTCGCCGTGGACGGCCGCGGCGGCGAAGCCGCGGTCCTTCAGCTCGGCGGCGACCTTGTCGCAGGCGCGCTTGGTCTGGCAGAACACCATGGCCAGGCCCCGGCCCTCGGCCTGGAGCAGCCGGGCGAGCATCTCGGGCTTGTCCATGGAGTGGGTCCGCCACGCGTGCTGCTCGATGTGGCTGATGCGGCTGGGGTCGGCCTCGTCGTCGTCGCCGGCCCGCACGTGGGTGGGGCGGCGCAGGTAGTTGCGCGACAGCGACACGATCTCGCTCGGCATGGTGGCCGAGAAGAGCATGACCTGGCGCTCCTCGGGGATGCGGGTGAGGATGCGCTCGATGTCGGGCAGGAAGCCGAGGTCGAGCATCTTGTCGGCCTCGTCGAGGACGACGGCCGAGACGCCGGCCAGGCTCAGATACTTCTGCTTCTCCAGGTCGAGCAGGCGCCCGGGGGTGCCGACGACGATGTCGACCCCGTTCTTCAGGCCCTCGATCTGCGGCTCGTAGGCGCGCCCGCCGTAGACGGTGAGGATGCGGCCGCCGGTGCGCTTGCCCGCGGTGGTGAGGTCGGCGGCGACCTGGATGGCGAGTTCGCGGGTGGGGACGACGACCAGGGCGCGCGGGCGCTTGGACTCGCCGGGCGCCTGCTGGGCCCGCTGGAGCAGCGGCAGCCCGAAGGCGAAGGTCTTGCCGGTGCCGGTGCGCGCCTGCCCGATGATGTCGGACCCGGACAGGGCGAGGGGCAGGGCGAGGGACTGGATCGGGAAGGGCTCGATGATCCCCTCGGCTTCGAGGGCGTCCGCGATCTCCGTGCTGACGCCGAGGTCGCGGAAGGTCTTGCGAGCTTCGGTGGTGGTATCTGTGCTGGTCAGGGCTCATGCCTCCATCTGGCGGGCCGCAATGGCGTTCGTGGCCTCGTGTGGTGCGGACGGGCTCGGCGGCCGGACGGCGCCGGCGGCGGTCGCGCCCCGGTCCGGGGCGGTACCCGCGCGGCTCGGGGCTCCGGGGTGGCGGGCACCGGGGAGCCGGGCGCGGCCGGGGCCGTGGTCGGCGGCTCGGTGCCGGTGGTCACGGGAACGTGATCGGTGCACTGGCGCCATCCGCTATAGGTCGTCGCGCCGAAGGGCGGTGCGGCCGGCGTGCCGTCCGGACCGCGGTGCGGGTCCGTCCGTCGCGGCGGAGCCGCCCGCCCGGGTGTCGCGATGTGTTGTCATGGTGCGCGGCGGAAGCGCCGCGCGAAAGATCCCGCGGCCGGCCGCGGGGAGACCGTCGCGCGCTGCTCCCCGGCGGCCGTGCAGGTTCCGGCGGCCCGCCCGGGGCGGGCGGCCGTTCGGGTGCCGCGTGCGGCGCCTGTGCGGGACCGGGGGGATTCCGCGCGGTGACCGGCCGGTGCCGGTCACAAGGGAGAGTCTAACCCGCCGGCCCCTCGCTGGACATGCCGCGTTTCTCGGCGGACGCCCGGGTCCGGCGGCTCCCACCCGCACAACGCCGATCCGCCGCCGAATAATCCGCCCGGCGCCCCGGCCGGGCGGGGAGCGCTAACCTGGGCTCCATGACGACAGGCTCCCCCACCGACCCCGGCGCCGCCGCCGTCTCCGGCGGCCCCGCAGCAGGGGTCGTCGACCTGCTGGGCCTGCTGGCCTACGCCGAGCTGATCGCGTTCTTCCGGCTCGCCGGGCACGCCGACCTCGCCCCCACGCTGTCGGCCAAGGGGGAGCTGGCGGCGCTGGCCGCCGTCGAGTACGAGCACTACCGCCGGGTGCACGAGCGGCTGACCCGCCTGGGGGTCGACCCCGAGTCGGCCATGGAGCCGTTCGTCGGTCCGCTGGACGCCTGGCACGCCCGCACCGAGCCGCAGAGCTGGCTGGAGGGCCTGGTCAAGGCCTATGTCGGTGACGGCATCGCGGGTGACTTCTACCGCCAGGTGGCCGAATCCGCCGACGACGACACCCGCGAGCTGGTCGGCGGCGTGGTGTCCGAGAACGGCCGGGCCGAGGTCATCGCCGCGCGGGTGCGCGAGGCCGTCGCCGACGACCCCAAGCTCGCCGGGCGGCTGTCGCTGTGGGCGCGCCGCCTGGTCGGCGAGGCGCTGAGCCAGGCGCAGGTCGTGGCGGCGCAGCGGGTCGAGCTGGCGGCGCTGCTGGCCGGTGCCGGCGGGCGGCCCGCCGGCGGCTCCGAGGGCGCCAAGGGAGCGGGGGCGAGCGACCTCGGTGCGGTGAGCCGGCTGTTCGCCCGGCTGACCGACGCGCACACCGCGCGCCTGGAGGCCATGGGGCTGAGCGGCTGAGCCGCCTCCCCGGAGGGGGCGCCCGGGCACGGTACCCCGGGTGACGTGCGTCATTTTGCACTTCCGGGTCATGTTTTCGTGTTTTATTCGTATATAGTCGGTCGCGTTCTGTCCCCTGTTCCGAGGTACCGATCCATGCGCCGTGGTTTCTTCACGGAAGGGCCGCTGGCCCGGCTCTCCCGCGAGTTCGGCCTGCTGGGCCCGCTGAGCGCGGCGCCCGAGCCGTGGCTGACCGCCGAACTGGACCAGCACGCCGCGGCCGTCCGCGACTCCATCGCGGCCGGCGGTGCCCGGGTGAGCCACCGCAGCCTCACCCGCTACCTGCACGGCTTCATGGACGGCTGCCGTGAGCGCGGCTGGGATTCCGGCTCCGACGGCTACGACTGGGAGACCCTCCGGGTCCTCGCGGTCTGCCGCTTGGCGAAGGAATACGGTTTCGTCCGCTAGGTTGGTCACGCCACTGGCGGGAGTACCCCGGATCGGCGCGGGCCGCCGATCCGTGAAGTGTCCCCACTGCCGCCCCCACCGAGCGTAGTCTGATCCGTACGCGTGGTGCGTCGGTGCTGGTCGCGGGCTCGCGGCCGCGGCGCGGACGTTCCATGCGACCGGTGGCGCGGATTCCACCGACCCGACAGGGGACTCCCCCCGGGACCGAAAAGCGCGGCCGTCACAGTGCCGCGAGAAAGGAAGAGCGCATGGGGAGCGGCCGGCATGGTGCGGCGCGTCCGCCTATCGGCGTCCTGATCCAGCAGGACCGCGTCGACTTCTCACTCTTCGCCTCCATCATCGTGGTGGCCCTCGCGGTCATGGTGCTGATCGGCGTCGGCCTCTCGGCGGCCGCCTTCTGGCTCGCCGTACTGCCCGTCTTCGCGGCCGCGGCGCTCATGGTGCGCCGCATCAGCCGCCTGTCGCGCGACGAACTCCGCGACGAGGAACTCCTCTGACCCCGTCCGCTCCGGCGGAACGGAACGGGGCGGCGCCCTCGGGCGCCGCCCCGTTCTACCGTGTGCCGGGCCCCGCCCGGCGTCCGGCTCAGCCGTCCATTCCGGTGTCGCGGCGGTGCTCGCCCACCGGGCCCTCGCCCATCGCCGGGCCGTGGGTGGCCGGCGCCTGGCGCGGTGTCCGGTGCTCGGCCGTGCCCGCCCGGTCGTCCGGGCGGCCCATGGCGTCGGACCGGCCGGCCTCGTAGCCGGCGTCGCCGCGCATCCGCCCGGTCTCGCGCTCGGCGACGTCCAGCCACCCGGCCCACCGCTGCTGCATGGGCCGGATCAGGCCGCCGCCGACGCCGACCACCAGGATGCCGCCGACGGTCGCCAGCACGGCGATGAGCACCGGCTGGGTGACCGTGGTGGCCACCCCGATCTGGTTGAGCGCCGCGATGACCCCCAGGGCGAGGATGAACACGCCCGCCACGTTGGCCACCAGCCGGCCGTAGCTCAACCCGCCCAGCGCGCCGGACACCAGGTCGCGCACCGCCTTGGCGATCATGCCGGCGACGACGACGATGACGATGGCGACGACCGCCTGCGGGATCCAGGCGATGACGGAGTCGAGCAGCCGCGTGACCGGGTTGGTCGGCCCGAACACGCTGAACGCGAGCTGCAGGGTGATCAGCAGGCCGACGTAGTAGACGATGCGGCCGCACAGCCCGCTGGCGCTGGTGCGGGCCCGCCGGAAGTACTCACCCACCCCGCTGCGGTCCAGGGCGCGGTCGAGTCCCACGCGGGCCAGTCCCTTGCCGACCAGCCGGCCGACGAGCTTAGCGATGAGCCAGCCCAGGACCAGGATGACCAGGAACGCGGCGAGCCGCGGAACGAATGACGCGATGGCGGACCACGCCGTAGTCAGGCTCTGCCCGATGTCCATGTCGTTTCACCCCCGATGGCCCGCCGGGACGCGCACCGGGTCGGCCCGCACCCGTCCGGAACCGTGACGGATTGGTCTCTTCACGGCGATTACCCGATAAAAGGACAACCGAATCATCGGAGAGTGATCGTCGACTACGTAAAGTGACTCTTGACGGGCGCGTGACCCGCCCGTGGTGCGGATGCCGGGCCGCCCCGGACGGGGCGGCCGGGGGTCAGTCGCGGGTGAGGTCCCAGCCGCTGATGCCGCGCCAGGCCAGCCGGGCGACGAGCAGTTCGGCGGCCTCCTTGGGGATGGCGCCGTAGGTGCTCAGCCAGTAGCGCGCGCTGGTCTCGGCCATGCCGACGAGGCCGATGCTCAGCAGGTGGGCCTCGTCGTCGGAGATGCTGGTGTCCTGGCGGATGACGTCGCCGATCAGCTCCGCGCAGCGCTGCAGCGTGTGCTCGGTCTTCTCGCGCACCGCCGGGAGGTTGCGCAGGTCGGACTCGAAGACCAGGCGGAACGCCTCGCCCTCGCCGGCCACGAAGTCGAAGTACGCCTGGAAGCTCGCCGTGACCCGCTGCCGGTTGTCGTCGGTGCTCTCCAGCGCCTCGCGCTGCTTCTCGACCAGCGACTCGGAGTGCTGCTCCAGCAGGGCCAGGTACAGCTCCAGCTTGCCGGGGAAGTGCTGGTAGAGCACCGGCTTGCTCACCCCGGCGCGGTCGGCGATCTCGTCCATCGCCGCGGCGTGGTAGCCCTGCGCGACGAAGACCTCCTGGGCGGCCGCCAGCAGTTGGCGCCGGCGGGCGAGCCTCGGCAGTCGGGTCCCTCGCGGGCGGGCGTCTGAAGAGGCGGTCACACCCTCACCCTCCGAACTCGTGGCGCCGCGGCACCACACTCGACACCTGGTGCGCCGCCGACCGGCCGCGGGGAGCGTGGCGGGGGCGGACGCGTTCGCGCCCATCCTACTCGCACGTAGGTTCGGTGCCGCCAGCGTCCCCGGCGGCCCGGCGGGCGGGCCGGGGGCCGCCGCGCGGACGGCCCCCGCGGGCCGGTCAGCGGTAGTCGTCCTCGTCGTCCGGCCCGACCTCGCGCATCTGCTCCACGGCGTCGGCCTCGGCCGCGTCGTCGGGCGGGCCGTCGCCGACGGCGTCCAGCCAGTCGCGCTCGCCGTCACCGGCCGCCGGTGCCTCCTGCTCGGTGAGGTCGGCCTCGGCCGCCTCCATGGAGCGGTCGTCCGCGTCGCTGGCGCGCGGGCCGTCCTGCTGCGGATCGGTCGTCACGGATCCTCCCTCGATTCCTCGGTGTGGCCGGGCGTCCGGACCCGCTACCCGGGGCGCGGGCGGTGACACGGACCCGCCGCCGGAGCCGCGCGCCGCCACCGCCCGGCGGACGGTGGTTAGAGTGCGGAACGGGAGTCGACCGGATCAGGAGGGGCGCCATGCCGGACCCCATCGCCCCGTGGCCGGGGGGCCTCCGCCGCCTCGGCGGGCGCACCGTCCACGTCCGCACCGACGCCGCCCCCGGCGGGTGCGGCGCCGACCGCCCGCGCACCGTCTACGTGCACGGCCTGGCCGGGTCGTCCACCAATTGGACCGACCTCATGGGCGAGCTGTGCCCCGAGTTCGCCGGGGAGGCGGTCGACCTGCCCGGGTTCGGCCTGTCGCCGCCGCCCGCCGACGGGGACTACTCGATCGACGCGCACGCCGCCGCCGTCACCGGCCTCCTCGCGGCCGGCGACCACCCGGCGCACCTCGTCGGCAACTCCATGGGCGGCGCGGTCGCCGTGCGGGTCGCCGCCGAAGCGCCCGATCTGGTGCGCAGCCTGACCCTGATCTCCCCTGCGCTGCCCGACCTGTGGCCGCGCCGCGTCCCGTACCAGATGGCGGGCGCGCTGGTCCCCGTGCTCGGACCCGCCGTATACACCCGATTGCAGAGCCGCCCCGCCGAGGCGCGGGTCCGCGCCACCTTCGGCGCCACCTTCCACGACCCCGACGCCGCCCCCGCCCAGCGCGTCCGCGAGGCCCTGGAGGCCGAACGCGCCCGCGAGGAGCAGGGCCACGCCCAGGAGGCGGTCCTGGGGTCGCTGCGGTCGCTGGTCACCGAGTACGTGCGGCGCGGCCCCCGCTCGCTGTGGCGGCAGGCCGCCGGCGTGCGCTGCCCCACCCTGCTCGTCTACGCCTTCGAGGACCGGTTCGTGAACCCGCGGGTGGCCCGCCGCGCCGCGCGCACCTTCCCCGACCGGCGGATCGTGCTCATGCCCCGCACCGGGCACCTGCCGATGATGGAGCACCCGCGGCGCACCGCCCGGCTGCTGCGCCCCTTCCTGCGCGAGGCGTCCGCCCCCGCCGGGCCGGCGGACCGGGTGACGGGGATCGCCGACCACGGCCTCCCCGGGGTGGGAATGCCAAACCCCACCCCGTAGGTTGGGTATGAGTGCAAGCCCGTCACGTGCCCGTACGCCCCCGGCGTCGCGCGGCGCCCCGGACGTGACGCCACCGGAACTTTGAGGAGCTGCTGTGTCGCTGCCGCCGCTGGTCGAACCAGCCGACGAGCTGACCGTCGACGAGGTGCGCCGCTACTCTCGTCACCTGATCATCCCCGACGTGGGCATGGACGGCCAGAAGCGCCTGAAGAACGCCAAGGTGCTGGTCGTGGGGGCCGGCGGGCTCGGCTCGCCCGCGCTCCTGTACCTCGCCGCCGCGGGTGTGGGCACGCTGGGCATCATCGACTTCGACGTCGTCGACGAGTCCAACCTGCAGCGGCAGATCATCCACGGGCAGAGCGACGTCGGCCGGCCCAAGGCCGTCTCGGCGCGCGACTCCATCCGCGAGACCAACCCGAACGTCGAGGTCGTGCTGCACGAGGAGCGGCTCGACTCCGACAACGCGTTCCGCATCTTCGAGCCCTACGACCTCATCGTGGACGGCACGGACAACTTCGCCACCCGCTACCTGGTCAACGACGCGGCCGTGCTCATGGGCAAGCCCTACGTGTGGGGCTCCATCTACCGGTTCGACGGCCAGGCGTCGGTGTTCTGGGCCGAGCACGGCCCCTGCTACCGCTGCCTGTACCCCGAGCCCCCGCCGCCCGGCATGGTGCCGTCGTGCGCCGAGGGCGGCGTGCTCGGCGTGCTCTGCGCCTCCATCGGGTCGATCCAGGTCAACGAGGCCATCAAGCTCCTCGCCGGGTTCGGCGAGCCGCTGGTCGGCCGGCTGATGATCTACGACGCCCTGGAGATGAGCTACCGCTCGGTCAAGGTCCGCAAGGACCCCGAGTGCCCGCTGTGCGGCAAGAACCCCACCATCACCGAGCTGATCGACTACGAGGCCTTCTGCGGCACGGTCTCGGAGGAGGCGCAGGAGGCGGCGGCGGGCTCCACCATCACCGCGGGCGAGCTCAAGGCGATGATCGACCGGGGCGACGACTTCCAACTGGTGGACGTGCGCGAGAAGAACGAGTACGAGATCGTCAGCATCCCGGGCTCGGTCCTCATCCCCAAGGGCGAGTTCCTGAACGGCGAGGCGTTCGCCAAGCTGCCGCAGGACAAGCGCATCGTGCTGCACTGCAAGTCGGGCGCCCGCTCCGCCGAGGCGCTGGCGGCGCTCAAGGGGGCCGGGTTCTCCGACGCGGTGCACGTCGGCGGCGGCGTGCTGGCCTGGATCAACCAGGTCGACCCCAGCCTGCCCACCTACTAGCCGGACCTCCGGCCACGGGGCCGCCGCGGCACGTCCGCGGCGGCCCCGCCGCGTTCCCGCGCGCCGGCCGCCCCGCCGCGCGCGACCTGGAACGCCCCACGGGCGACCCGCGTGTGACCCGCGTCACCCCGGGTAGCCCCTACGCATGGGCCCGCGACCGCCGGACCCGCCGGGAGGTGCGCCATGAGGGGACGCTGGGACGACTGGGCCGCGGTGGCCGCCGGGTTCGCCGCGTGTGTGAGCTGGCTGTGGCACGGCATGCTCGGCACGCCCATGGCCGCGCTGTTCCTGCTCGGCATGCTCACCCTGTTCGCCGCGGTCCTGTCGCTGACCCGGCCCGGCCTCGTCGCCACCGAGGCGGTCGTGCTCGTGGCGGGCGTGCTCATGTTCTGCACCCCGTGGGCGTTCGGCTTCGCCGACGACCCGGCGGCGGCGTGGACCGCGTGGCTGCTCGGCGCCGCCATCGCCGTCCTCGGCGTGGTCGGCCTGCCGTCGGCCATCGGGGCGCACGGCCGGGCCGCCCACCGCTAGGGCGCCCGCCGCCCCGATGCGAACGGCCGGGCGCCTCGCGTTGGGCGCGCGTCCCGGAGCACGCGCGCTCGGCACCCCCGGTCCGCCCCTGTGCAGCCGGCGGGGTGAGGGGGGCGCCGCCCCCGGCCTTGTCGGAGGCCGCTACCAGCCGCCGGGCAGCGGGCCGCCGTACCAGTGCTCGATCAGCTTGCGCGCGATCGACACCGGACCCGGCAGCAGGACCGCCCCCGACTCCGCCGCCGCCAGCAGCTCCGGCCGGGTGAACCACCGCACGTCCGAGATCTCCTGGGCGTCGGTGCGCTCGGCGGTGCCCACCGCGCGCGCCGTGAACCCCAGCATCAGGCTGCGCGGGAACGGCCACGGCTGCGACCCCAGGTAGCGGGGGTCGGCCACCGCCACCCCCACCTCCTCGGCGACCTCGCGCGCCACCGCCTGCTCCAGCGACTCCCCGGGCTCGACGAACCCGGCCAGCACCGAGTAGCGGTTCTCCGGCCAGCGCGGGTTGTGCCCGAGCAGGCACTGCTCCGCGCCGTCGACCTCCCGGTGCACCAGCATGATCACCGCCGGGTCCGTGCGCGGGAAGTGCTCGATGCCCTCTGCGTCGCACATCCGCACGTGCCCGGCCGCCGCCATGCGCAGCGGGGCGCCGCACGACCGGCAGAACCGGGTGCCGGCGTTCCAGTTGGCCACCGCCACCGCGTGGGTGAGCAGCCCGGAGTCGCGGTCGTCCAGCAGCGCCCCCACCTCGCGCAGCGACGCCGGTTCGGCGCCCGCCACCTCGGGGAACGGGGCGCCGCCGGCGGCGCGCACCGCGAAGTAGGCGTGCCCCTCGTCGTCGGCGCCCAGCAGGTAGCGCTCGCCCTCGGGCGCGGCGGCGGGCGGCACGAACACCAGCCGGTGGCCGTCCGGGCCCGCGGTGACCAGCGCCCGCGACTGGCGGGCCAGCAGCGCCTGCCACCCGTAGGAGCCGGGGTCGCCGCTCTCCAGCACCAGCACGCGGGTGCCGGGGTCGGCCCACGCCCGCTCCAGCCAGGCGTCGTCGGTTCGGCGGTGCCCCGCCGGGTCGACGTGCCCGCGCGACAGCGCCGGGCGCAGCGCCTCCGGGCCGGTCGGCTGCGGCGGGGCGTCGGCGCGGCGGGCGCTCACGACCGCGCCCCCGCGGCGTGTGCGGCCAGCTCGGTCCACAGGTGGGCGGCGCTCTCCGCGCCCTTGAGCAGCAAGGGGATCTCCACCTTCTCGTTGGGGGCGTGGATGCGGTCGTCGTTCAGCCCCACGGCGAGGAACACCAGCGGGGCGGCCAGGATGTCGGCGAGGTCGGCCTCGGGCCCGCTGCCGCCCTCGCGGGTGAAGAGCACCTCGGTGCCGAACGCCCGCTGCATGGCGGCGCGGGCCGCGCGCACCGCCGCGCCGCCGCCGAACGGGCCGCCGGGGTCGGCGGCCGACGGCGGACCGCCCACGATCGAGGAGATGTCGGAGGCGCACGCCCGCACGCCCGGCCCGGCGAACTCCACCTCGACCCGCAGCCCGGCGGGCAGGCGGTCGGCGACGTAGGCCCGGAACCGCTCCTGCACGTGGAGCGGGTCCTGGCCGGGCACCAGCCGGAAGCTCACCTTGGCGTGCGCCGACCGGGGCACGATGGTCTTGGACCCGGCGCCCGTGTGGCCGCTCCACATCCCGTTGATCTCGGCGGTGGGCCGCACCCAGACGCGTTCGAGCGTGCTGTAGCCGGCCTCGCCCGAGGCGGCGGTGCTGCCCGCCGTCCGCAGCCACGCGGCCTCGTCGAACGGCAGACGGGCGATCATCTCCCGCTCCTGGGGGGTCACCTCGGCCACGCCGTCGTAGAACCCGGGGACCGCCACCCGGCCGTCGGCCCCGTGCAGCCCCGACAGCAGGTCGGCCAGCCCCCGGGCCGGGTTGGGCACCGCGCCGCCGAACGACCCGCTGTGCAGGTCGGTCGCCGGACCGTACACGTCGACCTGGCAGTCGGTCATGCCGCGCATGCCGACGCACATCGACGGGGTGTCGGCCGCCCACATGGTGGTGTCGGACACCACCACGGCGTCGCAGGCGAGCCGGTCGCGGTTGCGGCGGAGCAGGTCGGGGAAGTGCGGCGACCCCGACTCCTCCTCGCCCTCCACCAGCAGCTTCACGGTGACCGGCGGCGCGGCGGCGCCCGACGCCGCCAGCAGCGCGCGCAGGCCGAGCGCGTGGAACAGCACCTGCCCCTTGTCGTCGGACGCGCCCCGGCCCACCAGCCGGTCGCCCTGCTCGACCGGGACGAACGGGTCGGTGTGCCAGCCGTCGGCGAGGTCGGCGGGCTGCACGTCGTGGTGGCCGTAGACCAGGACGGACGGGGCGGCGGGGTCCTCGGCCGGCCACTCGGCGAACACGGCGGGCGCGCCCGCCGTCTCCCACACCTCCGCCGTGGGGAACCCCGCCTCGGTGAGGTGGGCGACCAGCCACTCCGCCGACCGGCGGACGTCGCCCGCCCGCAGCGGGTCGGCCGACACCGAGGGGATGGACAGCCAGTCCTTGAGCGCCGCGACGAACTCCCCGCGGTGCCGTTCGATGTAGGTGCGCGCGTCCATCTGCCCGACGGTCCCCTCTCCTGTGCCGATACGACCCCATCGAGCCTAGGACCTCCGGGTACCGTCCCGGCACGCCACCCGCACCACCCCCGGCCGCAGGCCTGCGCCGACCCGGGGCCGCCCCGCGTGCCGCCGCGCCACCGGCCCGGGAGGCGTCCGCGCGCGGACGGTGCGTGGCGCGCGGCGACGGGCACGCCGCGCGCGGCCGGGCCCGGTCCCTGCGTCGCCACCGTGGGCGGCGGCGGGCGTTCCGCGCGGGCGCGCGCCCGGGGCCTGTCGGCGGGCGGGTGGCGCGGGGGCGAGGGCGTCCCGCGCGCGGGCGCGCGCCCGAGGCCGCCCCCGGCAGCCGCGCCGGCGCGGCGCTGCGGGAGGCCGCCACCCCCTACGCGAGGACCAGCCCGGGTATCACCCGGAAGGGGCAGGCGGCCCCGGGCGACACGGCGTAGCGTGGGGGGCCGCGTGCCGCCCCGCAGCGGGGCGGCGCCCTATCATCGACCCGCCGCCGCGCACGGCGGCGACGCTACCGGAGTGTGGGGGATGGCCGGCGCGCACACCGACACCGGACCCGGCGACGCCGGTCCCGCGGGCGGGGAGCCGCCGCGGCTCGTCGCGCGCACCGCCGCCGACGTGCTCGTCCGGCCCCCGGGCCGGCTGCACCGCCGCCTGCCGGCGCCCACCGCCGCCGACTCCGACCCCGCCTACCGGCCCGTCGTCGGCGGCGTGTGCGCGGCGCACGCGGCCCGCCGCGGCCTCCCCGCCCGCCGCGTCCGCCGCCGGTTCGCCGCCACCGTGCTGCCGGCCCTGCTGTACCCCGTGTTCTGGCTGGTCCGCGCCGCCGGGCGGCCGGAGGCGCACGGCCGCGAGGCGGCCAACCGCGCCCCGCTGCTCGCCGTGGCCGCCGCCGGGGTCGGCCTGCTCAGCCTGGTCCAGCTCGCGGACGCCCGCGTGGGCGGCGCGTGGGCGGTGGTCGCGGCCGTGCTCGTGGGCGCCCCCCTCGCCGTCCTGCCCCGCTCGCCCCTGCTGACGTGGCGGGTGATGACCGTCGGCGCCCTCGCGGTCCCCCTGCTCCCCGGCGGGACCGACGACGGCCGGGTGCCGTTCCCGCTGGCGGCGGCCGCCGCCTACCTGCTCGTCCTCTACGTCCTCGCCGCGCAGTACGAGCGGCGCGTCGTGCTGGGGGTCGCGGCGGCGACGGCTCTCGCGCAGCTCATCGCCACCACCACCCCGCTGTACACGGCCGCCCCCGCCGCGGCGGTGTGGCCCGTCCTGCTGTCCGGCGCCGCCCTCCTCATCGGCGACAACGTCCGCATCCGGCGTGAGGGCGCCCTCGCCTACCGCGCCCCCGAACCGGAACGGCGCCGCGAACCCCTCCCCGTCCTCGACGGGGTGGCCGACGCCGTGTGGCGCGCCCCGGTGCGCCGCCCCGGAGGCCCGTTCCGGCTGCTCCGGGGCCCGCGCCGGCCCATCGACGGCCGGGTCGCCGCCGGGGTGTGCGCGGCCCTGTCGCGCGGCTCCCACGGCGCGCTGATCACGCTGCGCGTGGTGTTCCCGCTGGCGCTGCCCCTCGGCCTCGCCGCCTACCTGCTGCTCTGGCTCGTCCTGCCGCGCGCCGACGACCCGGCCGCCGACGACGACGCCGACCCGCCCCCGCCCGGTCCGCGCGAGATCACCGCCTGGGCGGTGCTGGTCGCCCTCAGCGGCGGGGCCACCTCCCTGGTGGCGGTGCAGCTCGTGGGCTACCACGGGGTGCCGGTCGCGGCCGCCGTGCTCCTCGGGTTCGCCACCGGGCTGCCCTTGGCGCTGCTCCCCGTCGCCCCGCTGCTCACCTGGCGGTTCCTCGCCGCTGGGCTGCTCGCCGTCCTGCTCGCGGTCGGCGGGCTCGGGGCCCCGCCCGAGGACCTGTGGCCGTGGCCGGTCGTCCTGCTGCTCGCCCTGCCCGTGGTGCTGTACGCCGTCGCCACGACCGCGCCCGGGTGGACGACCGTCGGGGTCGGGGCGGTGACCGTGACCGCCGACATCGCGGCCGCCGCGCCGGTCGCCGGGACCCCGCTCGGCCAGGTGGCCTGGATCGCCGCCGTAGCGGCCGGGGTGCTGCTGCTCGGCTACAACGTGCGCAGCCGGCGCACCGCCCAATCGCGGCTGGCCCGGGAGAGCGCGCTGCGCCGCCAGGACCGCGCCCGCCAGGCCGTGCTGGAGGAGCGCTCCCGCATCGCCCGCGAACTCCACGACGTGGTATCGCACCACATGTCGATGATCGCCATCCAGGCCGAGGCCGCCCCCTACAAGCACCCCGGGATCGGGCCGGACGCCGCCGCCACCTTCTCCACCATCCGCGACGCCGCCCGCGACGCCCTCGCCGAGATGCGCCGCGTGGTCGGGCTGCTCCGCGCCGACGACGAGGACGCCGAGCGCGCCCCCCAACCCGGCCTCGCCCTGATCGGCGACCTGGTGGCCGGGGCCCGCCAGGCGGGGATGCGCGTCGACGTCGCGGCCGGCGTCGACGCGGCGGGGCTGCCCAGCGCCGTCGACCTGTCGGCCTACCGCATCGTCCAGGAGTCGCTCAGCAACGCCGGCCGGCACGCGCCCGGGGCGCCGGTGGCGGTCGCCGTCGAGCGCACCGCCGACAGGCTGCGGGTGCGCGTCGCCAACGGCCCGCCGCCCGGCGACCGCCGGCCCGCCCCGGACGCCGGCGGCCACGGGCTGGTGGGGATGCGCGAGCGCGTCGCCATGCTCGGCGGGCGGCTCAGCGCGGGCCCGCTTCCCGACGGCGGGTTCGCCGTCACGGCCGACCTCCCGCTGGCCGCGGGGCGCGGCGGCCCCGCCGCCCTGGAACCCCCGCCGTCCGGGGGGCCCGGTGCGGACGCCGGTCCCGCCGGGGGCGAGGACCTCCCGCCGCCCGGTGAACGTGGCTAGAGTGGTGCCGTGCCGATAACCGTGTTGGTCGCCGACGACCAGGCCATGGTCCGCGACGGCATCGCCACCCTCCTCGACGCGGCCCCCGACCTCCAGGTGGTCGGCCAGGCCGCCGACGGCCGCGAGGCCGTCGACCTCACCCGGCGGCTGCGGCCCGACGTCGTCGTGATGGACGTCCGCATGCCCGTTCTCGACGGCCTCGCCGCCACCCGCGAGATCACCGCCGGCCGCGGCCCCGGTGGCGGCCCCGGCGCAGCGGCGGCACCGGGCGGCCCCGACCCGGACGGCGCGGGCGACGGCCCGCCCCCCGGCCCCCGGGTCCTCGTCCTCACCACGTTCGACCTGGACGAGTACGTCTACGAGGCCCTCGGCGCGGGCGCCAGCGGGTTCCTGCTCAAGGACGCCCCGATGGACGACCTCCGCGCCGCCGTGCGCGTGGTGGCCGGCGGCGAGGCGCTGCTGGCCCCGTCGGTGACCCGCCGCCTCATCGCCGACATCGCCCGCCGCCGCCGCGAACGCGTGCACGCCCGCCCCGAGGCGTTCGCCGACCTCACCCCGCGCGAGACCGACGTCCTCCGCCAGGTCGCGCGGGGCCTGTCCAACGCCGAGATCGCCGGCGAGCTCTTCCTCTCCGAGCAGACCGTGAAGACCCACGTCGGCCGCATGCTCACCAAGCTCGGCCTGCGCGACCGCACCCAGGCGGTCGTGTTCGCCTACGAGAACGGCGTCGTCTGACCCCTGCCGCCGCCGGCGGCCCACCCCCGCCGCACCGGCGCCCCCCGGCCGGAGGCCCCGCCCCCGTGTGCGGCGGGACGCCCGCCGGCCACCGCCCCCCGATCCCCCGGAGGGGGCGGGCGCGGGTTCACCCGCGACGGGGACGACCGGGCGGGTCGGCGGTTCCTAGCGTCGTGAGCCATGAGACGACGGATGGCACTGCCGCTCCTGGCGGCGGCCGCGGTCGCCGCCGGACCGGCCGGCCCGGCGGCCCCGGCCGCGCCCCCCGGCACCGTCGCCGCCCCCCTGGCCTACGCGGCGCGGGCCGGCGACGGCGGCCGCACCGTGCTGGCCGACGACCCCGCCGGGTCCGGGCGCGTGGTCGAGGTCATCGGCGACCTGGCCGCCGCCGACGACATCGCCGTGGTCGTCCCCGGCAGCGGGCAGAACCGGGAGAACTTCCACGCCTCGGCCGCCAACCCGGGCACCGTGCCCCTGGACAACGGGCGCGCCCTGCACGCCGCGATGCGCGACCGCCGCCCCGACCGCGCCGCCGCCGTCGTCGTGTGGCTCGGCTACCTCCCGCCGCAGCGCGTCGACGCGGAGGCCGTCACCACCACCCGCGCCGCCGTGGGCGCCGCCGAACTCGCGCGCTTCGGCCGCGACCACCTCCCCGGCGGCGCCCACGTCACCCTGGTCTGCCACAGCTACGGCAGCACCGTGTGCGGCCTGGCCGCGCGCGAGGCCGGGGTGGCCGACGACGTCGTCGCCCTGGCCAGCCCCGGCATGGGGGTGGACGGCGCCGGCGAGGTCCGCGCCCGCGTCTGGGCCACCCGCGCCGACGACGACTGGATCCGGTTCGTCCCCTCGTTCTCCGCCGGGGTCCTCGGCCTCGGCGGCGACCCCATGGACCCCGCGTTCGGCGCCCGCACGTTCTCCGCCGGGGACGCCTCCGGCCACGAGCAGTACTACCGGCGCGGCGGCGCCGCGCTGGCGGGGATCGCCGCGATCGCCGCCGGCGCCGCACCACCCACCACGCGCCCCGGAGACGGGGCCCCGGACGCGGAGGGGCCGGCATGACGACGGGACGGGTGCGGGCGGCCGCCGCACGGGTGGACCGGGCCACCCCGGCATCGCGGGAACGCGCCCTGGACGGGCTGCGGGCGCTGGCGATCGCCGGGGTGGTCCTCGGCCACTGGCTGGTGACGGCGCTCGTGCTGTGGGGTGACGGCGGCCTGCGCGTCTCCAGCCCGCTGAAGCACCTGCCGGGGCTGGCGCCGGCGAGCTGGGCGCTGCAGACGCTCGCCCTGTTCTTCCTGGTCGGCGGCTACGTCGCGGCGCGCGGGCTGCGGCGGGCGCGGGAACGCGCCGCCGGGACGTCCGGCGGGTCCGGTGCGGCCGACGCGGAGTGGCTGCGGGGCCGCCTGCTCCGGCTGGGCCGGCCCGTGGTCCTCGCCCTGGCCGCGTGGGGGGTGCTGGCGGCCGGCCTGGCCGCCGCCGGTACGCCCGCGGCCACCGTCCGCACGGGGCTGCTGCTGGCCCTCCAGCCGCTCTGGTTCATCGCGGTGTACCTGGCGGTCACCACGCTCACCCGGTGGGCGGTCGCGGCCGACGCGCGGTTCGGCGCGGCGGCGGTGGCCGCCCCGTTGGCGGTCGCGGCCGCCTGCGACGCCGCCCGGTTCGGCCCGTGGGGCGGCCACGTCCCGGACGCGTGGGGGTACGCCGCGGTGCTGCCGGTCTGGCAGGCCGCCTACCAGGCGGGGGTGGCGTGGGAGAGCGGGCGGCTGGGCCGGCGCGGCGCGGGGGTGCTGCTCGCGGCGGGGGCGGTCGGCCTGGCGGTGCTCCCGCAGCTGGGGTACCCGGTGAGCGTGGTCGGGGTGCCGGGGGCGGAGCGGTCCAACTCCGCGCCGCCGACGCTCATGCTCCCGGCGCTGGGGTTCGTCCAGATCGGGGCGGCCGTCCTGCTGCGCGGCCCGGTGGAGCGGCTGCTGCGCCACCCCGTGCCGTGGGCGGCCACCGTGCTGGTCAACGTGGGCGCGCTGACCGTGTTCTGCTGGCACCTGACCGCCGTGGTGCTGGTCAGCGCGGCGGGCGCGGCGGTGGGCGGCGTCCTCCCCGGCCTGACCGACACCCCGGACGGCCCGGGGTGGCTGCTCGCCCGCGCGTGCTGGGCGGGGGCGTTCGCCCTGGTCCTGGCGGCGTTCTGGGCGGCCGCCCGCCGGTTCGAGGGGCCGTGGCGCGGCACCGTCCTGGGCCCGCGGCCCGCCCGCGCGGTGGTCGCCGCCTGCGCCGCCACCGCCCTCGCCATCGCCGCCGCCCTCCTGTGACCCCGTGGCGGCGCCGGTCGTCCCCCCCGACGGGCGGGTCAGTCGGCCTCGGGGACGGCGGTGAGCAGGGCGGCGAGGCCGTCGGCGTCGAGCAGGTCGGTCGGGCGGACGGTGCGGTCGGCGCGGACGTAGTGGAACGCGGCGCGCACCTGTTCCAGCGGCACCCCGGCGAGCCGCGCCCACGCGATCCGGTACGCCGCGAGCTGCACGGCCACCGCGCGGCGCTCGCGCTCGTTCTCCGGCGGGCGGCCCGTCTTCCAGTCGACCACGTCGTAGCGGTCGTCCGCCGCGTCGTGGAACACGGCGTCCATCCGGCCGCGCACCAGCCGGTCGCCGATGATCGTCTCGAACGGGACCTCGACGTCGAGCGGGGTCCGCCCGCCCCACTCGCTCGCCTCGAACCGGCGCTGCAGCTCGTCCAGGTCGTCGTCACCGCCCGCGCCGTCGTCGGCCGCGCCCGGCAGCTCGTCGGGCACCAGCAGGCTCTGCTGGCCGAAGCGCTGCTCCAGCCAGGCGTGGAAGGCGGTGCCCCGGCGGGTGTGCGGGGCCGGCGGGCGGGGGAGGGGGCGGCGGATCTGCCGGGCCAGCGCCGACGGGTCGCGCGCCAGGGACACCAGGGACGACACCGTGAGGTGCGCGGGCAGCTCGACGGGGATCGTGCCGTCGCCCGCGCCCGGCCGGGAGTCGCGGTGGGCGAGGAGCAGTTCGGTGTCGCGCGCCCAGCCGTCGAGCCGGCGCCGCATCGACGGCGGGACGGTGGCGCGGTCGATCAGGTCCAGCCAGGCGCGGCCGGTGGTGCGGACGTCGCCGCCGTCCGGGTCGGCGGCGGGGGCCGGCGACCCCTCGGTGCCGTCGGCGGTCGCAGCGGACGGGTCCCCGGCGCCGTCCGGGGGCGCGGTGGCCGCCCCGTCGGCGCCGTGTGCGCGCGGGCCGCCGACGGCACCGGTGACCGTGGCCGCGGCCCCGGGGCCGCCCCCCGCGTCCCCAGCGGGCATGTCCGCTGTCCCGGCGCCGCCCTCGGTGCTGGGCGCCGGGGCGCCGGGGCGGCGGCGGGCCAGCTGGACGAGTTCGGCGCCCGCGGCGATCTCGCGGTGGCGGCGGGCGGCCGCGTCGTCGTCCTCCTCCTCGGGCGGGCGCGGCCAGGCGACCGGGGCGGTGTCGGCGGTCTGCGGGTTGGCCTCGTCCTCGCCGGGCGGGTCGGCCCAGTGGGCGACCCGGCCCGCCCCGGACGCGCACGCCTCGCGGACCTCCTCCAGGAACACCGACGGCCCGCGCCGCCCCGCCGCCGAACGCCCCCACCAGTGCCCCGTGCACAGCAGCGCGAACGACGCCCGGGTGACGGCGACGTAGGCCAGCCGCCGCTCCTCCAGGCCGTGCCGGGCCCGGTCGGCGGCCACGAACTCGCGCACCGCGCGCTTGTCCACCCCGTGCAGCCGGGGCAGCCCGGCGGCGTCCCCGCGCAGCGGGAACGGCAGCCGCTGCTCCTTGCCGACCCACCCGCCGGCGTCGCGCGCCCGGGTGGGGAACACCGGCGACGCGGTCCCGCCCGACAGACCGGGCACCACGACCAGCGGCCACTGCAGCCCCTTGGCGCCGTGCACGGTCATGAGCTTCACGGAGTCGCTGGACCCCACCCGCTCACCCGGCTCCAGGCCCTTCTCGGCGTCCTCGGCCGACCGCAGGTAGGTGAGGAACGTGCCCAGGGTGGGGTCCTCGCTGCTGCCCACGAACCGCACCGCCGCGTCGACGAACGCGTCGAGGTCGGCGCGCGCCGCCACCGGGTCGCGGCCCGGCCGGGCACCCACCTCGATGCCCAGGCCCAGGGCGCGCTCGACCTCGCTCACCAGGTCGGGCAGCGGCTGCCCGACCAGGCGGCGCAGCCCGCGCAGTTCGTCGGCGAGCGCCGCCAACCGCGCGTACCCCTCGGCGGAGTACCGCTCGGCCGGGCCCAGGTCGTCCAGCGCGTCGACCAGGCTCCCGCTCTCGGCGGTGAGGTCGAGCACGGTGCGCCGCAGCAGGTCCTCGCCGTCGCCGTCCCCGTCGTCGGGGGCCGCGCCGGTGAGGTCGCGGCGGGTCTCGCGGGCGAGTTCGGCCGCCCGTTCACCGAGGGCGACCAGGTCGCGCGGCCCCATGCGCCACCGCGGCCCGGTGAGCAGCCGGGCGAGTTCGTTGCCCGCCGTCGCGTCGTGCAGCACCCGCAGTGTGGCGACGATGTCGCGGACCTCGGGCACCGTCATCAGCCCGCCCAGGCCGACGACCTCGACGGGGATGCCGCGCGCCTCCAGCGCCTCGCGCAGCGGGGTGAACTGGGAGCGCTTGCGGCACAGCACGGCGACGTCGCCGGGGGTGATGGCGTCCCCGCCCTCGCCGGGCGGCCACGGCAGGCCGTCCGGCGCCAGGTGGCCCGGCTGGGCCAGCGCGGCCTCGATGGTGGCGGCGATCCACGCCGCCTCCTCGGTCTCGGTGCGGAACAGCGCGCACGCCACCGTGCCGCGCCCGCGCCGGGCCGGGCCCGGGTACAGAACGGGGACGTAGTCGGCGAGCCGGGCCGCCGGCGCCGGGGCGAGGTCGACCGGCGGCGGGACCGGGGACCCGCCGGAGGGCACCTCCTCGGCGCGCAGCGGCTCGGCCAGCCGCTTGGCGACGTCGAGCACGCGCTCGCCGTTGCGGAAGCTCGTGGCCAGCCGGCGCACCGGCGCCGGGCGGCCCGGGGCCTCGGGGAAGTCGGTGGGGAAGCTCGTGAGGTTGCCGGAGCTGGCGCCGCGCCACCCGTAGATGGACTGGCACGGGTCGCCGACGGCGGTCACCGGGTGGCCGCCGCCGAACAGCGCCCGCAGCAGCACGAGCTGGGCGTGGCTGGTGTCCTGGTACTCGTCGAGCAGCACCACCCGGTAGCGGCTCTGCTCGATGATGCCGACCTCGGGGTGGCGCTGGGCGATGCGCGCGGCCAGGGCCACCTGGTCGCCGTAGTCCATGACCTCGCGCGCCGCCTTGGCGGCGGTGTAGCGCTCGACCAGCGGCAGGAGCTGCTCGCGGCGCCGCTGGGTGGCGACGAGGTCGCGCGTCTCCTTGACGGCCCGGCCGGGCAGCGCGGCGACGCGCTCGGCGATCCACCGGCCCACCCCCCGCACGTCGTCGGGGGTGCGCAGGTGGTCCGCCAGCTCCCCGGCGAGCTCCAGCACCCGGTCGGTGACGGTGCGCGGGCCGACCGTGACGGCGTCCATCGGGCCGTCGTAGCCGGCCACGATCCGGGTGGCGAGCTGGTAGGACTGGCCGGGGCTGAGCAGCCGGGTGGTGGGCTCGACCGCCTCGCGCAGCGCGTGGTCGCCGACCAGCCGCGCCGCGTAGGAGTTGTACGTCGACACGGTGGGGTCGCCGTCGAGCACCTCGGCGGGCACCTGCTCGGTGGCGCGGAGCTGGTCGAGGCGGCGGCGGACCCGGTCGGCCAGCTCGGCGGCGGCCTTGCGGGTGAACGTCAGCCCCAGGACGTGCTCGGGGCGGACGAACCCGTTGGCGACCAGCCACACCACGCGCCCGGCCATGGTCTCGCTCTTGCCCGACCCGGCGCCCGCGACCACCACCCCGGGGCCGAGGGGCGCGGAGATCACCGCGGCCTGCTCGGCGGTGGGCTCGGGCTGGCCGAGCAGCCGGGACAGCTCGGCGGGGGTGAGCAGGCGGCGCGGCGCGGTCGGGGCCGGCGCCACCTCTTCGCCGGCGGTCACACGCGCTTCCCTTCGTCGTGCGCGGGGCAGCTCGACCGGACGGCGCAGGAGTCGCAGAACGTGTTGCGCCGCGCCTGGAACCGGGTGCCCGACATGCTCTCGGCGACGTCGCGGACCAGCCGGTCCGACCACCCGGGGTCGGGGTCGGCGCCGAGCGGGCGCTGCGCCTGGGTGCGGGCGGCCTTGGCGGTGGCGGCCTTGCCGACCTGCACCAGTTCGGCGCCGCCGGGCTCGCCCAGGCCCAGGTGCGCGAACGCCGACCGCAGCACGGCGAGCTGGTACACGCCCAGCTGCGGGTGGCGGGCGAGTTCGGCGTCCTTGGGCCGCGACCCGCCGGTCTTGATGTCGACCACGACGGCGCGGCCGTCGGCGTCGCGCTCCAGCCGGTCGACCCGCCCGGTGATCTCGATGCCGCCGATGTCGACCTTGAACCCCTCCTCCGTGACGACCAGTTCGCGCTCGTTGGCGTCGTGCCAATCGACGAGCCGGCGCACCATCTCATCGGCGCGCTCGCGCTCCTTGCCGGCGAACCACGGGCCGCCGAAGTCCAGCTCGGACCAGATGCCGTCCATGCGCCGCCGGACGTCCTCCATGCTCGCGCCGTCGGCGACGAGCACGGCCACCGCGTGCACGATACTCCCCAGCGCGGAGGACATCTCCATGGCGGAGGCCCCGGCGGCGCTCTCCAGCAGCCACCGCAGTTCGCAGGTGGTGAACCGCTCCACCTGCGACGGCGACACCCGGATGGTGCCGCCCGGGTCGACCAGCGGGCGGTCGTCGGAGAAGCGGGTGAGCGCGTACCACTCGGCGGGGTCGGCGCCGCGCACCCCGGCGTCGGCGAGCCGGGCCAGGTGCGCGGCCGCCGCGCGGCGCAGCGGGTCGGGGCGGGCCGGGTCGGTGACCACCGAGCGCAGGTCGGCGACGAGCGCGGGCAGCGACAGCCAGCGGCGGCCGGTGCTGACGCGCTCGGGTTCGCCGACGCCCAGTTCGGCGAGGAACCGCGACGGGCGCTCCTCGGTGTCCTCACCGCCCACGGCGGTCACCACCAGGGTGTGCCGGGCGCGGGTGACCGCGACGTAGAACAGCCGCCGCTCCTCGTCCAGCAGCCGGGACGCCACCGCCGCCCCGCTGGTGTCGGCGAACCCGTCGACCGCGTCGACCAGGTGCTCGACCCCCAGCAGCGAGCCGCGCAGCCGCAGGTCGGGCCAGTCGCCCTCCTGCACCCCGGCGACCACGGTGAGGTCCCACTCCAGCCCCTTGGACCGGTGGGCGGTGAGGATGCGCACGGCCTCGCCCTCGGGGGCCCGCTCGGCCAGGCTGTCGCCGGGGATCTCCTGCGCCTCCAGGTCCTCCAGGAACCCGGCGGGTACCCCCGGGGGCAGGCGGTCGCAGTAGCGGGCGGCGCTCTCGAACAGGGCCACCACGGAGTCGAGGTCGCGGTCGGCGGCGGCGCCGCGCCGCCCCCCGGCCTGGCTGGCGGCGAGCAGCCGGTCGGACAGCCCGCTCGCCCGCCACAGCTCCCACAGCACGTCCTCGGCGGAGGCGCCGGCGGCGGCGCGGTCGGCGACGAGCCGCAGGTACCCGGCGACCCGGCGGGCCGGGGCGGCGACGTCGGGGTCGACCAGGGTGAGTTCGCGCGGGTCGCGCAGCGCGGCGGCGAGGAGTTCGCCCGCGGTGCGGGCGCCGCCGCCGAACGGGTCGCCGCCCTCGCCCGCGTCCGGCGCGGCGGCCTCGGCGGCGGTGTCCGGCGCGGCCGGCCCCGGGGCGGCGGTACCGGGGGCGTCCGCGCCCTCCTCGCCCTCCGCTGCGGCGCCGTCGGCCGCCGCGGCGCGGGCGGCCCGCCGCCGGGCCGCCCGCGCGTCGAGATCGAGGCGGCGCAGCGCCCGGCCGAGTCGGCGCAGCCGCACGGCGTCGGCGTCCCCGAACGGGCTGGTCAGCAGCTCGTGCGCCGCGGAGTCGTCCAGGACGGCCGGGCGCAGCGCGCAGCGCAGCAGCAGCAGCATCGGGCGCACCAGCGGTTCGGCGGCCAGCGGGAGTTCGTCGCCGCCGACCGCCACCGGCACCCCGGCCGCCGACAGCGCCCGCCGCAGCACCGGCACCTGCCGGGTGGCGGAGCGCACCAGCACCGCCATGCGCGACCACGGGACCCCGTCGACCAGGTGGGCGCGGCGCAGCGTGTCGGCGACCACCGCGGCCTCCTGGGTGGGGCTCTCGGCGAGCAGCACGCGCACCTCGCCCTCGGGGGCGCCGTCGACCGAGGCCAGCACCCGGTGGGCGTTGACGGGCCCGCCGCCCGGGGCGGGCGCCGCGGGCAGCCGCCGCGCCACCCCGCGCGACGCGCCGAGCAGCGCGGGCCCGCTGCGCCGGCAGGTGCGCAGCGCGACGACGGGCGCCGGGGTGCGGTCGGCGCGCGGGAAGCGGTCCGGGAAGTCCAGGATGCCGCGCACGTCGGCGCCGCGGAACCCGTAGATGGACTGGTCCGGGTCGCCCACGACGACGAGGTCGCGGCCGTCGCCCGCCAGCGCCCGCAGCAGCTCCTCCTGGGCGGGGTCGGTGTCCTGGTACTCGTCCACGAACACGGCCTCGCGGGCGGCGCGCTCGCGCGCCTGCACCTCGGGGTCGTGCAGCAGGTTGGCGGCCACCCGCACCAGCTCCGCGTAGTTGAACGTGGGCAGGGGCGCCACGTCGAAGCGGCCGGTGTAGCGGTCGAGGAAGTCGCCGGCCGCGACCCAGTCGTCGCGGCGGTGCTCGCGGCCCATGCGGTCGAGGAGGGCGGCGTCGATCCCGCGCTCCTGGGCGCGCATGAGGAAGTCGCGCAGCTCCTCGGCGAAGCCGCGGGTGCGCAGCGCCGGACGGAGCCGCTCGGGCCACCCCGGGGCGCCGTCGTCGGCCTCGCCGGCGAGGAGTTCGCGCATCTCCATGAGCTGCTCGGGGCCCGACAGCAGGCGCGGCGCGCGGTCGCCCAGGCGCTGGAACTCGCGCCGGATCAGCGCGTAGGCGTAGCTGTGGAAGGTGAGCGCCAGGGGTTCGCGCGTGGTGCGGCGCAGCCGCGCGGTGATGCGTTCGCGCAGCTCCTGGGCCGCCCGGCGGCTGAAGGTGAGGACGAGCACGCGCGAGGGGTCGACGCCGCGGCCGTCGATGCGCTCGACGACGGACTCGACGATGGTGGTGGTCTTGCCCGTGCCCGGTCCCGCCAGCACCAGCAGCGGGCCGCCCCGGTGCGCGACCACGCGGCGCTGGTCGTCGTCCAGCGCCGGTGGTGGTGCGACGCGGTGCGCACGCCGCACGAGGCGGTACGGGGAGGGGCTCACCCCTCCTAGTTCACCAGATGATCAGGACACTCCAGGACCCCACCCGGCCCGCCCCGCACAGCACCCCCGGCGCGGGCGGGCGTCAGTCGGAGTCCGGGCCCGCCCAGCGGGCACGGCGCATGTCGACGCGGCCGGTGGCGGCGCGCATCGGGGTGGCCTCGGCCGCGTAGTGGCGCCGGGCGCGGACCTCGTGGCCCGACGGGGGCGTGCCGTCGGAGCGCAGCACCCGCCACCACGGGACGCCGTCGCCCCACGCGGACATGACGGCGCCGACCTGGCGGGGGCCGCCCTCGCCCAGGTACTCGGCGATGTCGCCGTAGGACATCACCCGGCCGGGCGGGATGCGTTCGACGAGGTCGAGCACCCGTTCGGCGTATTCACCGGGGTGGGCGTCGGGTCGGGGCATGCGGCGACCCTACCGGGGCCGGCGGCCGGTCCGCAGCGGGTCGGCGCACCCCTCGGGGCGCGGGCCGGCGCCCCTCAACGCGGGGCGCGGCGGGGCTCGGCCTCGGCGGCGGCGCCCTCGCCCGCCAGTTCCACCGGCAGCGGGGTGAGCGGGTTGGTGCTGCTGGTCACGACGTCGCGGGCCATGTCGGCGACCCGGCGCCCGCGCGAGCGCGCGGCCGAGCGCAGCCGCTCGAACGCCTTGCGCGGGGTCAGCCGGTGCCGCTCGGCGAGCACCCCGATGGCCTGCTCGACCACCACCCGCGTGTGCAGGGCGTGTTCGAGCTGGGCGACGGTGACGCGCAGGCGCTCGACCTCGGAGGCGTCGGCGTCCGCGCGCGGGGGCGCCGCGGGCGGCGCGCCCGGCGCGCCCTCCTCGGCGGCGATGAGGTCGGCGAGGACCATCGCGTTGAGCAGGTCGGGGAGCTCCTCGCCGTCGTTCACGCGCCACCCCGCCGACGTCCGCTGGACCATGCCGTAGGCGTCCGGTCCCGCGTCGCGCCCGTCGCGCACCGTTCTGTGAGATGTCACGTCTTCCCCCATTCGTTGCCCCGTGCCCGGGGTGCCGGCCGCCGCCCCGGGAGCGGGACGGCGGCCGCGCGGGTCACGCCTGCCCCGCGAGCTTCTCCTTGACCTGTGACAAGGACGGGTTGGTCAGGGCGGTGCCGTCGGCGAAGACCACCGTGGGAACGGTCTGGTTGCCGCCGTTGACCCGCATCACGTACTCGGCCGCCTCGGGGTTCTGCTCGATGTCGACCTCGTCGATCGCGATCCCCTCGCGCCCGAGCTGGCTCTTCAGCCGCTTGCAGAAGCCGCACCAGGGGGTGGAGTACATCGTGATCCGGCCGGCGGTCGGGGTGGTCATTGCGCCGTCTCCTTCGTCCGTATTGCGTGTTGACACCGCCTACTACCAACGCCGGGAGGCGCGCGGAGCTTCCCCGGAACGTCCGTGCCAGCTGGTGGGACGCCGCCCGTGCGGCTTCGGTTCCCCCCTTTCGCGCCGTCCACAGGTGGACGGATGGGGTGGAGGCGCGCGCACACCTCCACTGATACTTGAGAGACTGGTCGGGGGGAACGGAACGGTCGTGGCCACACGCGCGCCCTTCCTCCCCAGCGACCCCTGCCGAAACGGAGCGGATGCGGATGGATCCCGACCGGGTACTCGACGGACTCGACCCCGAGCAGACGGCGGCGGCCCGCGCGGTGCGCGGTCCGGTGTGCATCCTGGCCGGAGCCGGCACCGGCAAGACCCGGGCCATCACCCACCGGATCGCCTACGCCGTCGCCAGCGGGGTGGTCGCCGAGCAGCAGGTGCTCGCGGTCACGTTCACCGTGCGCGCCGCGGGCGAGATGCGCGGCCGGCTGCGCGCCCTGGGCGCCCCGCGCGTGCAGGCCCGCACCTTCCACGCCGCGGCGCTGCGCCAGCTCTCGTTCTTCTGGCCGCAGGTGGTCGGCGGCCCGCTGCCCACCCTCATCGACAGCAAGATCCCGGTGGTGGCGCGCGCGGCGCACTCCTGCGGTGTGCAGGCCGACCGCACCGCGCTGCGCGACCTCGCCAGTGAGATCGAGTGGGCCAAGGTCACCCAGGTCCGCCCGTCCGACTACGAGGCCGCCATCGGCAAGGCCGGGCGCACCGCCCCCATGGCCGCCCACGACGTCGCCCGCGTCTTCGAGGCCTACGAGGACGCCCGGCGCGAACGCAACCTGCTCGACTTCGAGTCCATGCTCGAACTCACCGCCGCCATGCTGGCCGACCGCCCCGACATCGCCGACCGCGTGCGCGACCAGTACCGCTACTTCGTGGTCGACGAGTACCAGGACGTCAACCCGCTGCAGAAACTGCTGCTCGACGCCTGGCTGGGCGACCGCGACGACCTCTGCGTCGTGGGCGACCCCAGCCAGACCATCTACTCCTTCTCCGGGGCCACGCCCTCCTACCTCACCCGGTTCTCCGCCGCCTACCCGCACGCCACGGTGGTGCGGCTGGTGCGCGACTACCGCTCCACCCCGCAGGTGGTGCGGGTCGCCAACCTCGCCCTCAAGTCCGCCGCTGCGCCGTCGGGCGTGCAGGCCGCCGACCACCGGCTCGAACTCGTCGCGCAGCGCCCCGACGGCCCCGACCCCACCTACACCGAGTACGACGACGAACCCGCCGAGGCCACCGGTGTGGCCCGGCGCATCGCCGCCCTGGTCGACGCCGGCACCCCCGCGCGCGAGATCGCGGTGCTGTTCCGCGCCAACTCCCAGTCCGCCGCCTACGAGCAGGCGCTCGCCGACGCCGGGGTGGCGTACACCGTCCGCGGCGCCACCCGGTTCTTCGAACGCCCCGAGATCAAGCAGGCCGTGCACACCCTGCGCGGCGCCCGGCAGGGGGCCGACGACGCGCCGCTGGCCGCCACCGTGCACCACATCCTCGCGCCGCTGGGCCTCACCCCGGCCGCCCCCGAGGGCCGTCAGGCCCGCGAGAAGTGGGAGTCCCTGGCCGCCCTCGCCCAGCTCGCCGAGGACGTCGCCGCCGAACGCCCCGGCGCCACCATGGACGACTTCGTGGCCGAACTCGACGCCCGGGTGGCCACCGAGCACGCCCCCGGCCTCGAAGGCGTCACCCTGGCGTCCCTGCACTCCGCCAAGGGCCTGGAGTGGGACGCCGTGTTCCTCGTGGGGCTCACCGAGGGCATGCTGCCGATCATCCACGCCGACACCCCCGAGCAGGTCGAGGAGGAGCGCCGGCTGTTCTACGTCGGTGTCACCCGCGCCCGCGAGTACCTCGCCATGTCGTGGGCGCTGGCGCGCTCGCCCGGCGGGCGCAAGGGGCGCCGCCCCACGCGCTTCCTCGACGGCCTGCGCCCGGCGTCGCCGTCGCTGGCCGCCGGGCGGCGCGAGCGCCGGTCGGCGCGGGCCGCGCAGTGCCGCATCTGCGGCGCCACGCTCACCGAGGCCGCGGCCCGCAAGCTCGGCCGCTGCCTGGACTGCCCGGCCGACTACGACGAGGCGCTGCTGGAGCGGCTCAAGGCGTGGCGGCGCGCCACCGCCGAGGAGCAGAAGGTCCCGGCCTACGTCGTGTTCACCGACGCCACCCTGCAGGCGGTCGCCGAGCACGTGCCCGGCGACATCGCACAGCTGTCCCGCATCTCCGGTGTCGGGGCGGTGAAGCTCGAACGCTACGGTGAGGCCGTCCTCGCCCTGTGCGCGGGCCGCGATCCCGAGGCCCCGGCGGCGGACGGCGACGAAGGGGGCCCCGATGCCGGATGACCGCGCCGGCGGCACGCCCGCCGCACCCGGGGCGGACGCGCCCGAACCCGGCCAGACCCTCACCGGTCTGCTGGGCATCCTCGACCTGGAGCGGATCGAGGACAACATCTTCCGCGGCAGCAGCCCCGACGGCGGTCCGCAGCGCGTCTTCGGCGGCCAGGTGGCGGGCCAGGCGCTGGTGGCGGCGGGGCGCACCGCCCCCGCCGACCGCCACGTGCACTCGCTGCACGCCTACTTCATCCGGCCGGGCGACCCCTCGGTGCCGATCGTGTACAACGTCGACCGGGTGCGCGACGGCCGGTCGTTCACCACCCGCCGGGTCACCGCGGTGCAGCACGGCAAGGCGATCTTCACCCTGTCGGCGTCCTTCCACAAGGTCGAACCCGGGCTGGAGCACCAGGTGTCCATGCCCGAGGTCCCCGGCCCCGAGGACCTGCCCACCATGCGCGAGCGGCTGCTCGCCGCGTTCGGCCGGGTGCCGCGCTTCGCCACCTGGCACCCCATCGAGATGCGCCCGGTGGGCCCGCTGTCGTTCGAGGTCGAGCGCGACCCCGCGCTGAGCACCACCCGCAACCTCGTGTGGCTGCGGGTCGGCGGCGACCTGCCCGACGACCCCCTGCTGCACGTGTGCCTGATGACCTACGCGTCCGACATGACCCTGCTCGACACCGTGCTGCTCCGGCACGGCCGGTCGTTCGCCGGCATCTCCATGGCCAGCCTCGACCACGCCATGTGGTTCCACCGCCCGTTCCGCGCCGACGAGTGGCTGCTGTACGCGCAGGAGACCCCCACCGCCACCGGGGCCCGCGGGCTGGCCCGGGGCCTGGTGTACACCCGCGGCGGCGAACTCGTCTGCTCGGTGGTCCAGGAGGGGCTGATCCGGGTCCTCGACGGCCCCGCCGGACCGCCCCCGCCCTGACCGTCCCCGACGCCGCGCCGGCCCCGCAGGTTCCGGCCGGATTCGGCCGAAGACGCAGGTCAAAAATGGGTTGCCGGTGATGATCGGCGCCCTCTAGGGTGAACCCGTAAGCATCCGCGCCCGGCCCGGGACTCCCATCCCGCTGGCCCGACCGTGAAGGAGGTGTCCCGTCAGATGATCGACAACAGCGCAATGTTCGCCGGCTTCCAGCCCGAGCGCTTCGACGCGTTCTCCGCCATCTCGCGTGGCACCGTGCGCGGCACCGCCGCGTCCTTCGGTTCCGGTCGCGTCGGCGGCGCCGCGTCGGCGGCCCGACTGCGGGCCGGTGCCGAATCCGCGGTGGCCTATGTCCACGGCGGGGGCAACCCCGGCGGCTGGGCGGCCGGCGACCACGGCGGGCGCCCGGCGGAAGCCGAATTCATGGATGTGCAGCTCGCAGCAGGATCCCCGCGCCCCAAGGGCGTCGTGGGGGAGTGTCCACGGAGCGCACCGGCCTAGCTCGACGGCCGGGTGTCTCTCCCGTGGCCGCGGACCCCACACAGGGGCCGCGGCCGTTTTGATCTCCACCGAACCCCGACCGCTCCGGCGGTCGGCCTCGGCTGGACGCGTCGCAGGTCTTGGCCCCACCACCGGATGACCGGTGGCGGCAGATTTCCGGATCGCCGCCCCCGACCACCGGCCGCAGCCAACCGTAGGACGAATGATCAGGGAGGACACCGATGCTCGCGTCGGTCCTGGAGACTCCGTGGCTGGGGGACGCCGAGGTCCCGTGCCGTCGGGAACCGGAGCTCTTCTTCGCCGAGGCCCCGGCGGACGTCGAGGCCGCGAAGGCCGTCTGCCGCGCCTGCCCCGTCCGGGAGCAGTGCCTGGCCGACGCCCTGGAGCGGCGCGAGCCGTGGGGCGTCTGGGGCGGCGAACTGCTCGTCGCCGGCCAGGTCGTGGCGCGCAAGCGCCCGCGCGGCCGCCCGAGGAAGAACCCCGAGCCCGTCGCCGCCTGACCCCCCGCCCGCTTCCGCTTCCGCACGTCACCCCGCACCGAAGGAACAACGCCATGCTGCTGCACGAACTCGTCCGCCTCCAGGAGACCGTCGAGCGCAAGCGCGACCGCCAGCGCCTCCGCATGTCCGCCCGCCGCCTGCGGGCCGAGCTGCGCGAGCGCAACCGCGCCGAACACGCCCTCATGGAAATGCGGTGGGCCCGCCTATGTTGACCCGCCGCACCGGCTGAGAATGGGGTCGGCGTCCTCCGGGACGCCGGCCCCGGCGCGTTCGGCGGCCCCGGTCGCCCCCGACCCCGGGGCCCGCGCGGCCGTGACCGGAACCGGCCAGCCAGGGTTGACCGGGCGGCGGGCGCGTCGGTGCCGATCACGGCGGGCGGGTGTTCCCCGAGGTCGCGGCCGGGGGAGCGAATGCCACGATCACGGGTCAAAAAGGAGCAACACGACCCTGTGACGTTCGTCAAGCGTCGGCTAACGTGATTTCGTGCCTCCGAACTCGAACGTCGAGGTACGCCGCAGTCCCCGCCGCCGGCGGACCGTGTCCGCCTACCGCGACGGTGACAAGACGGTCGTCCTCGTGCCCGCCACCTTCTCCCGTGCCGAGGAGAAGCGCTGGGTGGGCCGCATGCTGGAGCGGCTCGACGCCCGCGACGAGCGCCGCCGCCCCGGCGACGACGCGCTGCGGGCGCGGGCGCTCGACCTCGCCGCCCGCTATCTCGACCGCAGGGCGCGCCCCGCGTCCGTCCGCTGGGTCGACAACCAGCAGGCCCGCTGGGGTTCGTGCACCCCCGAGGACCGCTCCATCCGCATCTCCCGGCGCCTGGCCGGCATGCCGTCGTGGGTGGTCGACTACGTGCTGGTCCACGAGCTGGTGCATCTCGTGATCCCGCACCACGGGCCGGAGTTCTGGGAGCTGGTGCGCCGCTACCCCAAGGCCGAGCGCGCCCGGGGCTATCTCGAAGGGGTCAGCGCCGCCCCTCGGCTCGACGCCGGGGGCAGCGGCGAGGTCGAGGAGGACGACGACGACGTCGTCGGCGAGTGACCCCCGCCGCTGCTACACCGTCCCGCCGCCACCCCGCCCGCCGCTACTCCGCGGCCGCGTAGGCGGCGGCGTACTCCGCCGTCGGCTCGGTGGGCGTGATCACGTCGATCAGCACCCCGTTGGGGTCGGCCACGATGAAGTGCCGCTGCCCGAAGTCCTCGGTGCGCAGCGGCAGCACCTCGGGCAGCCCGGCCGCGCGGACCAGCCGGTCGTGCTCGGCGTCCACGTCGGCCACCTCGAAGTTGAGCAGGAGGCCGCGCACCGGCGCCCGGTACGCGGCGGGCACGGTCGGGTGGCCGGCGTCGACCACCGCCAGCTCCTGGTGCGGCGGGTCGGCGCGCTTCAGGCTCACGTACCAGTCGGCGGCGAAGGCGGTCGTGAAGCCGAAGTGGGTGCGGTAGAACTCCGCGGTGGCGGCGACGCGGGGCGTGCAGATGACGGGATAGAAGCCGGTGAGGTGCATGGCGGACTCCACTCTGGAGGGACCCGAAGAGATGCGTACTCTCGGTATGTCGCGCTAACCTAGACGCGTACTCCGGGTATGTCAAAGCACCGGATCGGGGAGGACCACCATGGCCGCCGCACCGCGCACCAAGGCGCAGCAGCGCGAGGAGACCTCGCGCGCCCTCGTCGCGGCCGCCCGCCGGCTCTTCGCCCGGCACGGCTACGCCGCCGTAGCGCTGGAGGAGATCACCGCCGCCGCCGGGGTCACCAAGGGCGCCCTCTACCACCACTTCGGCAGCAAGGCCGGGATCTTCCGCGCCGTCGTCGCGGAGGTGCAGCACGAGGTCGGCGAGCGGGTGGCCGCGGCCGCCGACGCCGAACCCGACCCCTGGGACCGGCTCGTGACCGGCTGCCGGGAGTTCCTCGCCGCCGGGGCCGACCCGGAGGCGCACCGCATCATGTTCGTCGACGGCCCGGCCGTCCTCGGCTGGGACGCGTGGCGCCGGATCGACGAGGCGTCGTCGGAGCGCCACCTCGCCGAGCAGCTGGCCGCGCTGGCCGAGGCCGGGATCGTGCGGGGGCCGGTCGCCCCGCTGGTGCACCTGCTGTCGGGCGCCATGAACGAGGCCGCCCTGTGGCTGGCCCAGTCGCCCGAGGGCGACCCGGACGAGACCGCCGACGCGCTGGTGCGCATGCTGGAGGCGCTGCGGGCCCGGTGAGGGGCAAGGGTGCGGCGGGCGGCCGGGGGCGGCCCGTCAGCCCGCCCGGCGGACCGCAGCCGCGGCCGCGCGCACCAGGGCCCGGCAGGCCTCGTCGGTGGGGTCGGGGACCGCGTCGACCGGCCACCACGCGAGGTCGGCGGACTCGTCCTCGGCCCGCACCAGCACGGCGTCCTCGGGCGCCACCGCCGCGTACTCCACGTCCAGGTGCCAGGACCCGGACCCGCCGCCGCACGGCACCGCGTGCCGGTCGAGCCGGACCGGGTCGGGCAGCAGCCGGAGCCCGACGATGCCGGACTCCTCGGTGGCCTCGCGCAGCGCGGCCCCCGCCAGCGAGACGTCACCGGACTCGCAGTGCCCCCCGGTCTGCAGCCACATGCCCATCATGCGGTGCAGGACGAGCGCGGTCCGGGTGCCCGAGGCGTCGACGATGGCGGCGCTCGCGGTGATGTGGCCGGGCGCGCAGGTGCGCCACATGGCGTCGGGGTGGGCGTCGAGATGGTCCAGGTAGGAGCGGCGCAGGGCGTCCTGGCCGGGGTCGGGCGCCACCCACCCGGACAGGACCGCGCGGGCGTCGCCGTGCAGGGTCGGGGTCACCCGCGGTCCCCGGGGCCGCCGGTGCCCTCGGGGCCGTCGCTCCCGTCGCCAGTGCCGTCGCCAGTGCCGCCGTCGGTGTCCCCGGCGGCGCTTCCGTCCGCGTCCCCGTCCTCCGCGCCGTCACCGTCGGTGAACCGGGAGATGTCGAGGTCGTCGGCCGGGGAGCCGCCGCGGACGAACGCGGCGGGGTCGTCGAGGTCGTCGCTCGACGGCATGAGGTCGGGGTGCTCCCACAGGGCGTCGCGCCCGTCGACCCCGCGCGCCTCGCGCAGCGCCTCCCACAGCGCGGCGGCCTCGCGCAGCCGGCGCGGCCGCAGCTCCAGCCCGACCAGCGTGGCGAACGTGTGCTCGGCGGGCCCGCCGGTGGCGCGGCGCCGCCGGGTGGCCTCGGCCAGGGCCGATGCCTGGGGCAGGCGCTCGGACACCGCGGCGCCCACGACCTCCGACACCCACCCCTCGATCAGCGCGAGCGTGGTCTCCAGGCGGGCCAGCGAGGCCTTCTGCCGGGGGGTGTCCTCGGGCTGGAACAGCCCTTCGCCGCCCTGGCCGGACAGCACCTCCTGGAGCGCCGCGGGGTCGGCCATGTCGATGCCGCCCAGCTTCTCCTCGAGCCCGCTCATGTCGAAGGACATGCCGCGCGCGTACTCCTCGACCAGGCCGAACAGGTGCGAGCGCAACCACGGCACGTGGCCGAACAGCCGGTGCAGCGCGACCTCGCGCGCGGCCAGGTACAGCCGCACCTCGTCCTTGGGGATCTGCAGGCCCTCGCCGAACAGCTCGACGCCCGACGGCAGCAGGGCCGCACGGCCCTCGCCGGCCAGCGGCAGCCCGACGTCGGTGGAGCCGACGACCTCGCGGGCGAGCTCGCCGATGGCCTGCCCCGCCTGCTGGCCGACCAGCATCCCGCCCATCTGCTGCACCATGCCGAGCAGCGGGCCCGCCATGGACTGCATGTCGCCCGGCAGGTTCTGCCCCATGGACTCCACGACCTTGGCGGTCAGCGGGTCGCACAGCTGCGCCCAGGTGGGCATGGTGCGCTCGACCCACTCCGAGCGGCTCCACGCCTCGATGACGTGCACGCCCGAGGGCAGGGTGGTGGCCTCGTTCAGCCAGAGGTCGGCCAGCCGCAGCGCCTCCTGCACTTTGGCGTAGTCGAGCGGGCCGACGCTGGGGTCGCCGTGCTGGGAGACGGTGTGCCGGGCGATGTTCTTGGCCATGTCCCAGTTGACCGGCCCGGAGGTCCCGCCGCCCTGGCCGGGGGCCGGGGACTGCGCCGCCATCATGTCGGCGAACTGGCGGAGCATCTGCGCCATCTGCTGGGGGTCGCCGAACGGGAAACCACCCGGCATCCCCGGCATACCGGGGTCGCCACCGCCCGGGCCGCCGCGCCCGGCGCCCGAACCGGAACCCCCCGAGGGGCGCCCGGACTCGTCGTCGGGGTCGTTCGGCATGCTGAAACCAAAAGGCAGGTCGCTCACGATTAGACCTCAGGCAGGATTAGGTTTGTCTCCACTGTCACGTTAGCTGGGAGCCGCCCGGAGTGAATACCGAAACCGACCAGGTTCGCCCACAGCACAGCCCCTCCGGCGGAGCAGGGCCGGTGGTCGCCGTCACCGGAGCAGCGTCCGGCGTCGGCCGCCTGCTGGTGGAACGCCTGCGGGCGGCCGCTGGTTCCGCCGGGGCCGACCGGACCGTCGCCATCGACCGCGAACGCGGCGACACCGAAGGTGTGGCCTGGCGCCTCGCCGACGTCCGCGACCCCCGGCTCGCCGGGTGCCTGCCGGGCGTCGACGTCCTCGTGCACACCGACGTCGACCGGTCGCTGGAGACCCCGGCCAAGGACCGGCGGGCGGCCAACATCCGGGCGGCGCAGACCGTGCTCACGGCGGCCGCAGCCGAACGCGTCCCCCGGGTCGTGCTGGTCACCAGCACCATGGTCTACGGCGCCGACCCGGCCAACCCGGTGCCGCTCCCCGAGGACGCGGCGCTCACCCCCGAGGCCGGGCAGGGCCTGCTGGGCGACTTCGTCGAGATCGAGGACCTCGCCTGCCGGGCCCGCCGCGCCCACCCCGGGCTGTCGGTCACCGTGGTGCGGCCCGCCCCGCTGGTCGGCCCCGGAATCGACTCCGCGCTGAGCCGCCACTTCGCCGCGCCCCGGCTGCTGACGGTCAAGGGGGTCGCCCAGCGGTGGCAGTTCTGCCACGTCGACGACCTCGCCGGCGCCCTGGAGCACGTCGTCCGCACCGGGCTCGACGGCAAGGACGGCGCGCTGGCGGTGGGCTGCGACGGCTCCCTCGACCAGGCCGGCGCCGAGCGCGTCTCGGGGCTGCGCCCCTTCGAACTGCCGGCCAACGTCGCGTTCGGCGCCACCCATCGGCTGCACCGGGCCGGGCTGACCCCCGCCTCCGCCGGGGAGCTGAAGTACCTGGTCTACCCGTGCGTGGTCGACTGCGCGGCGCTGCGCGCGTCCGGCTGGGAGCCCGCCTACGACAACGAGGCCGCGCTGCGCGCCCTGCTCGACGCCCGCGCCGGGCACGCCCTGGTGGGCCGCCCCCTGGGCCGCAAGGAGGCCACCATCACCGCCGCGAGCGCGGCGGGCGCCGCCGTGGCCGCCATCGGCACCGCGGCCGCCGTCCGCCACCTCCGCAAGCGCCGCAAGGGCTGACGTCCCGCGGGCGCGGGCGGCCGGCACCGCGCCCGCGGCGGGGTGGGCGGTGGGCACCGCCGTCCCACCGCGTTGGTACGGTCGATCGTGTGGAACCCATCACCCTGGTAGGACTGCGCGATACCCCGATCTCCGTCGACGAGGTCCTCTCCGCCGTCGGCGACCCCCGGGCGGGCGGCACCGCCTTCTTCGCCGGAACCGTGCGCGACCACGACGGCGGGCGCGGCGTGACCGGTCTGGCGTACTCGGCCCACCCGAGCGCCGAGGCCGAGATGCGCCGCGTCATGGAGAAGGTCGTGGCCGACACCTCCCGCGACGGCCGCCCCGTGTGGCGCGTCGCCGCGCTGCACCGGGTCGGCGACCTCGCCATCGGCGACACCGCCGTGGTGGTCGCCGCCGCGGCCGCCCACCGCGAGGAGGCGTTCGAGGCCTGCCGCCGCCTCATCGACGACCTCAAGGCCGAGGTCCCCATCTGGAAGCACCAGACCTTCACCGGCGGCGACACCGAATGGGTGGGCAGCGCCTGACCGCGGCCGCCCCGGGACCGCCGCGACCGCGGCCCGCGCCGTCCCGCCGAGGCGCGGGTGACCCGCCCCCGGCGCCGCCGTAGGCTGTGCGCATGTTCCGTCGCGCCATCACCCTGCTCGTCGCGGCCGTCCTGCTGGTCGGCTTCGCGGTCGGGGGGCTGTACCTGCCCGTGCCCTACCTCGTCGCCTCGCCCGGCCTCGCGCTGAACACGCTCGGCGAGGTCGACGGCGAGCAGGTCATCCAGGTCGAGGGCGCCGAGACCCACACCCACGACGGCGGGCTGTCCATGGTCACCGTGCAGTACACCGGCGGGCCGGGCGTGCGCATGGACCTCTTCACCGTGCTCAGCGCGTGGCTGTCGCCCAGCCAGGCCGTGCTGCCGCAGGAGGCGCTGTTCCCGCCCGACCGCAGCGTCGAGGAGATCAGCGAGTCCCAGACCCTGGAGATGGACGACTCCCAGACCAACGCCACCGCGGCCGCGCTCACCGAACTGGGGATCGACTTCTCGACCGAGCCCTACGTCGCCGACGTCGCCGACGGCATGCCCGCCGAGGGCCGCCTGGAGTCCGGCGACGTCATCACCGCGGTCGACGGCGAACCCGTCGAGCGGGCCGGCGAGGCCGTCGACATCGTCTCCGAGCGCGACCCCGGCGACACCGTCGAGATCAGCGTCGAGCGCGACGGCGAGCCCGTGGACACCGAGATCGCCACCACCGAGGGCGACGACGGCACCCCCCTCGTCGGCATCATGATCGCCGAGGACATGGAGTTCCCCGTCGACGTCGAGATCAGCGTGGGCGACGTCGGCGGCCCCAGCGCCGGGCTGATGTTCGCCCTGGGCATCATGGACCGGCTCAGCGAGGAGGGCATCACCGGCGGCCACCACATCGCCGGCACCGGCACCATCACCGCCGACGGCACGGTCGGCGGGGTCAGCGGTATCGCGCAGAAGATGGTCAGCGCCGACCGGCTGGGCGCCGAGTACTTCTTCGTGGCCGGCGAGAGCTGCGCGCAGACCTTCGAGTCCGCGGCGGCCGGCGACATCGAGGTGGTGCGGGTCGACGACCTCGGCGACGCCGTCGCGGCCCTGGAGAACATCCGCGAAGGCGGCGACCCCGCCGACCTGCCCCGCTGCGAACCCGGGTGACCGCCGCCGCGCCCGCGCCGCCCCGGCGGGCGGCGGGGCGCGGCGGCGGCTACTCCTCCTCGAAGGTGAGCGCCAGCGCCGAGGTGAGGGCGGGCACCAGGTCGGCCCCGTTGAGCACCTCGTCGGCGCTGTCGTGGCTGCGCATCCGCAGCGCGGAGTGGCGGGCGCCGTCGCGCAGCACCCCGGCGACCATCCGGATCTCCTCCGCGCCGTCCTGGCCGCGCGCCCACGCGCCCGCGTCGGCGCCCTGCGGCGGCTCCAGGGTGGCGTCGGAGCCCTTGAGCACCAGCCGCTCCATGACCATGGCGCAGCCCGCCACCGCGTCGGGCCAGGCCATGCGGCCCAGCGCCTCCTCGATGGGCATGCCGTCGGGGAGCGGCTCCTGCTCCACCGGGGTCAGTTCGTCGGGGCCGACCTCCCCGGTCACCCCGAGCATCTCGGCGAGCGCGGGCTCACGCGCCACCAGGTCGGCGGTCGGGACCAGCGCGTAGACGCGGATGGGCTGGTCCCAGCCCTGGTCCGACGCGTGGCGTTCGATATCCATCACGACTTCGCGAATGTTGAAAGACACCCCTCCATGGTGGCGCAGCGGACGGGGTGGCCGGGCGGGCCGCGACGAGTAGGGTCGGAGCACCGCGCTGCGCCGATGCGTGACCGAGTCCCGGTCGATGTGATGTTGTCATCGGTTCGGCGCGGGGGATCGGGAACCTCCGGTCCAGCCAATAAGTTGCCGATACGTAGCCATACGTGGGAGACCTGAATCTCCGCACGACCACCCACCACAACCGAGAGCGAGGGGGAGGCGTGAGCTTCCGATCGCCCGGCCCGAACCCGCGTGTGCCCCGCCGATCCCGGCTGCTCGCACCCGTCGCGGCCGCCGTCGTCGTCATCGTCGCGGGGCTGATGCTCGCCGCGAACTTCTGGACCGACTACAAGTGGTTCGACTCCGTCGGCTACACGTCGGTCTTCCTGACCGAGCTGCGCACGCGCGCGATGCTGTTCGCCATCGGCGGCCTCATCATGGCGCTCGTCGTCGGGGCGAGCATGTACGTCGCCTACCGCACGCGGCCCCTCGCCCGGCCCATGAACCTGGAGCAGCAGGGGCTCGACCGGTACCGGATGTCGATCGACCCGCACCGCCGGCTGTTCTTCTGGATGATCGTCGGCGGCCTGGGCCTGCTCACCGGCGCCTCCGCCAGCGGCGACTGGGGCGTCTACCTGCAGTTCGCCAACTCCACCGAGTTCGGCGTGAACGACCCCCAGTTCGGCACGGACGTGTCGTTCTACACCTTCGTCTACCCGTTCCTGCGGGTCACGCTCGGCTACCTGTTCGCGGCCGTGGTGCTCGCGTTCATCGCCGCCGTGGTCGTGCACTACCTGTACGGCGGGGTCCGGCTGCAGAGCCAGGGGCAGCGCGCCACCCCGGCCGCGCGCGTCCACCTGTCGGTGCTGCTGGGCGTGTTCGTGCTGCTCAAGGCCGCCGCCTACTGGCTCGACCAGTACGGGCTGGTGTTCTCCAACCGCGGCTACACCTTCGGCGCGTCCTACACCGACGTCAACGCCGTGCTCTACGCGAAGATCATCCTGGCCATCATCTCGGTGGTGTGCGCGGTGCTGTTCTTCGCCAACATCTACTTCAAGAACGCCATGGTGCCGATCGCCAGCCTCGGCCTGCTGGTGCTGTCGTCGGTCCTCATCGGCGGCGTCTACCCGATGATCGTCCAGCAGTTCCAGGTGAGCCCGAACGAGCAGCGGGTCGAGCGGCCGTTCATCCAGCGCAACATCGAGGCCACCCGCGACGCGTACGACATCGCCGACACCGAGGTCGTCGACTACGACGCGCAGACCCAGCTCACCCCTGAGCAGCTCGCCGAAGAGGCCGCGACCATCCCCAGCGTCCGGCTGCTCGACCCCTCGGTGGTCTCGCAGACCTTCCAGCAGATGCAGCAGGTCCGCGGCTTCTACCAGTTCCCCGACGTGCTGGACGTCGACCGCTACCAGGACGCCGAGGGCAACAGCGTCGACACGATCATCGCCGCCCGGGAGCTCAGCGGCCCGCCGGAGGACCAGGACAACTGGCTCACCCGGCACACCGTCTACACCCACGGGTTCGGCATCGTGGCCGCCGCCGGCAACCAGGTCGACACCGAGGGCCGCCCGGTCTTCACCGAGTACAACATCCCGCCCACGGGCGAGCTGTCCGAGGTCACCGGCGAGTACGAGCCGCGCATCTACTTCGGCCGCGAGGGCGCCGAGTACGTCATCGTCAACGCCGAGCCCGAGTACGACTACCCGCTGGGCGGCACCACCGAGGACGTGCCCACCACCGAGGACGCGGCAACGCCCACGGCCTCCCCGTCGCCCGACGAGGCCAACGCGCCCGCCGACGGCGAGCAGGCGCAGGACGACCCCAGCGCCGAGCCGAGCGCCGAGCCCAGCGCGGGCGCCGGCGAGGGCGAGGAGAACAACACCGGGCAGCAGACCAACCACTACGACGGCGACGGCGGGGTGCTGCTCAGCAACTTCTTCGACCGCGTCCTGTACGCGCTGAAGTACCGCGAACCCGACATCCTGCTGAACAACGCCATCACCTCCGAGTCGCAGATCATCTACGAGCGCGACCCGGCCGAGCGCGTCGAGAAGGTCGCGCCGTTCCTCACCGTCGACGGCAAGCCCTACCCGGCGATCGTCGACGGCCGGGTGCAGTGGATCATCGACGCCTACACGACCTCCAACGGCTACCCCTACGCCAACCGGATCGACCTGGCCGACGCCACCGAGGACACGTTCACCTCGGGCACCACCACGGTCGACTCGCTGCCGGGCAACCAGGTCAACTACATCCGCAACTCGGTGAAGGCCACCGTCGACGCCTACGACGGCACGGTCACCCTCTACGGCTGGGACGAGGAGGACCCGGTCCTGCGGACCTGGTCCAAGGCGTTCCCCGGCATCGTCACCGAGCGCGGCGAGATCGACGACGAGCTGCTGTCGCACCTGCGCTACCCGGACGACCTGGTGAAGGTGCAGCGCGAGATCCTGCGCCGCTACCACGTCACCGACGCCGACGCCTTCTACGGCGGCCAGGACTTCTGGAACGTCCCGGCCGACCCGACCAAGGAGGGCGACAGCCCCGAGCCGCCGTACCGGCAGACCATCCGGTTCCCCGGCGACGACGCGGCGTCGTTCTCGGTCACCTCGACCTTCGTGCCGCGCGGCCGCGAGAACCTGGCCGCGTTCATGGCGGTCGACAGCGACCCCAACTCCGAGAACTACGGGCGGTTGCGCATCCTCAACCTGCCCCAGGACGCGGTGGTGCTGGGCCCGGGCCAGGTGCAGGCGCAGTTCCAGGCCGACAGCGGTATCCGCGACGTGCTGCTGCCCTTGCAGCAGAACGACCAGTCGCGGATCATCAACGGCAATCTGCTGACGCTGCCGTTCGCCGACGGCCTGCTCTACGTCGAACCGCTCTACGTCCAGGCCGAGGGGAGCGAGAGCGCGTACCCGCTGCTCCAGCAGGTCATGGTCGGGTTCGGTGAGGAGGTCGCCATCGGCAGCAACCTCCAGGAGGCGCTGAACAACCTCTTCGAGGGCGGCGAGGGCCCGCTGGACGAGAGCGACCCCGCGCCCGAGGAGGGCGGGGGTGAGGGCGAGGACGGCGGCGGCGCGCCCAGCGGCGACCTCGCCGACGCGCTCGCCGACGCCGCCGACGCCTACCAGGAGGGCCAGGACGCCCTCCAGGACGGCGACTTCACCGCCTACGACGAGGCCAACGACCGGCTCGCCGAGGCGCTGGAGCGCGCCGAGCAGGCCGCGGAGTAGCCGCGCCGACCGCGCCGGCCGGGGGAGGGGCGTCCGCCCCGCCCCCGGCCGGACCCCCGGCCGGACCCGCCGGGAAACCGATTTGGCGTTATGGGCGAACCGCGCTAACCTGAAGACACAACGACGCGGGGTGGAGCAGTTCGGTAGCTCGCTGGGCTCATAACCCAGAGGTCGCAGGTTCAAATCCTGTCCCCGCTACCAATTGCGGGAACCGCGCCTTCCGATAACGGGGGGCGCGGTTTCTCGCTTTTCCCCGAGGGCCCCCCGGCGCCCCCGGGGAGGCCCGGGGCGGCGCGCGTCCCCCCAGGTCGGTCCGGCCCGAACGCGCCCGCGAGGGCGCGCGGAGGCCCGCCGGGAAACCGATTTGGTGTTGCGGGGGAATCGCGCTAACCTGAAGACACAACGACGCGGGGTGGAGCAGTTCGGTAGCTCGCTGGGCTCATAACCCAGAGGTCGCAGGTTCAAATCCTGTCCCCGCTACCACGACGAAATGCCCGGTGCGAACGCACCGGGCATTTCGGTTTTCCGCCGTATCCGCGCCTCTCCGCGCCCCGCACACCGCGTCCTTCATGCCGCGCCGCATCCCGCACACCGCGTCCGCCGCGGCGCCGGTGCGCGGCCCCGCGGGGCCGCGCACCGGCACGGGACCTAGCCCACGCGGAACCCGTCGCAGGAGACGAACGCGCCCGAGGCGTCGGGGGTCGTCCACACCACGGTGTAGGTGCCCTTGGCCGGCTTCTCCGGGGCGCCCTCGAAGTCGGCGGGGTAGTCCAGGCGGGCCCAGTCGCCGCCGGAGGCGGTGGCCTGGGCGGTGAACCGCTCCTCGTCGGGGGTGAGCACCTCGGCGGTCAGCGGGACCTCGCCGGAGCCCTCGGTGTCGCGCAGCCCGACTTCGGCGGGCGCGTCGGACACCTTGGAGCGGGGGGCGGAGGTCTCCCAGGCGCCCGGCTCGTCGCTGTAGAGCAGCGGGGCGCAGGCGACCGTCTCGGGGTCGAAGCGGAGTTCGGCGGGCTCGGGCTCGGCCGAGGACCCGGCGGAGGCGTCGGGGGCGATCATCGCCTCGAGTTCGCTCTGCGAGGGGCCGGAGGGGCCCCCGCAGGCGGTCAGCAGCAGCGTTCCGGCCAGGGCCGCGGGCGGCAGGGCACGGCGGAGGAGGGAAGGGAGAGGGGACACGAGCGGCACCCTACTACGGGCTCCGCGCCCATCGGACGGCCCGCGGGCCGCCGCGGCTCAGGTGAGCCGCAGCGGCGTGGGACCCCCGTTGAGCCAGGTGAGGACCTGGCTGTGCAGCGCCCCGTTGGTGCAGACCAGGGCCCCGCCGTCGGTGAAGTCCTGGCCGCGCAGGTCGGTGGCGCGGCCGCCGGCCTCCTCCAGGATGATGGGCAGCGGCGCGGCGTCCCACAGCGACAGCTCGGGTTCGGCGGAGATGTCCACCGCGCCCTCCGCGACCATCACGTGCGACCAGAAGTCGCCGTAGGCGCGGGTGCGCCACACCGACCGGGTGAGGCCGAGGAAGGAGTCGAGGCGCTGCTGCTGCTCCCACTCCGACAGCTCGGAGAACGACAGGGACGCGTCGCTCAGTTCGGACACCTTCGACACCGAGCAGCGGGTCGCCTTGGTGAGGCTGCGCCCCGTCCAGGTGCCGCCGCCCTGGGACGCCCACCAGCGGCGCATCAGCGCCGGCGCGGACACCACCCCCATGACGGGGCGGTCGTGCTCCAGGAGCGCGATGAGGGTTGCCCACACGGGCACCCCGCGCACGTAGTTCTTGGTCCCGTCGATGGGGTCGAGCACCCACACGCGGTGGCTGTTGCCGGTGCGGCCGTACTCCTCGCCGACGACGGCGTCGCGCGGCCGGGCGCGCGAGAGCACCCCCCGCAGCGTCTCCTCGACGGAGCGGTCGGCCTCGGTGACGGGGGTCAGGTCGGGTTTGGTGTCGACCTTGAGGTCGAGCGCGCGGAACCGCTTGAGGGAGATGTCGTCGGCCGCGTCGGCGAGGACATGGGCGAGACGCAGATCATCGTCAAAGGACGCCATGGCGCGTAACGCTACCTTCCCGGGCCCCGGCGGCGCCGTAGGGCACCCCCGCGTGATCAGAGTGTTAGCGGGTCCGCGTGGCAGTATGAGCCCATGAGTCCCGGGAGTGCGCACACCACGCGCGAGCGGACCGCCGGGGGCGGGGTGCGCGACCGCCTGCTCGACGCGGCCTACGCCGAGGTCGTCGCCGGCCGCTGGCCGCGCATGCGCATGGCCGACATCGCCGCGGCGGCCGGGGTCTCCCGGCAGACCCTGTACAACGAGTTCGGCAGCAAGGAGGGCCTGCTCCAGGCGGTGGTGGTGCGCGAGGCCGGCGGGTTCCTCGACGGCGTCATGCACATCCTCACCGGCCACGAGGGCGGCGTGGCGCACGCGGTCAGCGCCTCCACGCGGTGGGCGCTGCGGGCGACCGCCGACGACCCGCTGCTGCGGGCGCTCGTCGCGGGCGACGACGGCCTGCTGCCGGTGCTGACCACCCGCGCCGAGCCGCTGCACATCGAACTCGGCCGACGCATGACCGACTACCTGCGGCGGCGCCGGCCCGACCTCGGCGACCGGGCCGAGGCCATCGCGGAGGTCGCCATCCGGCTCACCCTGTCCTACGTGGTGCTGCCCACCGACCCCGACCTGGCGGCCGAACGCGTCGAGGCGGCCGTGCACGGCATGTTCGTCGCCGCGCGCGAGCGCGCCCGCTCCTGAGCCGGGTCGGCCGCCGCGCCACGCCGCGCGGGTCGTTCCCTTTCCGGCGGGGTCCGGCGAGACTGCTCGGGTGAGCGCGCCAACGGAGGCCCCGTATCCGCCGCCCGCGCCGCCGGCGTTCCTGTTCGACCTCGACGGCACCCTGGTCGACAGCGTGTACCAGCACGTCATCGCCTGGCGGACGGCGCTGGCCGGGCTGGGCGTCGACCTGTCGGTGTGGCGCATCCACCGCCGCATCGGGATGAGCGGCGGCCTGTTCGTGTCGGCGCTGATGCGCGAGACCGGGCGGGAGCTGACCGCCGGCCAGATCGCCGACCTGCAGCGGGCGCACGCCGAGGAGTACCTGCGCCGGCACGCGTCGGTGGCGCCGCTGCCCGGCGCCGCCGCGCTGCTGCGCACCCTCACCGAGCGGGGCGTGCGGTGGGCCATCGCCACCAGCGGGCGCCGCGAGACCGCGCACCACGCGCTCGGCCTGCTCGGGCTGCCCGAGGACACCCCGATGGTCACCCGCGACCTGGTGCGGTACGCCAAACCCGACCCCGACCTGTTCCTCGCCGCGGCGGCCCGACTGGGGGTGGACCCGCGGCACGCCATGGTGGTCGGCGACAGCGTGTGGGACCTGCTCGCCGCCCGCCGCGCGGGCGCCCTGGGCGTGGGGGTGCTGTCCGGCGGCTACGGCCGCGACGAGCTGGAGCGCACCGGCGCCTACCGGGTCTACGCCGACACCGCCGACATGCTCGCCCGGCTCGACGAACTGGGCGTCCGCGGGGCCGCCGGCGCGGACCGGTGAGCGGCGGTCCGCCGGAGCCCGCGCCCGCGCCGCCGGGCGCGGACCCCGACGCGGGGAGCCCTCCGGCGCTGTGCCTGCACGTCCACCTGCCCGACGGCGAGCCCCGCCGGCTGCTCGGCCTGCTCGGGGCGCCCGCGCGGCTGCGCGTGTTCGCCGCCCTGGTGCTGGGCGCGGAGACCTCCGACGAGGTCGCCGAACGGGCCGCCCTGCCGGTGCGCGAGGCGCTGCGGGAACTGCGCGAGCTGGCCGACGGCGGGCTGGCCGAGCGCGCGGGCGGCGGGTGGGCGGCCCGCCCCGACGCGCTGCGCAACGCCGCGGCGGCCGGGGCCGC
>NZ_BCRK01000025.1 GCF_001552555.1 Nocardiopsis trehalosi NBRC 14201 | reverse complement strand
CCCGCCGCGGGCCCGGGAAGGGGGGCGGCGGGGGAGCCCCGGCACCGGGGTGGCGGCGCCCCGCCGCGCGCCCGCCCGCCTACCATCGAGCCCGCAGCGACCGCCCGCCGCGCCGCGCGGCGGGCACCGGAAGGAGACCACCACCATGCCCGCAGGCCAGGGCCGTGAGCATCACCGCGGAGGACGCGCCGAATACCGGGGGCGCGGCGGCGGCCGTCCCGACCGCGGCGCGCCCCCCGAGATCCGGGGGGTCCGCGACCTCGACCGGCTCGCCGACGAGCTGCGGCGCATGGACGGCGCCCCCTACGGCCGCTACCGGGCGCTCACCGGCGACTGGGACCTCGGCGCCGCCACCCTCACCGTGCAGCGGGTCCAGGCCGACCCGTTCGCCCCGCCCTCGCGCATCGCGGTGGCCATTCCGGCCGCCGTCGCCGGCCTGCCCGACCACGCCGTGCGGTCCCCGGACCGCCGCCGCGCCACCGCCGACCACATCCTGCGCCGCGCCCGCCACCGCCTGGCCGGGTCGCGGCTGCGCGTCGACGCCGGCGGCCAGGAGGTGCTCGACCGCTCCGCCGGCCGGGTCGGCGAGGACGGCTCCGTCCGGATCGCCCTGGGCATCGACCTGCCGGGACACGGCCGCCGCATCGACGCCCGCACCGCCGAACGCGAGTTCTGCGAGCGCCTGCCCGACCTGGTCGACGCCCTGCGCTGGCCCGCCCTCGACCCCGACGCCGCCACCGCCCTCGCCGACACCGTCGAGGACAGCGTCGCGCTGCGCGCCGCCCTGCCCGGCCTGGGCCTGGTGGCGTTCGTGGCCGACGGCGCCGTGCTGCCGCGCCGCAGCGGCGTGAGCGACCTGCCGATGGAGGGCGACCCCGTCCCGTTCCGCTCGCCCGACAGCCTGCGGGTGGCGGTCGACCTGCCGCACGCCGGCACCGTCACCGGCATGGGCGTCCCCGAGGGCGTGACCCTCATCGTCGGCGGCGGCTTCCACGGCAAGTCCACGCTGCTGCACGCGCTGGAGCGCGGCGTCTACGACCACGTCCCCGGCGACGGCCGCGAACGCGTCGCCACCCGCGCCGACGCCGTCAAGATCCGCGCCGAGGAGGGCCGCCGGGTCGAGCGCACCGACGTCAGCGCGTTCGTCCGCAACCTGCCCACCGGCGCCGACACCGCCGACTTCCGCACCGACAACGCCTCCGGCTCCACCTCCCAGGCCGCCAACACCGCCGAGGCCCTGGAGGCCGGCGCGCGCACCCTGCTCATCGACGAGGACACCACCGCCACCAACCTGATGATCCGCGACGAGCGGATGCAGGCCCTGGTGCACGGCGACCGCGAACCCCTCACCCCGTTCGTGGACCTCGTCCGGCCGCTGTACCGGGAGCACGGCGTGTCGACCGTCCTCGTCATGGGCGGCAGCGGCGACTACTTCGACGTCGCCGACCGGGTGGTCATGCTCGACGGCTACCGCCCGTCCGACGTCACCGACCGCGCCCGCGCCCTGGCCGCCGACCGCGCCGACGCCCCGTTCGCCATGCCCGCCGCCCGCGAGGCCGACCCCGCCTCGGTCGACGCCGGCTCGCGCGGCCGCCCCCGCCTCAAGCGCCGCGACATGGACGTCCTCACCTTCGGCGAGACCGACATCGACGTCCGCGGCCTCACCCAGCTCGTCGACCCAGGCCAGGTCATCGGCGTGGGGCTGGCGCTGCGGCTGCTCGCCGAGGACGGCCTGCTGGCCGGCCGCACCATCGCCGCCGCCCTCGACGCGCTCGACCGCCGCGTCGCCGACGGCGGCGCGGCCGCCCTGGCCCGCGGGTACACCGGCGACTTCGCCGTGCCGCGCCGGTACGAGGTGGCCGCCGCGCTCAACCGGCTGCGCACCCTCCGGGTCCGGCGAACGGGGTGAGCGGGGAGGCGCCGGTCACAACGGTCCAGGTCGGTATCCTGGACGACGAATCAGGCAGCGCGCGGGGCACGCCCCACCGGCCCCGCGCGGCCCGCGCCGATCCACCGTGTGCGAATGGAGACCCTTCCCCGTGCGGAACCCCGCAGACCTCTACGAGCTCGCCCCGGGCGTCGACGTCGCCGGGTCGGTGATGCTGGTCGTCCTCGACGGGTTCGTGGACGCCGGTTCGGTCGGCCGCCAGACCGCCGAAGCGCTCCTCGCGGCCTCCTCCGCCGAGGAGGTCGCCGCCTTCGACGTCGACCGGCTGCTCGACTACCGCTCCCGCCGCCCGGTCATGACGTTCGTCGAGAACGCCTACACCGACTACGAGGCGCCCAAACTCACCCTGTCCCAGGCGCACGACGCCGAGGGCACCCCGTTCCTGCTGCTCAACGGCCTCGAACCCGACCTCGAATGGGAGGGCTTCGCCGCCGCGGTCCGCGGGCTGGTCGAGCGCTTCTCGGTCACCCTCACCGTGGGCGTGCACGGCATCCCCATGGCCGTCCCGCACACGCGCCCGGTCACCGTCACCGCGCACGGCAGCCGCCCCGAACTGGTCACCGGCCACTCGCCGTGGATCGGCAAGGTCAGCGTGCCCGGCAGCGCGGCCGCGCTGCTGGAGTACCGGCTGGGCCAGGCCGGGCACGACGTCCTCGGCTACGCCGTCCACGTGCCCAGCTACCTGGCCCAGTCGGAGTACCCGCGCGCCGCCATCGCCGCCGTCGAGCACGTGGCCGGCGCCACGGGCCTGGCGCTCACGGCGGAGTCCCTGCGGACCACCGCCGAGGAGACCGACGCCGAGATCGCGCAGCAGGTCGCGGCCTCCGAGGAGGTGCAGCGCGTGGTCGCCAACCTGGAGCGCCAGTACGACGACTTCATGTCCGCCCGCGAGGACGCCGACGGCGCCGACGCCCTCTTCACCGGCGACGAGTCCGCGCTGCCCACGGCCGACGAACTGGGCGCCGAACTCGAACGCTACCTCGCCGACCGCGAACGCGGCGACGGCTGAACAGGAACCCCGTTGCTCTACCAGATGCTCTTCCACGCCGTCCTGCGGCACACCGACGCCGAGACCGCGCACCGGCTCAGCTTCGCCGCCCTGCGCGGCCTGGCCGCCGCGCCCGGCGCCGCGGCGGCCATGTCCCGGGTGCTCGGCCCGCGCGAACCCGAACTGGAGGTCACCGCGTTCGGCCGGACGTTCCCCGGGCCGCTCGGCCTGGCCGCCGGGTTCGACAAGAACGCCGAGGGCCCCGACGCGCTGGCCGCGCTGGGGTTCGGGTTCGTCGAGATCGGCACCGTCACCGGGCACCCGCAGCCGGGCAACCCCCGGCCGCGGCTCTTCCGGCTGCCCGCCGACCGCGCGATCGTCAACCGCATGGGCTTCAACAACCAGGGCTCGGTGGTGGTCGCCGACCGGCTGCGCGAGCGGCGCGACCGGCGGCGCGGCCGCGGCCCCGCCGTCCCGGTCGGGGTCAACATCGGCCGGACCAAGGCCGTGCCCGACTCCGCCGCGGTGGCCGACTACACCACCTCGGCGCGCCGGCTCGCCCCCTACGCCGACTACCTGGTGGTCAACGTCAGCTCCCCCAACACGCCGGGGCTGCGCGACCTCCAGGCCGTCGAGCGGCTCCGGCCGCTGCTCGCCGAGGTCCGGGCGGCCCTCGACACCGCCGGGCACGCCGACCTGCCGCTGCTGGTGAAGATCGCCCCCGACCTCGCCGACGAGGACGTCGACGCCGTCGCCGACCTCGCGCTCGACCTGGGCCTGGACGGCGTCATCGCCACCAACACCACGACCGCCCGCACCGGGCTGGCCACCGCCCCCGACGAGGTCGCGGCGGCGGGCGCGGGCGGGCTGTCGGGCGCGCCGCTGCGCGCACGCTCGCTGGAGGTCCTGCGGCGGCTGCGCGCCCGCGCGGGCGACCGCCTCGTCCTCGTGGCGGCCGGCGGCGTCAGCACCCCCGAGGACGCCTGGGAGCGCATCCGGGCCGGGGCCACCCTGGTGCAGGGCTACACCGGGCTGATCTACGGCGGGCCGCTGTGGCCGCGCCGCGTCCACCGCGGCCTGGCCCGGCTGGTGCGCGCAGCCGGCTACGCGTCGGTGGGCGACGCCGTCGGCGCCGACGTGCCCGCCGCGGCCGCCGGCCCCGCCGCCGGCTGAGCCCCGCGACGACGAACGGCGCCCGCGCCCCCGACCGGGGGGCGCGGGCGCCGTCGTCCGTCGCGGTACCGCGGGTGTCAGAGGCGCGAGGGCGCCGCCAGGCGCAGCGGGGCGTCGAGCTCGGCGCCCAGCAGCGGCCCGTTCAGGTGCGCGGGGCGGATGCGCACGCCGGTGACCCGTTCGGCCAGGGCGAGCGCCGCCGCGCCGGGGTCGAGCTCCGGGGCGTCGTCGGTCAGCCCGACCGCGCGCATCCGGTCGTCCAGGGCGCCGGGGCGGGTGCCGCGCCGCACCCCGGGCGTGCGCGCGTCGAAGAACGTCTGGAGGACGCCGTCGATCACCCAGCGGAACTCGTAGCGGGAGTCCATGAGCACCCGGACCGAGACCAGTTCGGTCTCGGCCGACAGCGCCCGGTAGCACTCGGGGCGGGTGACCCGGCAGCCCGTGGGCTCCACGATCACGGCCCAGCCGTTGACGGACAGCGCGTGCACGGTCATGGGCGGCCGCCCCTCGCAGCAGAGCCCCGCCTCGACCGCCTCGGCGATCGGCAGGCACCGCAGCCGCCGCTCATCGACGCCGAGGCGGCCCAGCGCCTCGGCCTTGCTCAGACCCCTGACGTAGGACAGGCAGTACGCTTCGGCGAGATCCGGCTGGGTCTCCCGCAGCCACGCGTAATCCCGCGCGGACGCAACGGCCATCGGGCCTTCCCCTTCGACTTCCTGGGTGGTGCTGTGACGGGTACCGACTCCCCTGGGAACGATCCCCTCCACCCGCGGCGTTCCCCCGAGGCGGCCCGGTAAGCGGCCGCTTGAGGACACCGCCGGGTGGTTGGGCGGCACGGGAGCGGGTACTCGGGCGCCGCTCGGGACCGCGGTCCCGGGCGGCCGCGCCCGCCGCGCGCGGTGGCGCGGCCCGGGTCGGCCAGGCGGGTCGTCGTACCCACGGCGACCCACCCTACGCGCGCGACCGGGGTGGACGGCACCGGGGACACCCCCTAGGGGGGTCGTCTGCGCCACACGCCCGCCGGCGCCGCGCGGCGGCTAGTCGCCCTGGTCACCGCCGCCGTCCTCGGCGTCCTCCGGCCGCTCCGGGGGCGCGTCGTAGTAGGCGCGGCCGGGCTCGGTGTCGCCGAGGAGCTGCGAGACCGTGACCATCGTGTAGCCCTTCTCGTCCAGCTTCTCCAGCATGCGCGGCACCGCGTCGACGGTGCTGCCGTGGATGTCGTGCATCAGGATGATCGCGCCGGGCTCGGCGCCGTCGACCACCCGGTCGACCACCACGCCGGCCTTGCGGTCCTTCCAGTCGTTGGTGTCGACGCTCCAGATGATCTGGGCGTGCCCCAGGTCGGCCGCGACCTCCTCGACCTGGTCGTCGGTCGACCCGTACGGCGGGCGCATGAGGCTCATGTCGGCGCCGGTCTCGCGGCGCACCAGGTCGTCCACGGTGTCCAGCTCCTCGCGGATGGCGCCCTTGCCCAGCCGGGCGAGGTCGGGGTGCTCCACGGTGTGGTTGCCCAGCTCGTGGCCCTCCGCGTAGGTGCGGCGCACGGTCTCGGGGTGCTCGCGCACCGGGCCGCCGGTGACGAAGAACGTCGCCTTTGCGTCGTGCTCGGCAAGCGCGTCCAGCAGCTCGGGGGTGCGTTCGCCCGGACCGTCGTCGAAGGTCAGCGCCAGGCACTTGGAGTCGGGGGCGGTGCAGTCGAGGTCGGGGTCGCGCTCGGGCAGCAGGCCCGGGACGCCCTCGGCCGGACCGTCCTTGGGGGCGGCCGCCGCCGGGGAGGCGACGGCGAAGCCGCGCTCCACCACGGTCGCCGCGTCGCGGGCGCGCACGCCGAACTCCGACAGCAGCGGCTCGGCGTCGGCGCGGGGCACCACCGCGCTCACCCGCCCCTCCTTCACCGGGGCCACCTGGCCCGCGTCGAACTCCACGACGAGGTCGCCGTCGGGGTTGAACCCCATCGAGTCGTAGACGCGCAGCACCGGCTGCAGGGCGTCGGGGTCGACGCCCTCGGTGTCGGCCAGCCGCTCGCGCACCAGGCCGTTGAGGTCGGCCAGCCCGGCCTGGTCGGCGATCAGCTCGGTGGCGTAGGCGGTGTGCCCGCTCCCGGTGTCGTACCAGTAGGTGGCGTAGCCGGTGCGCTCGCCCTCGGAGTCCTCCTCCCGCTGGACGAGCCGGACCGCGACCACGTCCTCGGCGGCGGCGCTCAGCCCCCAGTCGACGGAGATGCGCTTCGCGCCGGGGTTGGCGCCGGTGAAGTCGGACACCTCGGCGGCGGTGATCTCGCCCAGGCGCTCGGTGAGCGGGTCGGCGCCGGGTACGGCCGGGTAGGCGACGTCGACCGCGACGTCGCCGTCGTCCTCGCCGTCGGTGCGCTCCTCGACGCCGGGCACCTCGGCGGGGTCGACGGCCGTCAGCTCGTCGGCGGGACCGGTGGGCCGCTCGGGGCCGTCCTCGTTGTCGGGGCCGGGGCCGCCGCCGGAGGAGCAGGCGCTCACCGCCAGCACGACCGCGGCGACCGCGGCGAGCAGGCGCGGCGGGGCGGTCGCGCCGGGCGGAGAGGCGCGGCGGACGGCGGGCACAGCGGAGCCGGTGGACTCGTTCGTCAAGGGAGAAGCGTCTTTCACGTCTGTGGAGTGTGCGGTCTCGCGGAGTTCGGCGAGCGCGGGGCGCCGCCGGTTCGGCGCTCCCGGTATCGATCGCGCATCGGTCCGGGAACGAGCCTACGGCCGCGATGACCACGTCGAGGACGGGCGGGCGTCATGGGACGGGAAACCCGGTGCGGGCGTGCCCCGCGCCGCGCGGCACGGGCCGACCGGGGGCACGGGCGGACCACCTCCCTATACTGGCACCGCGGTCGGTACCGCGCGGCCTTTCGCCGCGCGTGTCGCAAGAGGGAACCCGGTGCGAATCCGGGACTGCCCCGCAGCGGTGAGCGGGAACGACAGCCGTCAACAGCACTGGGCGTCCGCCTGGGAAGCGACGGCCACTAGGAGGGCGCGGCTCGGCCGCGCCCGTGCCCGCGAGTCCGAATACCTGCCGACCGCCCGTGGACGCCCACGCGTCCGCGGTGGTCCGCGCGCCCCGAGGGAGGGCCCGGGGCTCGCCGCGGCGTGCCCTCACCCGCGCTCCCTCCGGTCGCCGGACGACCAGGCCGATCGACGAGGGAGAGACGACGCCATGCGAGCACGCACGACCACCGGCGGTGGGGCCCGATGACCACCACCGTCCACGGATACCCGCGCATCGGACCCGCCCGCGAACTGAAGCGGGCCGCCGAGGCGTACTGGGCGGGGGACATCCCCGCCGCCGAACTCGACGCGGTGGGCGCCCGGCTGCGCCGCGGCGTCTGGACGGAGCTGCGCGACGCCGGGATCGAGGAGATCCCGTCCAACACGTTCTCCTACTACGACCACGTCCTCGACACCGCCGTGCTGTTCGGCGCGGTGCCCGAGCGGTTCCGCGCGGCGGCCGACGGCGCCGAGGGGCGCGAGGCGGAGCTGCGGACCTACTTCGCCATGGCGCGGGGCACCGAGGGCGTCCCGCCGCTGGAGATGACCAAGTGGTTCGACACCAACTACCACTACCTGGTGCCGGAGCTGGGCCCGGACACCCGGCCGCACCTGGCGGGCGGCAAGCCGCTGTCGGAGTACGTGCAGGCCCGCGGGCTCGGCGTCGAGACCCGGCCCGTGCTCGTCGGCCCGCTCACCTTCCTGCTGCTGGCCAAGGCCGCGCCCGGCGCCCCCGAGGGCTGGCGCCCGCTCGACCTGCTGGACGACCTGCTGCCGGCCTACGCCGAGCTGCTGGCCCGGCTGAAGGCCGCCGGGGCGGGCGTGGTGCAGTTGGACGAGCCGGTCCTGGCCACCGACGAGGGCGGCGCCGAGACCGCCGCCCTGCGCCGCGCCTACGACGTGCTGGGCGGCGCCGCCGACCGGCCGGAGCTGCTGGTGTCGACCTACTTCGGCGCGATCGGCCCCGACGCGCTGGAGGTGCTCAAGGCGTCGCCGGTCGAGCGGATCGGCCTGGACCTGGTGGCCGGGCCGGAGTCGGTGGACGACCTCGTCCGCGTCTCCGGGCTGGGCGCCAAGACCCTGGTGGCGGGCGTGGTGGACGGCCGCAACGTGTGGCGCACCGACATCCCCGCGGTGCTGGCCCGGCTCACCCCGCTGCTGGGCCTGGCCGGGCGGGTGGTCGTCGGCGGCTCCTGCTCGCTGCTGCACGTGCCGCTCGACCTCGGCGCCGAGACCGGCCTGGACCCCCTGCTGCGGGAGCGGCTGGCGTTCGCCCGGCAGAAGCTGGACGAGATCGTGCTGATCGGCCGGGCCCTCACCGAGGGGGCCCTGCCCGAGGGCGCCGGGCACGCCCCGGGCCCGGTCCCCGCCGCGTTCCTCGACCAGCGGGTGCGCGCCCGGCTGGACGCGCTGGGGGAGGGGCGCCCGCGCGCCGGGTTCGAGGAGCGGGTGGCCGCCGCCGGCGGCGGGCGGCCGCTGCCCACCACGACCATCGGCTCCTTCCCGCAGACCGCGGACGTGCGCCGGGCCCGCGCCGACCACCGGGCGGGCCGCATCGGCACCGAGGAGTACGAGCGGCGGATGCGCGCCGAGATCGACCGGGTCATCGCCCTCCAGGAGGACATCGGCCTGGACGTCCTCGTGCACGGCGAGCCCGAGCGCAACGACATGGTGCAGTACTTCGCCGAGCGGCTGGCCGGGTTCACCACCACCGAGCACGGGTGGGTGCAGTCCTACGGGACGCGCTGCGTGCGCCCGCCCATCCTCTACGGCGACGTCGCCCGCCCGGAGCCGATCACGGTCGGCTGGACCACCTACGCCCAGTCGCGCACCGACCGGCCGGTGAAGGGCATGCTCACCGGACCGGTGACCATGCTCGCGTGGTCCTTCGTCCGCACCGACCAGCCGCTCGGCGCCACCGCGCGCCAGGTGGCCCTGGCCCTGCGCGACGAGATCGCCGACCTGGAGCGCGCGGGCATCCGGCACGTGCAGGTGGACGAGGCGGCGCTGCGCGAGCTGCTGCCGCTGCGCCGCGACCGGCACGCCGCCTACCTGGAGTGGGCGATCGGGTCGTTCCGGCTGGCGACCTCGGGCACCGCGGCGGGCACGACCGTGCACACCCACATGTGCTACTCCGAGTTCGGCCGCATCGTCGGCGCGATCGAGGCGCTGGACGCCGACGTCACCAGCGTCGAGGCCGCCCGCTCGCACATGGAGCTGGTGGACGACCTCGCCGAGGCCGGGTACCGGCGCGGCATCGGCCCGGGGGTGTACGACATCCACTCCCCGCGCGTGCCCTCGGTGGAGGAGATCGAGGCGGCGCTGCGCGGCGCGCTGCGGGCCGTCGACCCGGCGCGGCTGTGGGTCAACCCCGACTGCGGGCTGAAGACCCGCGACTACGCGCAGGTCGAGCCGGCGCTGCGGAACATGGTCGAGGCGGCCCGCCGGGTGCGCGCCGACCTGGCCGGCTGACCCGGGGGCGGCGCGGCCCGGCCGCGCCGCCCCGCCGCACGCGGAAGGGGGCGGGCCCGCGGGCCCGCCCCCTTCTCGTGTCACGCCGTCGGCCGTCCGGGGCGCCGCCCCGGCGGCGTCAGCCGCCCAGGACGTTCAGCGACTGCTGGCCGAGGTCGTTCATCATGCCCTCGACGTCGGAGAACTCCAGCGGGGCCGGGTCCTCCTCGGTGGCGCCCAGGCCGGGCGACATCGAGTACCGCAGCTCGATGTTGATGTTCTCCTTGCGGATCAGCATCGTGGCGACGGAGTCGTTGGTGCCGATGAGGTTCTCGGTGGCGAAGACCAGCTTGGCCTCGTCGCCGAGGTTGACGTCCTCGTTCTCGTGCACGGTGCGCTCGGTGAAGTCGCCGCTCTCGTCGGTGCTGTAGTCGACGTTGGACTGGAAGTCCTCCGTCGCCCCTTCGACCGAGTCCGACCCGGAGTACGGGGTGGAGTAGGCCAGGGACATCGACCCGTAGGTGTCGCCCTCGCCCTCCAGGTACCAGCTGCAGCTCGACGAGGAGTCGGTGAGGCTCTTGCTGCCGTCCTCCAGGCCGTACTCCTCGAGCTTGGACTCGGGGAAGGTGGCGCAGGGGTCCTCGGGCAGGGTGTAGGGCGGGCCCTGCTGGGCGCCCTCGACCGGAGCCTCGGTCTCCCCCTCCTCGGCCGGCGGGGCCGACGCCTCGGGCGAGGTGCCCGCGGTCGGCGGCGCCTCCTCACCGCCGGAGCGGAACAGCACCACGACCACCGCGACGGCGAGGACGCCGATGACGGCCAGGCCCGCGATCACGACGAGGAGGGTGGCGTTGCTCTTCTTGGGGGCCGGGGCGGGGAAGCCCGCCGGGCCGCCCGGGCCGGGGCCGTAGGGGGGCTGGCCGCCGGAGAACATCTGCTGCTCCTGCGGCTGCTGGAACTGCGGCCCGCCGGGGCCGGGCTGGCCGGGGCCGTACCCCGGGCCGTAGCCCGGCTGGCCCCCGGTGCCGGGGTCGCCCCCGTAGGGCGCCTGGTACGGGCCGCTCCCGTACTGGGGGGCCCCACCCTGATCGGGTCCTGGCTGGCCGTAGCCCCCGCCGTAGGGCGGCTGCCCACCCGAGTCGCCCCCGCCGTCCTGCGGGAACTGCGGTGGCTGTGTGTAGGGTCCGTTGTCGCTCATGGCTCCCCTCGCGCCGGCTGCGTACCTGGTGATCGCGGTACCTGTGATCGTGAGACGCGCGTCGGCGCGTATCCGGTTCCGACCGAATGGCACTCCCGCGGATCGGTCCGCGCGGCCACGCGCATCGCACCCGGTCGATGTCGACGCCGGAGCGACCGCGGGGCCACCGCGGGCGGACGATCTCGGAAGAGCCGCTGCGCCCCCCGCGCCCGGGGCGCGGAACCGTTGGGGGGTCGCCGCGTCCCGTCACCGGGGGTCGGGAAATGAAATCCTAACTTCCGAGTGTGTCCCCTGAGCGCCTTCTTCGGAGTGGAACGTCATGGATCGTCACCATTTCGTGGTGTGAATGTTCCGTCGCGGCCATCCGGCGGGCCGGGAGGGGCGCGCGGCGGCCCTGCTCACCCGGGTGCGCGGCGGGCCGGCCCGGGTGATCGTTGCCGGATCGCAATGCGCGCCGGCGACCGGAAGCGGTCGCCGGCGCGCAGCATGGAGGGGGGCCGGGCCGCCGCGGCCCCCGGCGGCCGTGCGGCGGCGAGGAGGGCCGCGCCGTGCCGATCCCCCACCGCCGCCGGGGCGGAGACCGCTCCGGCCCGCTCGCGTGGACCGTCTTCGTCCTGGCCGTGGCCGCCGTGCTGGCCCTCGTGGCCGGGTGCGCCGCCCTCGTGTACGGGCCGGTGCTCACCGGCGGCTGATCCGGGGCGGCCGCGCCGCCCCCGGCGGTCAGAGCATCGAGATGTGCACGTGGTCGAAGTGGTTCTCGGTGATGCTGCCGCGGTCGTTCATCTGCCGCCACTGCTGGTTGTCGACGTACCAGATGCGCTGGCGCCAGATGATGTACCAGATGCCGAGCCGCTCGGCGTTGTCCATCGCCCACTGGGCGATGGCGTCGCCGCGCTCGCCCTGCTCCTCGGTGGGCATCTGCCCGTCGGGGTTCACCATGAAGTCGCAGGCGCGGCCCTTGGGGTGCTCGCCGACCACCCAGCCGCCATCGGGCCGGTAGCAGCCCACACCGCCGTTCTCGGGGCTCTCGCCGAACTCCTCGATGACCAGTTCGCGCATCTGCTCGGTGCGCGGGGTGATGTTGTACCGCCCGCCCATCTCCTGCTCGGGGAAGTCGGCGATGAGCCCCTGGACGTCCTCGCGCTCCGCCTCCAGCTCGTCCAGGTCGGCGCGGACGACGTCGACCTTCTCGTCGGCGTTCTCCTGCGCCTTCTCGTCGCGCTCGATCGCCTCCTCCAACTGCTCGACCTTGTCGCGGTTGGCGTTGGACAGGTGCTCCACGAGCTGCGCCTGGTCGATGACGTCCTGCGGGTCCTCCTCGACGAAGAGGGTCAGGGAGGGGTCGATGCCGCCGCTGGTGTAGCTGGCAACGGCGAGCCGGCGGACCTGCTCCTGGGCGTCGTCCACGTCGGCGCGGGTGGCGTCGGCGCGCTCGGCGGCGTTCTCGGCGTCCTCGATCACCGCCTCCATGTCGAGCAGGTCGCGGTGGTACTCGTCGCTCAGGCCCTCGGAGCGCTCCAGCAGCTCGTCCAGGCTCTCCCGCGGCTCCATGGGGACGGGGGCGGCCGCCGCGGGGGCGGGCACCAGGGTCGTCGCGGCCGCGACGGCGGCGGCCAGCGCGGCGGCGCCGCCGCGCAGGCGGGACACGGGGCCGAACACCGGCCGGGGCTCCCGGCACGGGGGGTCGGGGGCCCAGAAGTCGGCGAAGTCGGACTTCCCGGTCATGCGTTCGGGATCCACCTGCTGTCGCTCCTCTGGCGCGAGGCGGGCCGGAGGGGGCGCCGGCCTCGCGGCACGTAGTTCGGTCGTCCGGCCGCGGAGGGGGAGCGGGGCCGGGCCCGGCGGGCGCCGTGCGTCGGGTCGCCTGAGGCAGGCTAGGGGAGGCGGCGCCCCCTTTGCCACTCCGCGCCGGCGTGCGGCCGGTGCCGAGTCTAGGGCCGCGGCCCCGTCCCCCGGGGGCGCGGGGCCGCCGGAGCCGCCCGCCGGGCGGTCCGGTCGGCGGTCCGCCGGGCCCCGTCCGCCGCCGATGTGGCGAACATTACTCGTGATTTTCGCAGTTCACGGCTTAATCCACTGAATCGGTATGATTAGGTGCCTTCGTGGACTCTGTACATCGCGGTGACGTACCCGCCTCCCCCGCGTCGATGCGCGGCGGACGCCGGTGCCGCCCCTCGGGGCGCGGCCCGGCCGGCGGCCGCTGTCCCCTGTGCCGCTGATCACGTCCGCCCTCAGCGCGGCCGCGCCGCCGCCCCGCCGCCTGGCGCGTCGCCCCCCTTCCCCCGGCCGACCGGTCCGTACGCTCTGACGTGGGCCTGCGCCGGGCCGCCGCCCCCGCGCACCGTGCCGCGCGGACCGCACCGAGCATTGAGGATTCCCGTGATAGACGCTGTGGGCCTGCGCAAGGTCTACCGGTTGAAGAAGCGCGAGGTCGTCGCCCTCGACGGGGTCGACCTGCACGTCCGCCAGGGCGAGGTCTTCGGCGTGGTGGGCCAGAGCGGAGCCGGAAAGAGTACCCTTCTGCGCTGCGTCAACCTGCTGGAGCGCCCCACCGCGGGCACCGTCCGGGTGGACGGCGACGAGGTGACCGCGCTCCGCGGCCGCCGGCTGCGCGAGGCGCGCCGCGGCATCGGCATGGTGCACCAGCACTTCGCCCTGCTCTCCTCGCGGACGGTCGCCGGCAACGTCGCCTTCCCGCTGGAGATCGCCGGCGTCGGCGCGGCCGAGCGCCGCCGCCGGGTCGCCGAACTCCTCGACCTGGTCGGCCTCTCCGACAAGGCCCGCGCCTACCCCGCGCAGCTGTCCGGCGGGCAGAAGCAGCGCGTCGGCATCGCCCGCGCCCTGGCGCCGCGCCCCAAGGTGCTGCTCAGCGACGAGGCGACGTCGGCCCTGGACCCGGCCACCACCACCTCCATCCTGGAGCTGCTGCGCGAGCTGAACCGGGAGCTGGGCCTGACCATCCTGCTGATCACCCACGAGATGGACGTGATCAAGCGGATCTGCGACTCCGCGGCGATCATGGAGTCCGGGCACTTCACCGAGTCCGGCCGGGTGCTCGACCTCCTCGCCACCCCGGGCTCGCGGCTGGCGCGCTCGCTGTTCCCGCTGCCCGCCACCGAGGCGCCCGACACCGTCGCCCTCACCTACACCCACGCCTCCGACGAGCCGCTGATGTCGGAGCTGACGCGCCGGTTCGACGTCGACGTCAACGTGCTGGGCGGCGCCGTCGAGGACGTCGCGGGCCGGTCGGTGGGCCGGCTGAACGTGCAGGTGCGCGGCGCCAACCGGGCGGCCGCGCTCGACTACCTCAGCGGCAAGGGCCTGCTGGTCGAGGAGGTGACCGCGCGATGAGCTGGACCGCGGAACTGGCCGAGCGCTGGCCCGAGATGTGGCCGGAGCTGTGGCTGGGCACCCTCGACACCCTGTACATGGTCCTGTGGGCGACCGTGGTCACCCTCCTGGCGGGGCTGCCGCTGGGCGTGCTGCTGGTGACCACCGACCGGGGCGGGCTGACCCCCGCGCCCGCGGTGCGCGCGGTGCTCGGCGCGATCGTCAACGTCGGCCGGTCGCTGCCCTTCATCGTCCTGATGGTGGCGGTGCTGTCGCTGACCCGGCTGCTCACCGGCACCACCCTCGGCCCCACGGCCGCCATCGTCCCGCTGAGCATCGGCGCGATCCCGTTCTTCGCCCGGCTGGTCGAGACCTCCCTGCGCGAGGTGGACCGCGGCGTCATCGAGGCCGCGCACGCCATGGGCGCCCGCAAGATCACCATCGTGGGCCGGGTGCTGCTGCCCGAGGCGCTGCCCGGCCTCATCGCCGGGCTGGTGATGACCGTCGTCGCGCTGATCTCCTACTCCGCCATGGCCGGGGCGATCGGCGGCGGCGGACTGGGCGACATCGCCATCCGCCAGGGCTACCAGCGCTTCGACGAGTACTACCTCTGGGCGACCGTGATCCTGCTCGTCCTCATCGTGCAGGCCGCGCAGAGCCTGGGCGACCTGCTGATCCGCCGCCTGTCCCGCCGCTGACGCGGCCCCGCGACCCGACCGACCACACGAGTACGACAACGAAGGAGCACGGACGTGCGCAAGACATGGGGGATTCTCGGAGCGACGGTGCTGACCGCGGCGCTGGCCGCCTGCGGCAGCCCCAGCGAGCAGGCGGCGGAGGAGGAGAACCCCGGCGGCGGTGAGCTGACCACCCTGCGCGTCGGGGCGACCCCCGTTCCGCACGCCGAGGTGCTGCGGTTCGTGCAGGACGAGCTGGCCGCCGACGCCGGCCTCGACGTCCAGGTGGTCGAGTTCACCGACTACAACCAGCCGAACGCGGCGCTCGCCGAGGGCGAGATCGACGCCAACTACTTCCAGACCGTGCCGTTCCTGGAGGAGTACGAGGCCGGCAACCCCGACGCCGACCTGGAGTGGATCGGCAACGTCCACCTGGAGGCGTTCGGCCTGTACTCGGAGTCGCTGACCGACCTGGCCGACCTGGAGGACGGCGCGCAGGTGGGCGTGCCCAACGACGCCTCCAACATGGGCCGCGCGCTGAAGCTGCTGGAGTCCAACGACCTCATCACCCTGGCCGAGGGCGCCGGCGACTCGGCCTCGGAGCAGGACATCGAGGACAACCCGCGCGACCTGGAGATCGTCCCGGTCGAGGCGGCGCAGCTGCCCCGTTCGCTGGCCGACGTCGACGCGGCGGTGGTGAACGGCAACTACGCGCTGGAGGCCGGGCTGGCGGAGTCCGCCAACGCCCTCGCCTGGGAGGAGACCGAGGACAACCCCTACGGCAACGGCCTGGTGGTGGCCGCCGACGACGCCGACAACGAGGCGATCGCCACGCTGAACGAGCTGCTGCACAGCGAGGAGGTGCGCTCCTTCATGGAGGAGCAGTGGGACGGCGTCGTGATCCCGCTGGAGGACTGACCGGCCGCCGCGACCCGCCCGGCCGTCCCCGACGGCCCGCGCCCGCACCTCGGCGGGGCGCCCGCACGCGGTGCGGGCGCCCCGCCGCCGTGTGTCCGGGGGCCGTGACACTGCGTATCACGGCGGCTCCCGGTAACGGTTGAATCTCGGCCCGGTGTCCGGGGATTGACTCGCGCTTGGTGAGCCAGTTCACTCGTGGGAGCGCTCCCACACAGGGGTACCGGGACGCGATCGGATGGACTTCTCCAGGATGTTAAGGGGTCGCATGATGACTAAGCGTGTGCGCGGTGCCCGAGCGGTCGCCGCGATCGTGGGCGGAGGCGCGGTCCTCCTCGCCACCGCCTGCGGCGGAGGCGGAGGTGAGGACGGCGGCGAGGTCACCCTGGTGCTCGACACCTTCGGGGTGATGGGCTTCGAGGACCGCATCGCCGCCTTCGAGGAGGAGAACCCGGGGATCACGGTCGAGGAACGCAACATCGTCGACACGGCCGACTACACCCCGCAGCTCCAGCAGAACATCGCCTCGGGCAGCGGCGCCGGCGACGTGGTCGCGATCGAAGAGGCCAACATCGCCCAGTTCATCGCCCAGGACGACCGGTTCGTCGACCTGAACGACCACGGCGGCGCCGAGCTGGAGGAGAACTTCCTCGCCTGGAAGTGGGAGCAGGGGCACACCCCCGACGGCAAGCTCGTCGGCCTCGGCACCGACATCGGCAGCATGGGCGTCTGCTACAACGTGCAGCTCTTCGAGGACGCGGGCCTGCCCACCGACCGCGAGGAGGTGGGCGAGCTCTGGCCGACGTGGGAGGAGTTCATCTCCACCGGTGAGGAGTTCATGGAGGCCGACACCGGCGCCTCCTTCGTCTCCACCATCCAGCCCTACTTCCGCGCCGTCTCCGCGCAGGCCGGCGGCGCCGTCTACCAGGACGAGCAGGGCGAGCTGGTGCTGGAGAGCAACGACACCACCCGCGCCGCCTTCGACACCGTCACCGCCATGTCGGAGGCCGGCCTCTCCGCCAGCCTGCCGATCTGGTCCGACGAGTGGAACGCCGGCATCCAGAACAACACCTTCGCCACCCTGCCCTGCCCCGCGTGGATGCTCGGCCACATCGAGAGCACCGCGGGCGACGCCGGCGAGGGCCGCTGGGACGTCGCGGCGGTGCCCGGCGGCAGCGGCAACTGGGGCGGCTCGTTCCTGGCCGTCCCGGAGCAGAGCGAGCACCCCGAGGAGGCGGCCGCCCTGGCGGAGTTCCTGACCGCCCCCGAGGGCCAGCTCTCGACCTGGAACGCGGTCAACACCCTGCCCTCCTCGCCCGAGGCGCTGGAGAGCGAAGAGGTCCAGTCCTTCACCCGCCCGTACTTCAACGACGCCCCCGTCGGTGAGATCTACGTCCCCTCCGCCATGGAGCTGGAGCCGGTCTACTACGGCCCCGACACCCAGGCCATCGACGACGCCTTCCGCGCCGCGCTGGAGTCGGTGGAGCAGGGCCAGGCGTCGCCGGACGAGGCCTGGGACACGGCCGTCGGCGAGGCCGAGCGGGCCACGGGCGAGGGCTGACCGCGGAGAGACCCGGCGGCCCGGCCACTCCCACCGGCGGGGGACCCCTCCTCCCATCCCGCCGGAGCCGGGCCGCCTTCTCCACGCCCCCCAACCGAAAGGATCGCGACGTGACCTCCACCGAGCACGGCGCCCCACCGTCCGCCCGCAGCGCGGACCCCCGGCCGGCCGCCACCGCCACCGGGCGCCGGCCGGGCCGGAACCGCGGGACCCTGATGTCACGGCTCGACGTGAAGGGCTCGCCCTATCTGTTCATCGCCCCGTTCTTCGTCCTGTTCGGGGTCTTCGGCCTGTTCCCGCTCCTCTACACCGTCTGGGTGTCGCTCCACGAGTGGAGCCTCATCGGCGGCAACGAGGGCTTCATCGGACTCGACAACTACGTGCGGCTCGCCACCGACGCCAAGTTCTGGCTGGCGCTGTACAACACCCTCGGCATCTTCCTCATCGCGGTGGTCCCGCAGCTGCTGCTGGCGCTCACCCTCGCCGACGTGCTCAACCGGCGCATCCGCGGCCAGTCCGCGTTCCGGATGACGCTGATCCTGCCCTACATCACCTCCATCGCCGCGCTGGCCATCGTGTTCAGCCAGCTCTTCGGCTCGGAGTTCGGGCTCATCAACCAGGCGCTCGGCTACCTCGGGTTCGACCCGATCAACTGGCGCGGCGACAAGTACTTCTCCTGGGTCGCCATCGCCGTGATGATCGACTGGCGCTGGACCGGCTACAACGCGCTGATCTACCTCGCCGCCATGCAGGCCGTGCCCAAGGACGTCTACGAGGCCGCCTCGCTCGACGGCGCCTCGCGCCTGCGCCAGTTCTTCCAGATCACCATCCCGATGCTGCGGCCGACGATCATCTTCACCGTCATCATCTCCACCATCGGGCAGATGCAGCTCTTCACCGAGCCGGCCATCTTCGACACCGGCGGCAACATGGCGGGCGGCACGCAGGGCCAGTTCCAGACGGTGATGATGCTCGTCTTCCAGGAGGCGTTCCGCTACGGCAACTACGGCTACGGGTCGGCGATCGCCTGGGTGCTGTTCGTCCTGGTCGTGGTGCTCGGCCTGGTCAACACGCTGATCTCCAGCCGGATCAAGGGGGCCTGATGACCGCGACCACGATCGCACCCGCTCCGGCGCCGGCGCCCGGGGGCGGCCGCGCGCCGCGCCGCCGCGGCCGGCTCCGCGAGATGCGCGAGGCCACGCCGCTGACCTACCTCGCGCTCATCCTCACGGTGATCACGTCCATCTTCCCGATGTGGTGGATGTTCGTCATCGCCACCCGCGACAGCGCCGCGGCCTCGCAGTGGCCCCCGGCCGTGCTGCCCGGCGGCGACCTGCTCGGCAACATGGAGCGGCTGTTCGCGAACTCGACGGCGAACTTCACCACGGGCCTGCTGAACTCGCTGATCGCCTCCACCGTGGTGTCGGTGTCGGTGGTGTTCTTCTGCTCGCTCGCCGGGTTCGCCCTGGGCAAGCTCAAGTTCGCCGGCCGGACCTTCTTCACGGTCGCGGTGGTCGTGACCATGGCCGTCCCGGTGCAGGTGGGCATCATCCCGCTGCTGATCATGATGGACTGGTTCGGCTGGCGCGGCGAACTGCAGTCGGTCATCGTCCCGTTCATGGTCAGCGGGTTCGGCGTGTTCATGATGCGCCAGTACGTCCTGCAGACCGTGCCCGACGAACTGATCGAGGCCGCGCGCATCGACGGCTGCTCCACCTTCCGCGTCTACTGGAGCGTCGTGCTGCCCGCGCTGCGCCCGGCCATGGTGGTCCTGGGCCTGCTCACCTTCATGCAGACGTGGAACGAGTTCATCTGGGCGCTGGCCGTGCTCACCCCGGACAACCCGACGGTGCAGTTCTCGATCAACCAGCTCAACGAATCGGCCTACTCCCGCGACTTCGCGCTGATGTTCACCGGCGCGACCTTCGCCACCCTGCCCCTGCTGATCATTTTCATCGTGCTCGGCCGCCAGCTCGTCGGCCGGATCATGGAAGGTGCGATCAAAGCGTGACTCAGACACCCACGTCCGCCGTCGCCGAACAGGCCGCGGCCGACCCCGAAGCCGTGCGCTTCCCCCCGGGGTTCCTCTGGGGGGCCTCCACCTCGGCCTTCCAGATCGAAGGCCACACCACGGCCGACGGCCGCGGCCCCAGCATCTGGGACACCTTCTCCGCCACCCCCGGCAGCGTGCTCAACGGCGACACCGGCGAGCCGGGCGCCGACCACTACACGCGCTACCCCGAGGACGTCGCCCTCATGGGCGAACTGGGGATCGGCGCCTACCGGTTCTCCATCGCCTGGCCGCGGATCATGCCCGACGGGCGCGGACCGGTCAACCGGGCCGGGATCGACTTCTACGACCGCCTGGTCGACGCCGTGCTGGAGGCGGGCATCGACCCCTGGGCGACGCTCTACCACTGGGACCTGCCGCAGGCGCTGGAGGACGCCGGCGGCTGGCCCGAGCGCGACACCGCCTACCGGTTCGCCGAGTACGCGGCGGTCATGCGCGACGCCCTGGGCGACCGCGTCTCCTGCTGGACCACCCTCAACGAGCCGTGGTGCGCGGCGTTCCTCGGCTACGCCGGGGGCATCCACGCGCCCGGGCGCCGCGAACCCGCCGCCTCGCTCGCCGCCTGCCACCACCTGCTGCTCGGCCACGGCCTGGCGACGGCGGTGCTGCGCGAGGGGCAGGGCGCGGGCACGGCCCGCCGCGTCGGCCTGGTGCTCAACCCGACCACGCTGCGGCCCAACTCGCCCACCCCCGCCGACCTCGCCGCCACCCGGCGCGCCGACGGGGTGCGCAACCGCGTCATCGACGACCCGCTGTTCCGCGGCACCTACCCCGAGGACGTGCGCGAGGACCTGCGGGAGATCACCGACTTCGCGTTCCTGCGCGACGGCGACCTCGCCGTCACCTCCGCGCCGGTCGACCTGGTCGGCGTGAACTTCTACACCCCGCACTGGATCGCCGCCTCCGACGCCGGCCTGGACCCGGCGACGGTCACCGGCGGCGGCGACAGCACCTCCTACGTCGGCTGCGACGACGTGCGGTTCGTGCTGCGCGGCCTGCCGCGGACCGGCATCGGCTGGGAGGTCGACCCCACGGGCCTGTACGACGTCCTGACCCGGCTGTCCGACACCGCCCGGGTGCCGCTGTACGTCATCGAGAACGGGGCCGCCTACCCCGACGAGGTCGCCGAGGACGGCGCCGTCCACGACCCGGAGCGGATCGCCTACTTCGACTCCCACCTGCGCGCCGTGCGGGAGGCGATGAAGGCCGGGGTGCCCATGGCCGGGTACTTCGCGTGGTCGCTGCTCGACAACTTCGAGTGGGCCTTCGGCTACTCCCAGCGGTTCGGGCTGGTGCACGTCGACTACGAGACCCAGACCCGCCGGATCAAGGACAGCGGGCACTGGTACGCCAGGGTCGCGCGGACCGGGGAGCTGCCGCGCTAGCGGTGTAATGGTGGGGAAGGGCGCGCGGCGGGGCGCGCGCGGTACGGGGAAGAACGGGGAAGGTGCAGGATGAACGGTGACCGACGGCCGACGCTGGAGATGGTGGCGGCGCGGGCGGGGGTCGGGCGGGGCACGGTGTCGCGCGTCATCAACGGGTCGGAGCAGGTGAGCCCGGCCACGCGCGAGGCCGTGCGCACCGCGATCGCCGAGTTGGGCTACGTGCCCAACCACGCGGCCCGCACCCTGGTCACCCGGCGCACCGACACCATCGCCCTCGTCGTCTCCGAGCCCGACGACCGGCTGTTCGCGCAGCCCTTCTTCGCCCATGTCGTCCGGGGGGTCAGCGCGGTGCTCAACGAGCGCGAGCTCCAGCTCATGCTCACCACCGCGCGCTCCACGGACGAGCACGACCGGCTCGGCGACTACCTGACCGGCCACCACGTCGACGGGGTGCTGCTGGTGTCGCTGCACCGCGACGACCCGCTGCCCGACCGGCTCGCCGACGCGGGCGTGCCGTGCGTCATCGGCGGCCGCCCGCAGTGGCAGACCCGCAACCCGGTGCACTACGTCGACATCGACAACGTCGGCGGTGCCTGCACCGCCACCCGCCGGCTCATCGAGACCGGGCGGACGCGCATCGCCACGGTCGCCGGCCCGCACGACATGGGGGCCGGCGAGGACCGGCTGGAGGGCTACCGCAAGGCGCTGCGCGACGCCGGCCGGCCGCTGCGGGACGACCTGGTCGCCTTCGGCGACTTCAGCTTCGAGAGCGGCGAGGCCGCCATGCGGCGCCTGCTGGACGCGGTCCCCGACCTCGACGGGGTGTTCGTCGCCTCCGACCCGATGGCGCTGGCCGCCATGCGGGTGCTGCGCGCGGCCGGGCGGCGCATCCCCGAGGACGTGGCGGTCATCGGCTACGACGACTCCAGCTTCGCGTCCCACAGCGACCCGCCGCTGACCACCGTGCACCAGCCCACCGAGCGCATGGGCGGGGAGATGGCGCGCGTGCTCACCGACACCGTCATCCCGGGGGCCGCGGCCTCCACCCGGCTCATCCTCGACCCCCACCTGGTGATCCGGCAGTCCGGCTGACCGGGCGGCGGCCGCCCGGACGGCCCGGCGGCGCGCGGCCGGGCCGCTGGACGGCCGTCACCCGCTGTGCCACCCTGGGCACGTCCGCGCAGGGGCGCGGCGGCCCGGGGCGGCCGCCGGGAGGGAGCGGGAACACATGGACACCGGGACGCGCGCGTGCTGCGCCCTGCCCGACTGCCCGTGGTGCGGGCGCGACGACCTCGCCTGCCACTACTGCGGCGGGTCGGGGTGGTGGCGGCCCGAGATGCCGGTGCAGGACGGCGACGGCATGATCACCTGGCGGCGGGTCGGCGAGGAGTGCCGCATGTGCGCCGGGACCGGCAAGGAGCACCTGCACGTGGCGGTCGGCTGACCCGCCCCGTCGGGGCCGGTCGGCGGGGTGCGGGCCGGGTCCGGCCGGGTCCGCGGCACCGATACCGTGGAGCCGGTCGGCGGCGGCCGGAGGGGCCGCCACCGGGGAGGGGAGGCGCCATGCGCTGGGTCACCTATCTGTCGCCCAGTGGGGGCGGTGAGCGGCCGGGCGTGATCGACGACGGCTGCGTGTTCGGCTACCCGGGCGGCGAGACCGTCCCCGGGCTCCTCGCGGCCGGCCCCGCCGCGCTCGCCGACGCCCGCCAGCGGGCGCTGGCCTCCCCGGTCGAGATCATCGTGGAGTTCGAGACCCGGCTGTGCGCCCCGCTGCGCCCGTCGGGCCCCGTGCCCGCCCTCGTGGACGGCGCCTGGACCGCGCTCGACCCCGCGCTGGTGCGCGGCACCGACGACGGCACCGCGCTTCCGGCCGGGACCACCGCCGCGACGGCCACCGTCGGCGTGGTCGCGGTCTTCGGCGCCGGCCGGCACGCCGGCTACGCGCCGGCCTGCCTGTGGCGGACCCCCGAGCGCGCCCCGGTGGCCCTCACCGTGGGCCCCGCCATCGTCACCCCCGAGGAGTTCGGCGGGGAGCGGCTGACCGTCACCGCCTCCGTCGACGACGCCCCGCTGGCCACCGCCGAGATCGGCGGCGGCGCCGACTGGGCGCCCGAGCCGCACGGCGACGCCGCCGCGCTGCTGCCCGCCGAGACCCGGCTGCTGGAGCCCGGCGAGGAGCTGCACATCGACGCCGGCGGCCTCGGCGAGTTCGAGCTGCGGGTGGGCTCCGGGGCCTGACCCGGGGGCCGTGCCCCGCGCCGGCGGCCCGGCCCGGGCGGCGCGCCGCCCGGGAGCCGGGCGGTCAGCCGGAGAACTCCCAGTGCCAGGGCTCGAACCCGCCGCGCGCCCAGGGCGGGTTGTGCCAGCCGTGCGCCGGGGCGTTGGCCATCATCCAGGTGTACTCGGCCGACCCGTGCACGTTGACCCCTCCGCACAGGTCCACGGCCAGGCCCCACCCGTGCGTGCTGGTGCCCGGCGCGGCGGCCATGCCCGCCCGCATCTCGTGGAACAGCCGCACCTGCTCGTGCAGCGGCCGGTAGGAGTCGGCCACGCACATCGGGCGGCCGAACCGCTCGCGGAACGCCCCGTCCAGCTCGATGAAGGCGGCGGCCGCGTCGGCGCGCAGCCGCTCGCCGCTCTGCGGCAGCGGGCACAGGACCTCGTCGGGGAGCCGGCCGTTGGCGTAGCCGCCGGTCCCCGACGACGTGCAGCCGGGGGCGGCCGCCGGGGCGGCGTCGCCCGCGTCCTCCGCCGCCTCCGCGGTGCCGCCGCCGGCCTCCTGCGCGGTGCCGCCGGCGGCGGCGCTGGCGCGGTCCAGCGCGGCCTCGCGCCGCCGCTCCAGCTCCTCGGTGTCGTCGCGGGCCTCGGCCAGCCGCAGCTCCAGCTCGGACTGCTCGGCGAGGATGTCGGCCAGCGCGTCCTGCTGCTCGGCGACCGCGCCGAGCGCCTCGTCCTTGGCGTCGGCGGCCTCGTCGGCGGCGCGCCGCTGCTCGGCGGCGGCGTCGGCGGCGCGGTCGTCCAGGGTGTCGGCGGCGACGCTGGAGGCGTCGGCGCGGTTCAGCACGTCGTCCTGGCGGCCGCTGAGCAGGTCCAGGTAGGACGTGCGGTCGACCACCTCCTGCGGGCCGCGCGCGGCCGTCCACGCGACGGCGGGGCCGATGCCGCCGCCCTTGTAGGCGGCGACCGCGTACTGGGCGGCGTCGCCGCGGGCGGCCTCGCGGTGCTCGGCGGCGCGGTCGGCGGCGCGCTCCGCCGACCGGTGCGCGCGCTCGGCCTCGCCGAGCCGGTCGGCGGCGTCGCCGTAGGCCAGGATCGCCTCGTCGGCGCTCGCCTGGAGCCCGTCGAGCTCCGCCCGGACCTCGGCGAGCCGGGTGGTCAGTTCGCCGATCGACGCCGCGTAGGCGTCCTCCTGGCGCCGGCTCTGCTCGACGGCGTCCGGCTCGGCGCGGGCGGTGCCCGCTCCGGCGGCGCCCAGCGCCAGGGCGAGCGCCGCCGCCGCGGCGCCCGGAACGGCGCGGCCCCGGCGACGGGACGGTTGCGCGCGGTGACGCATGTGACGGCTGTGAACCACGATGATCCCCCCGAAACCCGTGTTCACCAGCGATCGTTACACAGGGAGGTGGATCACTCACGTATCGCCATCGGAGTGTTTGAAAAGTTATAAATGTGATGAGGGGGGTTCCGAATCGGGTATCCGCCCTGCCAAGATCAGACCGAGATCGCGTGAAACGCGTGGTGAACCGGTATTCGGTTGAAATGATCTTGCCGAATGCCGTCTCCCGCCGGAGCCGACCTCACCGTGTGAATTGGTACGCTATCCACCTCACGTGCACCATTCACGGTTTATGGTGCTCGACGCCTCTCCCACCCCCTTCGAGGCGGTTCCCCGGCGCGGAGATTCCCCACGTTTCCTCCGCTGCCGCTCGCCGTGGTACGGCAGGCCGGTCGAACGGCCACCCCCCGGTACACCCGGCCCGCACGCCGGGCCGACCGGGCGGGGTCACTCTTGGGGGGTCAACGTCCATCACCTGAGGCGGTGACACGAAAGGTTGCGAGGGTCCGTGTCGACACGAGCGACAGAAGACGGTGCCGACGCCCGCTACGCGGAGCCGCCGGCCGACACTGCCGGAACCCCCAAGCGCACCCAGCGCTGGTGGGCGCCGCGCGACTGGCGCGTGCGCTCCCGGCTCGTCGCTCTGATCGTCATCCCCACCGCGGTCGCCCTCCTCCTGGCGGGTCTGCGGGTGTACGAGAACATCGTCAACACGGTGACGCACGAGCGGATCGAGACCACGGCGGCCGTCGGCCAGGCCGTGGTGGAGCTGGCCAACCAGCTCGGCCGTGAGCGGCTCTACAGCGCCGCCTACATCGCCGACGACCCGAACTACGAGCGGCGCTCGCCCGACCTGCTCCGCTCCCTCCAGGACCAGATCCAGGAGACCAAGCAGTCACAGCAGGCCCTGGACAACGCCGTCGCCGAACTGGGCGACCCCGGCAGCTCCCTGGCCGCCGACCGGCTGCAGACGATGCTCAACAGCCTCGACGGCCTCGACACCGTGCGCGAGGAGGTGCAGGGCACCCGGGTCACCGTGCTGCCGACCGTCACCAAGTACCGGCAGGTCATCAACGCGCTCACCGACTTCAACCAGACCATCGCCGAGAACACCGACGACACCCCGCTGCGCGAGAGCGTCCGCGCCCTCACCGCGCTGAGCAAGGCGCGCGAGCAGCTGTCCTACGAATCCGCGCTGATGCTGCACTCGCTCATGCGCGGCTCGATGTCGGGCGGTGTGCAGGAGGCGATCGACAGCAGCCGGGCGCGCTACGACAACGAGATCCAGAACTTCAACGGCAGCGCGACCGCCGAGCAGCGGCAGACCTTCGACAGCACCTTCAGCGGCGTCGAGGTCAGCCAGATGGCCACCACCCGGCTGCGCGTGATGATGCGCGCCCGCACCGACCAGCCGCTCACCGGCGTCACCGAGAACGACAACGCCGCCACCTACCAGGACGTCGCCGTCACCGCCCTGGAGCGCATGGAGGACGTCGAGCGCTCGATGGCCGGCGCCGTCGAGGGGCAGGCCGCCGACCTGCGCTCCGGGGCGCTCACCCGCGCCATCATGGACTCCCTGCTGGTGCTCGCCGTCGTCATCGCCGTCTTCATCATCACCTCGCTGGTGGTGCGGTCGCTGGTGCGGCCGCTGCGCTCGCTGCGCGAAGGCGCCATGCGCATCGCCGAGGAGGACCTGCCCGGCTCCATCCGCCGGATGCAGGAGACCAGCTCGGCGCCCGAGGACGTCGACGTCGTCCCCATCCCCGTCACCTCCCGCGACGAGATCGGCGAGGTCGCCCGGTCCTTCGACGAGGTCCACCGGGTGGCCCTGCGCCTGGCCTCCGACGAGGCCGCCCTGCGCAGCAACGTCAACGCGATGTTCGTCAACCTCTCCCGCCGCAGCCAGACCCTGGTCGAGCGGCAGCTCCGCCTCATCGACGGCCTGGAGCAGAGCGAGCAGGACTCCGACCGGCTGTCGGACCTGTTCCAGCTCGACCACCTCGCCACCCGCATGCGGCGCAACAACGAGAACCTCCTGGTCCTCTCCGGGCAGGACAACACCCGCAAGTGGGCGCAGCCGGTCCCGCTGGTCGACGTGCTGCGCGGCGCCATCTCCGAGGTCGAGCAGTACGACCGGGTCAACGTCCGCGCCCCCTCGCACATCTCCGTCCTCGGCCGCCCGGTGAACGACGTCATCCACCTCGTCGCCGAGCTGGTCGAGAACGCCACCTCGTTCTCCTCCCACGACACCCAGGTCTCGGTCACCGCGCAGGTGCTCGACGGCGGCGGGGTGCGGGTCGAGGTCACCGACAGCGGCATCGGCATGGCGCCGGAGGAGATCGCGGCCACCAACGAGCGGCTCGCCGAGCCGCCCGTGATCGACGTCGGCGTGTCCCGCCGCATGGGCCTGTTCGTGGTCAGCCGCCTGGCCGCCCGGCACGGCATCCAGGTGCGGCTGGCCGAGGCGCACAACGGCGGCATCGTCGCCTCCGCGGTGTTCCCGCCGGACCTGCTGATCACCCCGGTCGACCCCGCGGGTCCGCCCGCCCTGGGCGCGGCCCCCGCCACCCCCGACACCTTCGCCGAGGCCACGGCCGCGTGGGCCGCCAACCCGGCGCCGCCGGAGCCCGGCGACGTCTGGGCCTCCGGGCGGCGCGGCGACGGCGACCTGCCCAAGCGCAACCCGGGCATCTCGCGCCCCGAGACCGAGGTCCCCGGCCGGCGCGCCGACGAGCACCCGCCCAGCGGTGAGGACCTGTGGTCCACCGGGTGGAACTCCCGCCCGGCGCCCGCCGAACCGCCCGCCCCGCCCGCTCCGCCGGCGCGGCGCGCGCCCGAGCCCCCCGCGGCGCCCGAGCCGCCCCGTGCCGAGCCCCCGGCCGCCTCGCCCTACACCACCGCCGGCCACGGCGACCCGAGGACCGGAGAGGACCGTGCGGCCCCCGGCGGGCGTACCGCCGAGCCGCGCCCGGTCGAGGAGACCCGGTCCTGGCACGCGCCGCCCGAGCGGCCGTCCACCGACGTGTGGGGCGCCGCCCGGCCGTCGGCCGACGACGGCCGGCAGCGGCCCGCCGACCCCGACCCGCGCGAGGGCTACGGCTCGACCGCCTACCTGTCCCGCCGCTACGGCGGCGGCGCCGGGCAGAACACGGTCGTCCCGCCGTCCCCGGAGGACTCCTCCGAGGCGCTGCCGATCTTCGACGCGATCGAGTCCAACTGGTTCCGCCGGCGCACCGGCGGCCCGGTGTCCGAGCCCGAGAGCGGCCCGATCCCGCGCGTCAACGGCAACGGCGCCGCCGCGCCGCGCGCGGCCCGGCCGGCCCCCGGCACGCACGCCCGCGCCGAGGACGCCCGCCCGGCGGCCCCGGGGGGCGTGGACCGCGGCGCCGAGCGCGGGACGGCGCCCGCCGCCCCCGCCCGCCCGGCCCGCACCGAGGACGAGTGGCGCTCCGACGCCGACCGCGGCTGGAAGGCGGCGCGCAGCGCCGCCGAGCCGATCGCGGGCGGCCTCACGAGCTCGGGCTTGCCAAAACGCGTTCCTAAGGCAAACCTGGTGCCGGGTACGGCTCCCCAGCCGGAGAACGTGCGGCAGATCCCGACGCGCTCCGCGGACCGCGTGCGGAACCGCTTCGCGGGCCTGCAGAAGGGGATCCGTGAAGGGCGCAACCGCGCCGGCGACCAGCCGTCCGAGGAGAACTAGTGCTCAGCGTGTGTGCGGCCGACCGCGGCACCCGCCGCGGCCGGGCCCGGGAGCCCTGCGGGCAGGGCGGCCGTAGATCACGGATGAGCCATCAATTAGCATCATCCGCACTTCTCGCGACATTCAACCCCATAAGGTCACTATGAACACTCGGCCGACGGCCGCCCCCCACGCGGAAGGCCGACGTTCAGGCTGGGACGGACTGGAGAGCAGATGAATCAACCGGTGAACGAGCTCAACTGGCTGATCACTGACTTCGCGAACCGCGTACCGGATGTCGCGCACGCGATCGTCGTGTCATCGGACGGGCTGCCCCTGGCCGCCTCGGCCGGGTTCCCGGCGGACCGGGCCGACCAGCTGGCGGCCATCGCCTCCGGACTGTCCAGCCTGACCCAGGGCGCCGCCCGCGTCTTCGAGGGCGGCGCCGTCGCGCAGACCGTCGTCGAGATGGAGCGCGGCCTGCTGCTCATCATGTCCATCAGCGACGGCTCGTGCCTCGCGGTGCTCGCCGCCGCGGAGTGCGACCTGGGCCTGGTCGCCTATGAGATGACCCTGCTCGTCGAGCGGGCGGGGCGGGCGCTGACTCCGGCGGCGCGCACCTCGGGTATCCACTGATCCCCACCCCACAGGAGGAAGTGGTGGCACCTCACAGCAGAGATGCCGGGAGCGCCTCGTGGTTCGGACAGCAGCACCCCGGGGGCGCCCCGAGGGCGCTCGCGGACGGTCCGGGCGGCGGGGACGCTCCACGTCCCCCCCAGCAACCAGTCGACCCACCATCCCGGCCGGCGGCGGCCAACAACGCCCCCAGCTCGCTGGTCCGGCCGTACGCTGTCACACGGGGCCGCACGAAGCCGAAGTCGCAGTTGCCGCTGGAGGCGCTGATCTCCTCGACGACGACGGCCCACAGCGAGACGGGGTCGCTGACCCCCGAGTGCCAGGCCATCAGCGACCTGTGCCGCGAATGGCGCTCGGTCGCCGAGGTCTCCGCGCTGCTGCGGATCCCGCTCGGCGTGGCACGCGTGCTCGTGGCGGACATGTCAGAGCAGGGCCTGGTGCAGATCAGGTCCTCGCTCAATGTCGACAGCCGGCCCAATGCCAACCTTCTTGAAAGGGTGCTCAGTGGACTTCGCAAGCTCTAGCGCGGCCGACGAGGGCGGTGCTGTGGCGAGTGCGATGACGTCGGTCAAGATCGTCGTCGCCGGAGGCTTCGGGGTCGGTAAGACGACCTTCGTGGGCTCCGTGTCCGAGATCGTGCCGCTGACCACCGAGGCGGTCATGACCAGCGCGAGCGTCGGGGTCGACGACCTCGCCAAGACGCCGGACAAGCAGACCACCACCGTCGCCATGGACTTCGGGCGGGTCTCCCTCGACTCCGACCTGATCCTCTACCTCTTCGGTACGCCCGGCCAGCACCGGTTCTGGTTCATGTGGGACGACCTGGTCAAGGGCGCCATCGGCGCCGTGGTCCTGGTCGACACCCGCCGCCTCGCCGACTGCTTCCCGGCGATCGACTACTTCGAGGAGGCGCGGCTGCCGTTCGTCGTCGCCATCAACGGCTTCGACGGGTACTACCCGCACGCCGCCGCCGAGGTGCGCGACGCGCTCACCCTCAGCCCGGAGATCCCGATCGTGCAGGTCGACGCCCGCGACCGGACCTCCACCAAGGCCACCCTCATCACCCTGGTCGAGCACGCCATCACGGTGGGCGACCCCGGCGGCGGCGCCGGCCAGCCGACCTCCACCGGAGGCCAGAGCTCCTGGCGCTAGGCCGTGCTCCCGGCGCCCGCAGCCCGGGAGCACGGTCCGGCCCGCCCCCGAGGGGGCCGCGCGTCAGTCCGCCGCCCAGTGCAGCGCGACGGCGCGCACCGGCGCACCGTCGCCGCTGTCCAGCCGCAGCGGGAACGCGCTGAACCACGGGTCGGGGAAGTCCAGCAGCTCCAGCCGGCACAGGTTCTCGATGATCGTGCCGCCGGCCCCCAGCACCGTCGTGTGCGCGGCCCAGTCGCCCGCCGGGTGCCCCCCGTGCGGGGTGGGGTCGGGGCTGAGGGTGTCGACCCCCACGGTGCGCACGCCGCTGTCGACCAGCAGCCGCGCGGCGTCGCCGGCCAGGTAGGGGTGGTCGAAGTACCGCCCGGTGCCGTAGTACGCCGCCCACCCGGTGCGCACCAGCACCACCGCCCCCGGGCGGAACCGGTCGCGCCACGGCGCGAGGTCGGCGGCGGTCACGGGGGAGCGGTCGGGGCGCCCGGTGGCGTCGACCACCACGGCCGGACCCGTGAACAGCTCCAGCGGCAGCTCGTCCAGCCGGGCGCCGTCGGGCAGGAAGTGGTACGGGGCGTCCGCGTGCGTCCCGCTGTGCGAGCCCATGCGCACCTCGGTCGAGCGGTACCCGTCGCCGTCCAGCGTCGACGACGGGGCCAGGGCCGGGGCCGGATCCCCCGGATAGGGCTGCGTGGCCGGGCCCACCGGCCGGCTCAGATCGACGACGCGGTGCACGCGCACGGGGTCCTCCCGGGGTCTCGGCGGCTGTCACCGCCTGCATACCACGCGCCGCCCGGACCGGCCGGCTCGCCGTCCGGGAGTGCGGCGCACGCGCCCGGCAGGGCAAGATGGGTGGGGATGAGTGCCACACCCGATCCCGACAGCGGCGGCCGCGGACCCGACCCGGGCGCCAACGCCATGACCGACCGGTTCCACGACGCGGGCGAACGCATCCTCGACGCGCTGCTGGAGGACGCGCCCGAGTGGGCCGGCGGCCTCGGCGACCACCGGTTCGCCGACCGCCTGGCCGACCGCTCGGCCGGGGCCGACGCCCGCCGCGCCGCCCTGCTCACCGACGCGCTCGGCGCCCTGGACGAGATCGACGACCTGCTGCTGCCGACCGCCGACCGGGTCGACCTGGAGCTGCTGCGCAACCGCGTCTCGGCCGACCTGTGGCGGCTCACCGAACTGCGCCCGCACACCTGGGACCCGCTCGACCAGCTGCCCTCCGCCGCCTTCGACGCACTCGTCTCCCGCGCCGCCCTGCCCCTGGAGGAGCGCCTGCGCGCCCTCGCCGCGCGCTGCGCCGCCCTGCCCGACCACCTCGCCACCGCGCGCGCCCGCCTCGAGGAAGGGCCCGGCATGCCGCGGGTCCACGTCGAGACCGCCGTCGACCGGGCGCACGGCCTGGCCGCGCTGCTCGGCGCCGACGTCGACGCGCTGCTGGAGCGCGCCCCCGGCCTGCGCGCCGAGGTCGCCCCGGCCCGCGCCGCCGCGGTCGCCGCCGTCGAGGAGCACGCCGCCTGGCTGGCGGCCCGCCGCGACCGCGCAACGGGCGACCCCCGCCTCGGCGCCCGCGCCTACGCCGCCCAGCTCTGGTACACCCTCGACTCCGAGTTGTCCGAGGACGTCCTGCTGACCCGCGCCGAGAGCGACCTCCTCGCCACCGAGGAGGAGATCGCCGAGGCCGCGGCCGCCTACGAGGGCCGGCCCCGCCGCCCCGGGCAGGTGCGCGAGGTGCTCGACCGCGTCGCCGCCGAGCACGCCACCACGGCCGCCACCCTCCGGCCCGCCTGCGAGGCCGCACTGGAGCACCTCCACGCGCGCGTGCGCGAGGTCGACTTCGCCACCCCGCCGGACCGGCCCGTGCGCATCATCGAGATGCCGGCCTCGCGCCGCGGCCTGGCGGTCGCCTACTGCGATCCGCCCGGCCCGCTCGCCCCGCCCGGGGACGAGCCCACGCTGGTCGCCGTCGCGCCGCCCCCCGACTCCTGGCCCGCCGCCCGCCGCGCCTCGTTCTACCGCGAGTACAACGCCGCCATGCTGCGCAACCTCATGGTCCACGAGGCGCTGCCCGGCCACGCCCTGCAGTCCGCGCACGCCGCCGGCCACACCGGCCCCACCCGCATCCGCCGCGCCCTGGGCAGCGGCACCTTCGTGGAGGGCTGGGCGGTCTACGCCGAGGACGCCATGGCCGGCCTCGGGTGGGCCGACGGCGCCGACCGCGACGACCGGCTGCTGCGCCTGGTCCGGCTCAAGTCCCGGCTGCGCGTCGTCATCAACGCCGTCCTGGACGTGCGCGTGCACGCCCACGGCATGACCGAGGCCGAGGCCATGGCGCTGCTCGTGGAGCGCGGCCACCAGGAGGAGGGCGAGGCCGTGGGCAAGTGGCGCCGCGCCCGGCTCACCAGCGCGCAGCTGTCCACCTACTACGTCGGCTACCGCGAGATGAGCGACCTCGCCCGCGACCTCGCGGCGGCCCGGCCCGGTGCCCGCCGCCGCGACCTGCACGACGCCCTGCTCGCCCACGGCGCGCCGCCACCGCGCCACCTGCGCACCCTCCTCGGCCTCGGCCGCGCGTGACGCGCCGGCCGGCCGCGGCGCCGGGAACCCCGGCGGCCCGCGAAACGTCGTACCCCGCGACCGGGCGGACGCCCCGGTCGCGGGCCCGGGCCCGCGCGCCGACCCGGCGCACCCCCGGCACGACCCGACCCTCTCGACCCCGGGGCGCCCCCGCCCCGCTTCCACCCCGGAGCTGACCCACCCCCATGGCCACGGACCTCATCGTCGGATTCCTGACGCTCACAGCGCTGGAGATCGTCCTCGGGATCGACAACCTCGTCTTCATCTCGATCCTGGCGAGCAAGCTGCCCGAGCACCAGCGCGACCGCGCCCGCAAGCTCGGCATCGCCCTCGCGCTGATCACCCGCCTGCTGCTGCTGGCGTCCATCACCTGGATCATGCGGCTCACCGCGCCGCTGTTCACCCTGTTCGGCCACGACTTCAGCGGCCAGTCGCTGATCCTGCTCATCGGCGGCCTCTTCCTCATCGCCAAGGCCACCTACGAGATCCACGAGAGCCTGGAGGGCGAGGAGGACCACGCCGGCTCCAAGGTGCGCGCCGCCTTCGGCGCCGTGGTCGTGCAGATCGTCGCCCTCGACATCGTGTTCTCGCTCGACTCGGTCATCACCGCCGTCGGCATGATCGGCGACCAGCCCAACGGCATCTGGGCGATGGTCGCGGCCGTCGTCATCGCGGTCATCGTCATGCTCGTGTCGGCCGGACCGCTGAGCCGCTTCGTGAACAACCACCCGACCGTCAAGATGCTCGCCCTCGCGTTCCTGCTGCTCATCGGCATGACGCTGGTGGCCGACGGCCTCGGGTTCCACGTGCCGAAGGGCTACATCTACACCGCCATGGGCTTCTCGCTGTTCGTCGAGATCCTCAACCTGCTCGTCCGCCGCAGGCGGAAGGCGCAGCCGGTCAAGCTGAACAGCCGCTACGCCGAGTCCGGCGCGGAGTCCACCGACGCCGCCTGACCCCGACGCGCCGCACCGTCCGCGCCGTCCCGTGTCACCCGGGGCGGCGCGGACTCCTATGCTGGGAGGTGCGAGCGGAAGGGGCGGCATGACCGAGCAGGACGACGTGGCCGGCGCCGAACGGGGGGCACCCGGGGCACCCGGCGACCCCGACGGGTTCGACCGGCTGTGGACTCCGCACCGCATGGCCTACATCAAGGGCGAGGACCGGCCCGCCGGGCCCGCGGCCGACGACGGCTGCCCGTTCTGCCGCGCCCCCGGCCTGGCCGACGACGACGGCCTGGTGGTGGCGCGCGGCCGCACCGCCTACGCGGTCCTCAACCGCTACCCCTACAACAGCGGCCACCTGCTCGTCTGCCCCTACCGGCACGTCGCCGACTACACCGCGCTCGACCCCGCCGAGACCGCCGAGGTCGCCGCCCTCACCCAGGCCGGCATCGCGGCGCTGGGCGCCGCCTCGGCACCGCAGGGGTTCAACGTCGGCATGAACCTCGGCGCCCCCGCGGGCGCCGGCATCGCCGCCCACCTGCACCAGCACATCGTCCCCCGCTGGGGCGGCGACACCAACTTCATGCCCGTCATCGGGCGCACCAAGGTCCTGCCGGAACTGCTGCGCCGGACGCGCGAGGCGCTGGCCGCGGCCTGGCCCGAGCCCTGAGCCGACCCGGAGGCGAGCATGCCCAGCACCGACCCCCGCGGACCCGTCCTCGTGTTCGACGGCGACTGCGCCTTCTGCAGCTCCAGCGTCGCGTTCGCCCGGCGCCGCATCGCGCCCGACGTCACCGCGGTGCCCTGGCAGTTCACCGACCTCTCCCCGGCCGCGCGCGCCCGCGCCCAGACCGAGGTGCTGCTGCTCCACCCCGACGGCCGCCGCGTCTGGGGCGGGATCGACGCGGTCGCCGTCCTGCTGCTCGCCCACCCGCTGTGGGCGCCCCTGGGGTCGCTGCTCCGCCGCAACCCCGGCCGCGCCGCCGGCGCCGCCGCCTACCGCTGGGTGGCCCGGCACCGGCACCGCATGCCGGGCGGCACCCCCGCCTGCCGCCTCGGCCCGCCCATGTGACACCCGCCGCGCCCCGCCGCCCGGCGGAGCGCCGCACCCCCGCCGCGGACCGCCCGTCCTACGATGTCGAAGGATCATGCTGAGATACCTGCGTCCCTGGCTCGCCCGGCTCATGCTGCCCGTGGGGCGGCTGCTGTCCCGGCTCGGCATCACGCCGAGCATGGTCACCCTCGCCGGCGCCGCCGGGGTGGTCGCCAGCGCGCTGTACTTCTACCCGCGCGGGGAGCTGTACGGCGGCTCGGTGGCCGTCACCGTCTTCGTCCTGTTCGACATGCTCGACGGCGCGGTCGCCCGCGCCTCGGGCACCGCCACCCGCTGGGGGGCCTTCCTCGACTCCACGCTCGACCGGCTCTCCGACGCCGCCGTCTTCAGCGGGCTGCTGCTGTGGTTCATGAACGGGGGCCACGACCCCGTCCTCGCCGGGGTCACCCTGTTCTGCCTGGTGGGCGGGTTCGGGGTGTCCTACATCAAGGCGCGCGCCGAGGGGCTGGGCGCCAACTGCGACGTCGGCATCGCCGAGCGGTCCGAGCGCACGATCATCGTCCTGGTGGCCGTGGGCCTGGGCGGCCTGGGCGTGCCCTACGTGCTGGAGGCCGGCCTGTGGATCCTCGCCCTGCTGTGCGCCGTGACCATCGTGCAGCGGCTGGTCGAGACCCGCGCCCGGCTCACCGAGCCGCGCCCCGTCGGCGACACCGGGGCGGCGTGACCGTGGGCGGCGGTGCGGGGGAGCGGGTCGCGGCGGCGGCGTACGCCCTGGGCTGGACGGTGCTGGGCGCCGTCCCCGAGCGCGCCGGGCGGCGGGTGTTCGACCGCATCGCCGACCGCGCGTGGCGCCGCCGCACCGCCGGGGTGCGCCGGCTGGAGGCCAACCTGCGCCGGGTCGCCGGCCCGGACGCCACCCCCGCGCAGATCCGTGCGTTGTCGCGCGCGGGCATGCGCTCCTACCTGCGGTACTTCTACGAGATGTTCCGGTTGTCGAGCACCCCGGCCGCCGTGCTCACCGCTCGCACCGAGTGCGCCGGCATCGAGGTCATCGAGGCGCACCTGGCGGCGGGGCGCGGCGTGGTCGCCGCGCTGCCGCACATGGGCAACTGGGACCAGGCGGGCGCCTGGGCGGCGCTGCGCGGGCTGGCGCCGACCACGGTCGCCGAACGGCTCCGGCCCGCGAGCGTGTTCGACCGGTTCGTGGCGTTCCGCGAGGGGCTGGGTATGGAGGTGCTGCCGCTCACCGGCAACGGGGGCGGCACGGTCGGCCGCCTCGCCCGGCGGCTGCGCGAGGGCGGCCTGGTGTGCCTGCTCGCCGACCGCGACCTCACCGGCTCCGGGGTCGAGGTCGACCTCTTCGGCGAGCCCGCCCGGCTGCCGGCCGGCCCGGCCGCCCTGGCGCTGCGCACCGGCGCCGCGCTGCTGCCGGTGTCGCTGTGGTTCGAGGGCGAGCGGCTGCGCATGCGCGTGCACGACGAGATCCCGCCGCCGCCCGGCGGCGACCAGGCGGCCCGGGTGCTCGCCATGACCCGCCGGCTCGCCGAGGTCTTCGAGGACGCCATCGCCGCCCACCCCGAGGACTGGCACATGCTCCAGCGGGTCTTCACCGCCGACCTCGGCGGTCCCGGTGCGCCGCCCGCGCGCGCGGAGGGCTGAGGCGATGCGCGTCGGCCTGGTCTGCCCCTACACCTGGGACGTCCCCGGCGGGGTCCAGCAGCACATCGGCGACCTCGCCGAGGCGCTGATCGCCCTCGGCCACGAGGTGTCCGTGCTCGCCCCGTGCGAGGACGCCGCGGCGGCGCCGCCCTACCTGGTCTCCGCCGGGCGGGCGCTGCCCGTCCCCTACAACGGGTCGGTGGCGCGGCTGACGTTCGGCTTCCGCGCGGCCGCCCGGGTGCGCGCCTGGATCCGCGACGGCCGGTTCGACCTGCTGCACGTCCACGAACCCGCCGCGCCCAGCCTGTCGCTGCTCGCCTGCTGGGTGGCCGAGGGGCCCATCGTCGCGACCTTCCACACCGCCAACCCCCGCTCGCGCGCCATGGCCGTCTCCGCGGCCGCGCTGCGCACCGCGCTGGAGAAGATCATCGCCCGCATCGCGGTCTCCGAGGCCGCCCGCACCACCCTGGTCGAGCACCTCGGCGGCGACGCCGTGCTCATCCCCAACGGGGTGGCCGTGCACCGCTACGCCGAGGCCGAACCGCTGCCCGGCTGGCCCGGCGACGGCGGCGCCATCGGCTTCCTCGGCCGGCTGGACGAGCCGCGCAAGGGGCTGCCCGTGCTCTTGGACGCGTTCGCCCGGCTGGCCCCGGAGCGCCCGGGGCTGCGGCTGCTCGTGGCCGGCCCCGGCGACGCCGACGAGGCCCGCGGCCGCGTCCCCGCCGACCTGCGCGACCGGGTGGTCGCCCTCGGCCGGGTCGACGAGGCCGACAAGGTCCGCGCCTACCACTCGGTGGACGTGTTCTGCGCGCCCAACACCGGCGGCGAGAGCTTCGGCATCGTCCTGACCGAGGCGATGTCGGCCGGGGCCGCGATCCTGGCCAGCGACATCCCCGCCTTCCGCCGCGTCCTGGCCGACGGGGCGGCCGGCGAGCTGTTCGCGGTCGGCGACCCCGGCGACCTCGCCCGCGCCGCCGCCCGGCTGCTGGACGACCCCGCCCGGCGGGCGGACCTGTCGGCGGCGGCCCGCGCGGCCGTGCGGGCCTACGACTGGCGGACCGTGGCCACCGAGGTGGTCCGCGTCTACGAGACCGTGCTGCCCGCGGGCGCGGCCACCGGGCCGGTCACGGCCGGCCGCCGCGAAGGGGTCTGAGCCGCCGTGGCCGACCTGATCGCCGTGCTCACCGCCGTCCTGGCGCTGCTCCTGCTGCTGTCGGGCTACGCGTCCTGGCGCGCCTCGCGGCTGGACCGGCTGCACCTGCGGGTGGAGGGGGCGGCGGCGGCGCTCGACGCCGCCCTGGCCCGCCGCGCCGCGGCGGCGCTGGAACTGGCCGCGGCCCCCGGTCTCGACCCCGAGGCGGCGGCCCGCCTGGGCGACGCGGCGGCGGCCCCGCTGCGCATCACCGACCGCCGCGAACGGGAGCTGGCCGAGAGCGCCCTGTCGCGCGTGCTGCGCGCGACCGCGGCCGCCCCCGGGGCGCCGGCCGGCCCGCGCGCCGAGGCCGAGGCCGCCGCCACGCGCGTGTACCTGGCCCGGCGCTTCTACAACGACGCCGTCGCCACCACCCGCGAGGCCCGCGCCGGCCGCCTGGTGCGGGCGCTGCGCCTGGCCGGCCGGGCGCCGCTGCCGGACTTCTTCGAGATGGACGACCGGCCTCCGGAGTCCGCCGGTCCGGCCCGCTGAGCCCGCCCGCCGGAAGAATCCGCCGCCCGGAGGCGTTGTCCCGGGGGAGAGCCCCGTGCCGCGCCGGTGCGACGGAGTGCACCGAAGCCGCGGCCCCTGACGCCGAAATGTCCCGAAAAGGGCGCGTGGGGGTGATCTACCATGGTGCCGGGGGCGTCCGGCCGCACCCGGCCGCACCCCGAACATCCCGTCCCCCGCGCAACGAGGCCCGCCTCGCATCCGAAGACTTGGAGTCCGCCACCGTGACCAACACCGCTGAGAACTCGACCGCGAGCACGGTCGGCACCACCCGCGTCAAGCGCGGCATGGCCGAGCAGCTCAAGAACGGCGTGATCATGGACGTGGTCACCCCCGAGCAGGCCAAGATCGCCGAGGACGCCGGAGCCGTCGCGGTCATGGCGCTGGAGCGGGTGCCCGCCGACATCCGCAAGGACGGCGGCGTGGCGCGCATGTCCGACCCCGACATGATCGACGGCATCGTCGAGGCCGTCTCCATCCCCGTCATGGCCAAGGTCCGCATCGGCCACTTCGTCGAGGCCCAGGTGCTGGAGTCCCTCGGCGTCGACTTCATCGACGAGTCCGAGGTCCTCACCCCCGCCGACGAGGCCTACCACATCGACAAGTGGGCGTTCACCGTCCCCTTCGTCTGCGGCGCCACCAACATCGGCGAGGCCCTGCGCCGCATCGCCGAGGGCGCGGCCATGATCCGCTCCAAGGGCGAGGCCGGCACCGGCAACGTGGTCGAGGCCACCCGGCACATGCGCTCCATCCGCTCCGAGATCAAGCGCCTGGGCACCCTGGACGAGCCCGAGCTGTACGGCGCCGCCAAGGAGATGCGCGCCCCCTTCGACGTCGTCAAGGAGGTCGCCCGCCTCGGCAAGCTGCCCGTCCCGCTGTTCTCCGCGGGCGGCGTGGCCACCCCGGCCGACGCCGCGCTCATGCGCCAGCTCGGCGCCGAGAGCGTGTTCGTGGGCTCCGGCATCTTCAAGTCCGGCGACCCCGCCAAGCGCGCCGACGCCATCGTCCAGGCCACCCTGCACTACAACGACCCCGAGGTCATCGCCAAGGTCTCCCGCGGCCTCGGCGAGGCCATGGTCGGGATCAACCTCGACGAGCTGCCGGACGGCCAGCGCTACGCCGGCCGCGGCTGGTAGCCGGCCGGGCGCGGGGCGGCCCGCCCGCCCCGCGCCCCCGCGGGCCGCTCCGCACCCTCCCGCACGCCCCACGAAGCGAGGTCCCCCGTTGTCCGCCACACCCACCATCGGCGTGCTCGCCCTCCAGGGCGACACCGAAGAGCACCTCGCCGTCCTGCGCGGCCTCGGGGTCGACGCCGTGCCGGTGCTGCGGCCCGGCGACCTGGACGACGTGCACGGCATCGTCCTGCCGGGCGGCGAGTCCACCACCATGTCCAAGCTCGCCGTGCGCTACGAGCTGATGGAGCCGCTGCGCAAGCACGTCCGCGAAGGGATGCCCGCCTACGGCACCTGCGCCGGCATGATCCTGCTCGCCGACCGCATCGTGGACGGCGCCGCCGGCCAGGAGACCGTCGGCGGCATCGACATGACCGTGCGGCGCAACGCCTTCGGCCGCCAGACCGAGTCCTTCGAGGGCCCCGTCGCCGTCGACGGCGTCGACGGCCCGCCGTTCGACGCCGTGTTCATCCGCGCCCCCTGGGTCGAGGAGACCGGCCCCGACGTGCGCGTGCTCGGACAGGTCGCCCACGGGGACCGGGCCGGTAGGATCGTCGCGGTACGACAGGGGGGGCTGCTGGCCACCTCATTCCATCCCGAACTCACCGGGGACCCGCGTATCCACCGACTCTTCGTCGACATGGTGAAAGGACAGGCATGAGCGGCCACTCCAAGTGGGCCACCACCAAGCACAAGAAAGCCGTCATCGACGCCAAGCGCGGCAAGCTGTTCGCCAAGCTGATCAAGAACGTCGAGGTGGCCGCGCGCACCGGCGGTGGGGACCCCGACGGCAACCCGACCCTCTTCGACGCCATCCAGAAGGCGCGCAAGAACTCCGTCCCGCTCGACAACATCGAGCGCGCCCGCAAGCGCGGGTCCGGCGAGGAGGCCGGCGGCGCCGAGTGGCAGACCATCATGTACGAGGGCTACGCCCCCGGCGGCGTCGCGCTCCTGGTCGAGTGCCTCACCGACAACCGCAACCGCGCGGCCTCCGAGGTCCGCGTGGCGGTCACCCGCAACGGCGGCTCCATGGCCGACGCCGGATCGGTGTCCTACCTCTTCAACCGCAAGGGCGTGGTGATCGTCCCCAAGGAGGGCACCACCGAGGACGACGTCACCCTCGCGGTCCTGGAGGCCGGCGCCGAGGACGTCAACGACCTCGGCGAGGCGTTCGAGGTCGTCTGCGAGTCCACCGACCTCGTCCAGGTGCGCACCGCCCTGCAGGAGGCCGGCATCGACTACGAGTCCGCCGAGAGCAGCTTCCTGCCCAGCATGGAGGTCCCGCTGGGCGAGGACGACGCCAAGAAGGTCCTCCGCGTGGTCGACGCCCTGGAGGACTCCGACGACGTGCAGAACGTCTTCACCAACGCCGACATCCCCGACGACATCATGGAGAAGATCGGCTGACCGGCCCCGCCGCGTCCTTTCGCCTCGGGCCCCGCTGCGCGCAGCGGGGCCCGAGGCGTGCCCGGCCCCGTCCACCGCCGGTCGATAGGGTGGGCGCGGCCGCGCCGCGGCGGCCGACCGATCCCCCGACCCCAGGGAAGGCCGACATGACCACCCCCGGCGACAACCCCTACGACTCGCGCCCCGACCCGGGCGGCTGGACCCCGCCCCCGCAGCAGCACCCGGGCGGCCACCCGTCCGGCGGCGGGTACCCGGGCGCCCCCCACCCCGACGCCGCCCACGCGGCCCACGGCGGCTCCGCGCCCCCGCCGCCCGGCGCCGGCCACGCCGCCCCCTCGGGCGGCACCGCGCCCCGCCCCGGCGGCGACTCCCTCGCCGGCGCCGTCTTCGACCTCAACTTCCGCCGGCTCGCCACCCCGCGCCTGCTCACCGCGCTCTACGTGCTCTTCCTCGTCCTCATCGGCGTGATGGCCCTCAGCGGCGTCGTCAGTGCCTTCGGCATGATGGCCGTCAGCCCGATCGCCGGACTCCTCGCCCTGATCGGCTCCCTGGTCGGCGGCGCCGTGTCCGTGCTGGTCGTGCGGGTCGCCCTGGAGGCGCTCATCGTGCTGTTCCGCCTCGGCGACGACATCGGCGCCATGCGCCGCCGCAGCGGCGCCTGACCCCCGCCCCGTGCCGGGCCGCATGTCGGTCGGCGCACCGTCCCCGCACACCGGTAGGCTCGGGGACTGCGAACGGGCGTTCGAGGCCCGGCGCGGACCGGGGCGAGGGAGAGGAACGGCGTGCGAGTTCTGGGCATCGACCCCGGGCTGACCCGCTGCGGGGTCGGCGTGGTCGACGGCGCCGTCGGGCGGCCCCTGACCCTGGTGGCCGCGGGCGTGGTGCGCACCCCCGCCGGCGACGACCTCGCCCGGCGCCTCCTTGAGGTCGAACGCGGCGTCGAGGAGTGGCTCGACACCCACCGGCCCGACGCCGTCGCCGTCGAGCGCGTCTTCGCCCAGCACAACGTCAGCACCGTCATCGGCACCGCCCAGGCCAGCGCCGTCGCGCTCACCTGCGCCGCCCGCCGGGGCCTGCCCACCGCCCTGCACACCCCCAGCGAGGTCAAGGCCGCCGTCACCGGCAGCGGCCGTGCCGAGAAACCGCAGGTGCAGGCCATGGTCGCCCGGCTGCTGCGGCTGGCCGCCGCGCCCCGCCCCGCCGACGCGGCCGACGCCGTCGCCCTCGCCATCTGCCACATCTGGCGCGGCGGCGCCCAGGACCGGGTCGCCCGCGCCAAGCAGGAGTTCGCCCGCAAGGTCGAACTCGCCCGCCGCGACCGGCCGGCGGCCCCCCGCCGGCCCCAGCAGGAAGAGGTGACCGAGGCGTGATCGCGTTCCTCACCGGGCGGGTGGCCGCCCGCGGCACCGGCACCGCCGTGCTCGACGTCGGCGGCGTCGGCATGACCGTGCAGTGCACCCCCGCCACCCTGGCGCGGCTGCGCGTCGGCGACACCGCCACCGTCCCCACCTCCCTGGTGGTCCGCGAGGACGCGCTCACCCTGTTCGGCTTCGCCGACGACGACGAGCGCGACGTCTTCGAGCGGCTGCAGACCGCCAGCGGGGTCGGCCCCCGCCTCGCCCTGGCCATGCTCGCCGTGCACAGCCCCGACACCCTGCGGTCCGCCGTCGCCGCCGAGGACACCGCCGCCCTCACCCGCGTGCCCGGCATCGGCCGCAAGGGCGCCCAGCGCATCGTGCTGGAACTGCGCGACAAGCTCGGCGCCCCCCTCGGCACCGACCCCGGCGTCACCGACACCGCCCCCGCCGCGGCCGCCGCCGACTGGCGCGCCCAGGTGGTGTCCGGCCTGGTCAACCTCGGCTGGTCGGCGCGCGACGCCGAGTCCGCCGCCGACGCCGTCGCCCCCGAGGCCGGCGACGGCCCCGACGTCGCCACCCTGCTCCGCAGCGCCCTGCGCAAGCTGAGCCGCGCCTGAGAGGAGCCGCACCCCCGCCATGACGACCCCCGAACACGACCGCGACCTGGTGTCGGCCGACGCCGACGCCGACGAACGCGCCGTCGAGGGCGCGCTGCGCCCGCGGCGGCTGGAGGACTTCGTCGGCCAGGAGCGCGTCCGCGAGCAGCTCCAACTGGTGCTGCGCGGCGCCCAGCGGCGCGGCCGCGCCCCCGACCACATCCTCATGTCCGGCGGCCCCGGCCTGGGCAAGACCACGCTCGCCATGATCATCGCCGCCGAGCTGGGCGCCCCGCTGCGCATCACCTCCGGGCCCGCCATCGAGCGCTCCGGCGACCTCGCCGCCGTGCTGTCCACGCTCCAGGAGGGCGAGGTCCTCTTCCTGGACGAGATCCACCGCATGGCGCGGCCCGCCGAGGAGATGCTCTACGTCGCCATGGAGGACTTCCGGGTCGACGTCGTCGTGGGCAAGGGCCCCGGGGCCACCGCCATCCCGCTCGACGTCGCCCCGTTCACCCTGGTCGGCGCCACCACCCGGGCCGGCCTGCTCCCCGCGCCGCTGCGCGACCGGTTCGGGTTCACCGCGCACATGGACTTCTACCGGGCCGACGAGCTGGAGCTGATCCTGCGCCGGTCCGCCGGTCTGCTCGGCGCCGACCTCGACGACGCCGCCGCCGCCGAGATCGCCGGCCGCTCCCGGGGCACCCCCCGCATCGCCAACCGGCTGCTGCGCCGCGTCCGCGACTACGCCGAGGTCCGCTCCGACGGCCGGCTCACCCTGGCCGCCGCCCGCGCCGCCCTGGAGCTGTACGAGGTCGACGGCCAGGGCCTGGACCGGCTCGACCGGGCCGTCCTCGGCGCCCTGCTGCGGCGCTTCCGCGGCGGGCCCGTCGGGCTGTCCACGCTCGCGGTGTCGGTGGGGGAGGAGCCCGAGACCGTCGAGGTCGTCGCCGAGCCGTTCCTGGTCCGCGCCGGGTTCATCGCCCGCACCCCGCGCGGCCGGGTGGCCACCCCCGAGGCGTGGGAGCACCTGGGCCTCACTCCGCCGCCCGACGCCGCGTTCGGCGCCGGCGCCACCGCCGCGGCGACCGCGTCCGCGCCCGCCGCCCCCGCCGATCCGGGGCCCGCCTAGCACCCGCGTAAGCTGGGTGGTGCGGTTCACCCCGCCCCGGTCACCGGCCCGGGGAACACACGGCCGGGCCCGCTCGTTGGACCGGGACGTGCCGGCGCCACAGCCGCGCGGACGTGGCACCGGCCACGAGACACCCGTCAGGAAGGAACAGCCCAGTGCAGGGCACTTACACACTCGCGGACGCCGCGGCGCAGTCGGGCGGAGCCTCGCTCCTCCAGCCGATCATGATGATCCTGCTGATCGGCGTCGTCTTCTGGCTGCTGTTCCTCCGTCCGCAGAAGAAGATGCGCGAGCGCGAGTCGCAGATGCAGTCGCGCCTGCAGCCCGGCGTCGAGGTGCTGACCAAGGCCGGCTTCTACGCCACCGTCGTGGACGTGCGCGAGAACGAGGTCGAGCTGGAGATCTCCCCGGGTTCGCGCATCCGCATGCTCAAGGCCGGCGTCGGCGACGTCGTCACGCCGCAGGAGCCCGCCGCCGACGACACCCCGGTCGAGGACCGCCCCGACTTCGGGCGCGACGACAACAAGGACGACGGCCCCAAGTAGGCCCGCCGCAGCACCCGTACCGGTCCCGCCGCGCGGGGCCGGTACCGCCGTGCCCGCCCCCCGCCCCCGACCCCGTCCCACCCCGCCGAAACGAGCCGCCCCCGTGTCCCACGACCTCCCCGACCTGATCGCCAAGGGCATCCGCGACATCCCGGACTTCCCGCGGCCCGGCGTGATGTTCAAGGACATCACCCCGCTGCTGGCCGACCCCGAGGGGTTCGCGGCCGTCGTGGCGGCCATCGCCGAGCGCCACGCCGGCGACCGCGTCGACGCCGTCGCCGGCCTGGAGGCGCGCGGGTTCATCCTCGCCGCGCCGGTCGCCCTCGCCCTGGGCGCCGCCTTCGTGCCCGTGCGCAAAGCCGGGAAACTGCCCGCGCGGACCCTGAGCGCGTCCTATGATCTGGAGTACGGCACCGCGACGGTCGAGATGCACGCCGACGCGCTCCCCGCGGGCGGCCGCGTCCTCGTCGTCGACGACGTCCTCGCCACCGGGGGCACCGCACGGGCCGCGGTGGACCTGGTGCGCAGGGCGGGTGGTAACGTCGTGGGATTCTCGGTCCTGCTGGAACTCGGCTTCCTCAAGGGCCGCGAGAAGCTGACCGATGTCGAGCTGCACGCGCTCAGCGTGGTCTGACGTGCGGGCACGGCCCCCGGGGCCGGCCATCCCTCCGCTCTGACGTGCGGCGATGCCCACGGACGTTACACTTGCGGGCATACCGGACTGCAGCGCCGCGTTGGTACAGGTGAGCCGAACGTTCACGACGCAGGCGTGACCGTGCGGGCCGCGGGTGGAACCCCCTCCGGCGCGACGGACGCGTCAACCGCGGGAGGGATGTCCATGCCAGGCGATGCGGTCTCCACCGAGGCGGTCTCCGCCCTGCCGGACGCCCAGGCCGCGGGGGGCACGGCCGGCTGTCGCGAGGGCGCCGCCGCGTCCGCGGCGCCCGCCCCGCCCCCGGCCCCCGGCCCGCCGGCGGTCCCGGACCCACCGGCCGCCGCCCCCGCCGCCCCCTCAGGTGAGGATGCTCATGAACGGCCCGCCTCCGCCGACCGGCCCGCCCCGTCCTCTACGGTGCGAGTACGCCGTCGGCTCGCCCGCCTCGGCGCCCAGCGGGGGGTGACCATGAACCCGGTGCTCGAACCACTCGTCAAGACCGTGCGCGCGACGCACCCCAAGGTCGACGTCCGGCTCCTCGAACGCGCCTACGACGTCGCCGCGCACCACCACCGGCACCAGAAGCGCAAGAGCGGCGACCCCTACATCACCCACCCCCTGGCGGTCGCCACCATCCTCGCCGAACTCGGTATGCAGGAGCCCACACTCGCCGCGGCCCTGCTGCACGACACCGTCGAGGACACCTCCTACACGCTGGACCAGCTGCGCGCCGACTTCGGCGACGAGATCGCCGAGCTGGTCGACGGCGTCACCAAGCTCGACAAGGTCAAGTACGGCGAGGCCACCCAGGCCGAGACCGTCCGCAAGATGGTCGTCGCGATGTCCCGCGACATCAAGGTCCTCGTCATCAAGCTCTGCGACCGGCTGCACAACATGCGCACCCTGCGCTACCTGCCGCAGGCCAAACGCGAGAAGAAGGCCCGCGAGACCCTGGAGATCTTCGCCCCGCTGGCGCACCGGCTGGGCATGAACACCATCAAGTGGGAGCTGGAGGACCTCGCGTTCGCCACGCTCTACCCCAAGCGGTTCGACGAGATCGCCCGGCTGGTCTCCGAGCGCGCCCCCCGCCGCGACGTCTACCTGCAGGACGTGATCGAGGCGGTCTCGGCCGACCTGCGCGAGGCCCGGATCAAGGCCACCGTCCGGGGCCGGCCCAAGCACTACTACTCGATCTACCAGAAGATGATCGCCCGCAACTGCGGCTTCGACGAGATCTACGACCTCGTCGCGGTGCGGGTCCTCGTCGACAGCGTCCGCGACTGCTACGCGGCGCTGGGCACCATCCACGCGCGGTGGAACCCGGTACCGGGGCGGTTCAAGGACTACATCGCGATGCCCAAGTTCAACATGTACCAGTCGCTGCACACCACCGTCATCGGCCCGTCGGGCAACCCGGTGGAGCTGCAGATCCGCACCCGGGCCATGCACCGCCGGGCCGAGTACGGCATCGCCGCGCACTGGAAGTACAAGGAGGACCGCGGCAGCGGCAAGGAGGGGCGCGCCGAGGGCCGCTCCAAGGGCGCCGGCGACATGGCGTGGCTGCGCCAGCTCATCGACTGGCAGCAGGAGACCAAGGACCCCGGCGAGTTCCTGGAGTCCCTGCGGTTCGACCTGTCCGTGCAGGAGGTCTTCGTCTTCACCCCGCAGGGCGACGTCATCTCCCTGCCGCAGGGCGCCACCGCCGTCGACTTCGCCTACGCCGTGCACACCGAGGTCGGGCACCGCACCGTCGGCGCCCGCGTCAACGGCCGGCTGGTCGCCCTCGAGAGCGAGCTGCACAACGGCGAGACCGTCGAGATCCTCACCTCCAAGGCGCTCGACGCCGGGCCCAGCCGCGACTGGCTCAACTTCGTCAAGAGCGCGCGGGCCCGCAACAAGATCCGGCAGTGGTTCACCAAGGAGCGCCGCGACGCCGCCATTGAGCAGGGCAAGGACGCCATCGCCCGCGTGATGCGCAAGCAGGAGCTGCCCATCAAGCGGCTGTTCAGCGGCGAGGCGCTCATCGCGCTCGCCCGCGACCTGCGCTACGGCGACGTCGACTCCCTCTACGCCGCCGTCGGCGAGGGCCACATCGGCCCGCAGAACATCGTGCAGAAGCTCGTCGACTCCCTCGGCGGCATCGAGAGCGCCGAGGAGGACATCGCCGAGTCCTCCCTGCCGTCGCCGTCGCGGCCCCGCCCGGCCGGCAACCCCGGCGTGGTGGTCGAAGGCGACCCCGACGTGTGGGTGCGGCTGTCCAAGTGCTGCACCCCCGTCCCCGGCGACCCCATCGTCGGGTTCGTCACCCGCGGCAACGGGGTGTCGGTGCACCGCGCCGACTGCGTCAACACCCGCGCGCTCGACCCCGAGCGCATGGTCGACGTCGAGTGGCAGCCCACCGAGGACTCCATGTTCCTGGTGGCCCTCCAGGTCGAGGCGCTCGACCGCGCCCGGCTGCTGTCCGACATCACCCGGGTGCTGTCCGACCAGCACGTCAACATCCTGTCCGCCACCGTGCAGACCAGCCGGGACCGGGTGGCCACCAGCCGGTTCACCTTCGAGATGGCCGACCCCACCCACCTCGGGCACGTCCTCAAGGCGGTGCGCGGGGTCGACGGCGTCTACGACGTCTACCGGATGCGCAGCTGACCCCGGCGGGTTGCCCCGCGCCGCCGCGGGTAGTGCCCGCCACCATGAAGAAGTTCTCGCTCGACACGCTCGTCCGCAAACACCAGGAGGCGGCCGCCGCCGCGCCCGCCGGGCGCAGCGCCGAGACGTTCTACGGCGGCCACGAACGCACCCTGCGCCAGACCCTCATCGCGCTCACCGAGGGCAGCGCCCTGTCCGAGCACCCCAACCCGGGCGAGGCGACGGTCCTGGTGCTGCGCGGCCGGGTCCGGCTGGCCGCCGGCGACGACCACTGGGACGGCCGCGCCCACGACCTGCTCGTGGTCCCCGAGGCGCCGCACTCCCTCACCGCGCTGGAGGACGCCGTGGTCGTCCTCACCGTCGCCAAGCACTAGGTCGTGTTTGT
>NZ_BCRK01000024.1 GCF_001552555.1 Nocardiopsis trehalosi NBRC 14201 | reverse complement strand
TGCCTTCGCGGCCGAGGACGCGCCGGCGGCCGCGCAGGACGGCCCCGGCACCGAGGCCGACCGCGCCCCCGCGCCCGCCGACACCCCCGCCGAACCCGCCCCGCGCCTCGCGGTCGGCTCGGCCGCCTCGCCCACCGGCGGCGCCCCCGTCCTCCTCGCGGGCTACCTGCCCGCAGGCTTCGCCCCGGCCCCCGCAGCGGGCCCGGCCCCCTCGGGCGGGCACGCGTCCGCCCCGGCGCCGCAGAGTCCGGTCGACGAGCCGCACTTCTCACCCGACTAGGGCCCCGGACGGACCCCGGCGCCCGGCCTTCCGGTCGGCCGCCGCGCGCGCCGTCCCCACCGGCGGCAGCCCCACCCAGCGGACGACCCCTGGGGGTTGACGTGAGAGCCGCACCCGCACCCCGCGGCGTTCACGTCAGCCGGCGGTCCGCCAGATCCTCCGGATGACCCCGGCACCCGCCGACCGCGCCCGCCACGCGCGGCGGCCGGACACCGGGGAGCGACACCCACCACCACCCACGAACGCGCGGGCCCCCGGCCAGGGCGCGCGCGCCGGGCGGCGCCAGCCGCCCATCCCCGTACCGACCTGACATCGAACACGATCCAGAAGGACGTTTCACCATGTTCCAGTTCGCACGGACCTCCACCAAGGCCGTTCTGGTGGCCGCGGGCGCCGCGGGCTTCGTCGCCTTCGGCGCGGGCATCGCATCGGCCGATGCGCTCTCCCCGCTGGGCGTCACCGACGCCCTGCCCGTCGGTCCGGTCACGGAGCTGATCGAGAACCCGCGCGTGCCCGACCTCGCCACCACGGTGCCCGCCCCGCGGACCGCCAACGTGTCCGGTCCGCTCGGTGACATGTCCGGTGTCGGCCCCGAGGTGCACGACTACCTCACCGTCGCCGACAGCACCGTCGACCTGGTCGAGCGCTCGGTCGGACTGAGCACCGGGGTCGAGCACCAGTCGGCCCCCGCCGACCTGGCGGGCACCGCCACCGGGCTCCTGGAGAGCGCCCCGCTGCCGCTGCCGAAGCCGTCGCAGCTCCCCGTGGCGACCAGTGCCACCACGGGTGCCGCCACCGTCGCCACCCGCGCCGTCGGCGAGGGCGTCACCGGCACCCTGCTGCCGCGCACCACCGCGGCGACCGAGGACGCCGTCGACACCCTGCCGCGGGCGGTGGCCGAGGGCATCGACGCCCACGAACCGCGCTCCCCGCTCTCCATCAGCGGACTGGAGAACGCCGAGCTGCCGCTGGTCGGCGCCGACCCGGCCACCGCCGGACTGCGCGAGGGCGTCGACGGCGTCACCTCCGGGCTCGCCTCCGACCAGGGCCCCTCGCTCGACGACCTGAACCAGGTCGGCCCGCAGGACGTCGTCGACGGCGTCACCGGTGCGGTCGACAATAGTGTCGGGGTGCGCGGCGTCACCGACGCCATCGGCGGCGTCGGGCTGCCGGTGTAGCACCCCCGGACCGTGCGCCCGCCTCCGCCGTCCCCGGCGGGCGCACCTCGGCCCCGAGCGGACGGCCGACCCCTCCGGATGAGAGCGGGGCCTGGGGACTGTGGGGGTTCCCGGGCCACCGCCCGGACGCGGGTCCACCGCTCGGGGGCGGCCTCCCATCACGATGGGAGGTGCGGCCCCGGGACGGCGGGAGACCGGCCCTGACGCCGGGTGCCCTGGGAACTGTGGGGGTTCCCGGGGACGCACTCCAGGGACGGTCCCGCCGACCGGGGCCGCTGCAACGCGAAGGGCGCCGCCCCCCGAACGGGGAGCGGCGCCCTTCGCGCGTAACCGAGGGGGCTAGTCCTCCTCGGCCATGTGCGGCGAACCCGGGGTGCCGGCCTGGCCCAGGTCGTCGGCCTCGCCCGTGGCGCTCTCGGCCACCCACTCGTCCCAGGGGCGCTGCCAGTAGCCGAACCCGTTGTCGACCTCCAGCTCCCGGTCGGTGCCGGTGATGATCACGGGGTCACCGGGGATGCTGTTGTCGTAGAACCACTGTGCGTCGCCCACGCTCATGTTCACGCAGCCGTGGCTGGTGTTGGCCTCGCCGAGCTGGTAGTTCCAGTCGGCGGTGTGCAGGAACTCGCCGGAGTTGGAGATCTGCACGGCGTGCGCCACGTACTCCTCGTACCACTCGGGCGAGTCCTTGGGGACGCCCATCGTGTCGTTGCTCATCCGGAAGTTCGTGAACTTGCCCATGGTCACGTGGATGCCGCTGGTGGTGGTGTAGGCGCGGGTGGTGGCCATGCCCAGGCTGACCGGGAACTCCTTCACCGTCTCACCGTCGCGCTCGACCACCATGTGGTGCTCGTCCTCGTCGATGTCGGTGATCTGGGAGCGGCCGATCTCCAGCTCGAAGCTGTGGTCCTCGATGCCGAAGACCCCCTCGGACGCCTCGACGCCCGCCAGGTGCAGGTCGACGGTGACCTTCTGGTTCGGCTCCCAGTACTCGGCGGGCCGGAACACCGCCTGCTTCTCGCCGAACCAGTTCCACGCGCCCTCGGCCGGCTTCTCGGCACGGACCTCCATGGCCGCCTCGACCTGGGCCTTGTTCTCCACGGGCATGTCGAAGTCGACCACGATCGGCATGCCCACGCCCACGGGGCCGTCGGTCATCATCTGGTACGCGGCGGTGTCGGTCTTGACCTCCAGCCGCTGCCCCTCGGTCGACGGCGTGGTGGTGAACTGGCTGACGACCTCGGTGCCCTCACCGGCGGCGTTCTCGGCGACGGCGGTGACCGTGACGTCGGCGCCCGGCACCAGCGTCCAGTCGCTGGTCCACTCGGTCTCGTCCTTGTTCAGGGTGCCGCTCATCGCCAGCGCCTCGCCGTCGCCGCCCGTCTGCTCCACGGTGACGTCGGTGATCGTGCCGTTCTCGGCGGTCACGGTGACGGGCTGGTTCGGGCGGATCTCGCCGGCGCCGTCCTCGGGGGTGATGGAGACACTGGCCTCCTCCGCGGAGCCGGCGTCCTCACCGGCCAGGTCGCCCTCGCCGCTGCTGCACGCCGTCGCGGCGAACACGAGGGCGGCGGCGCACAGCACACCGGGGTGGCGGGACCAACGCAAGGGGGAGCGGGGTGTCACGAGGGGGACCTCCAGGTCATCGGTTGCCAGGGCGCGCGGTTTCCGGAGCCGGCGTCGAACGCGCCGGGCCGTGTGGAGAGACGGTGTGGCGCGTGATGCAACCGGAAAGCGGTTCGCCCGCATCATTGTGACGCGTGGAAGGGGGGATATGGTTCGCCGAATCGGCCGATTTTCGGGAAAAACCCGATCACCATGCTGTAACCGTCCGGCCTCGGACACCCGCGCCGGGCCGGAAAGGGCCGGAAAGGGCCGGGAACGGCCGGCCGGCGGCGGGGCCGCCCCGCCGGAACGGGGCGGCCCGGCCTGCTACTTTTCCTCGGTGCCCTCGCCGAGGCCGTTCGCGCACGGGTTCGACGTGGCGTCGCGGCCCTCGATGGCGCCGTCCTCGACGGCCGCCTCGGACGGCTGGGCCGCGGGCGCCCGGGCCTCGTCGGCCTCGGGGGACGGCTCGCCGGACGGGGTGTCGCCGCTCTCCAGCATCCGGTCGTCGACCGGGCGGTCCTCGGCGATCGCCGCGAACAGCTCGGCGGCGCGCGCCTCGTCCCACACCACCCGGTTGGGGTCGAACGGGGCCTGCGCCCACGGCACGGTGTAGAAGGCGATGTCGGTGAGTTCGACCTCGGCCAGGGTGGCGCCGATCGAGATCATCCGGCTCAGCGTGAGGTCGCCGTCGGTCGCGGTGTGCCGGGACACCGCCTGCAGCAGGCCCGAGGTCTTCGACGGGCTGGTGAGCACGTCGCTGCTGGTGACCTGGTCGGCGAGCGCGCCGAGGAACATCTGCTGGCGGTCGATGCGGCCGATGTCGCCGCCGTCGCCGATCTCGTAGCGGGCGCGGACGAAGGAGAGCGCCTCCTCGCCGTCGAGCCGCTGCTGCCCGGCGTCGAGGTCGAGCTGGGCGCGCTCGTCCTCCATGGGCTCGGGGATGCACATGTCGACGCCGCCGATGGCGTCGACCATGTCGCGGAAGCCCACGAAGCTCAGGTGCGCGAAGTGGTCGATGCGGATGCCGGTCAGCGACTCGATCGTCTTGACGACGCACGGCGGGCCGCCGTGGAACAGCGCCGAGTTGATCATGCCGTAGTAGGCGGCGGTGCCCTCGGTCTCGCCGTAGGGGTCGCACTCGGGGAGGTCGACCAGGGAGTCGCGCGGGAAGTTGACGACGTCGACCGTCGCGTCGGGGGAGATGTGCGCGAGCATCAGGGAGTCGGAGCGCTCGCCCACGAAGTCGCGGCCGCCGTAGTCGGAGTTGCCGCCCTCGCGGCCGTCGGAGCCGATGAACAGGATGTTGACGTCGTCGCCGATCTTGGGCGGGCGGTCGGCCTCGTCCAGCGCTGAGGAGAGGTCGTGCTCGATCATGTTGCCGCGCAGCGAACGGTAGTAGGCGTAGGCGGTGCCGGCTCCGGCGACCAGGGCCACGGCCATGGCGGCGGAGGACCAGACCAGGACGCGGCGCCACCGGCGCCGGCGGGGGGCGGCCGGCTTCCCGGTTTCGGACGGCTCGGCGCCTGACGCGGCGTCCTCGGGGAGGGGTGCGGCGGCGTCTTCGGGCATAGGGGCATCTTCTCGGCGAGTAGGGCGGGAATGGCGGTCCCGGCGGGCGGCCGACCGGGCGCTTCCGCGCGGCGGCGCCCGGAGGCACGGAGAGTCGCGGAGCGGCGGGCAGGGAGGCATCCGCCGCGATGTAAGCAGATCTTACGAGATCGCCGCCGCCCCCGTGCGATAGGGATGGCCGAATTCACCCTCACTAACAACCGGAATGTGGCCGTGCTGTCGGCCGCCCGGAGACGCGGCCGGCCGGGCGCGGCCCCTCCCCGCGCCCGGCCGGCGGCCGTCGCCCCTTAGGCGCGCGTGCGGTTGCGTCCGCCCCACAGGCCCGCCACCAGGTAGACCCCGATGACGGCGAGGACGAGCTGGGTGATGAGCTCCAGCCAGTCGATGCCCGGCGTCTCGGCGTAGCCGGCGAACTGGGCGATGGCGGTGCCGATGAGGGCCGCCACCACGCCCACCACCAGCGTCAGCCAGATCGGCAGGTCCTGCTTGCCCGGCACGATGAGCCGCGCCACCGCGCCGATGATCAGGCCGATGATGAGTGCGCTGATGAGTCCGGTGACCTCCATGGTGTCCCCCCTGTGGTCGGAAATCCGGTCTGAGGCCGTCTTTCCGATATGGGGCTGAAAATGCATGAGTCCTGATCACCGTGCTTCTATGTGGCCTGGTGTCCGGGTTCGCGGACCCCGAGTCGGCCGCTCGATGCCGTCCGGGGCGCCGCACCGCGCGCGGCGGCCGCGCGCACACCGTGTCGAGGGGGATGGGCGGATTCGCCCCCGAGTGTCGCGCCGCAGGGCGCGAGTCCGGGTTCCGGGTCTCGCCGACCCGGCGAAAATTGGCCGAATCCGGCCAAGATCGCCGCTGATCAACCGGCATTCGCGAAAGATCGGGTCAAGGTTTCGCCTTGATGAATCGCGATGTGAAAGCCGCTAGCGCACGGGCCTCCGTGCGCGCCCCCGGGCGGGTGCCCGGCGGGGATTTCATCGCATGTCCGGCTTTTTCATTGCGTGCCGGGTCTGTCGCGGGGAGTGATCTTCACTTATTGTTTCGAAGCGTTCACTGGTGGTTCGGTGGATCCCGGCGGGACCGGGCTCAAGAGGCCCGTCCTCCGCCGGGGGTCGACATAGACGACCACGTTTCACCACTGCTGTTCCCTTGTTTCCATCCCCCGCAAGGAGTAAGGCACGTGAGCAGATCCCCCCTCATCCGAACCTTCGGCGCGATCGTCCTGGGCTCCGGCCTGGTCGTGACCGCCGCCACCGCCGCCGCGGCGGACCCCGCGCCGACGGTCAGTTCCCCCGAGCAGTTCCAGGCCATGCAGGAGGACCTCGGGCTGACCGCCGCCGAGGCCACCCGGCTGCTCCAGCAGGAGACCGAGGCCCGCGAGCTGGAGGCCGAGCTCGAAGAGGCCCTCGGCGCCGACTTCGGCGGCGCGGTCTTCGACATCGAGACCGGTGAGCTCACCGTCTCGGTCACCGACGCCGCCGCGGTCGAGACCGTCGAGGACGCCGGCGCCGAGGCCCGGGTCGTCGAGAACGGCGAAGGCGCCCTGGACGACATCGTCGCCGACCTCAACGACCACGCGCCCGAGTACGGCGAGGGCGTCCACGGCTGGTACGTCGACCTCGCCGACGACACCGTCGTCGTGACCGTCGACAAGGGCCAGGCCGACGCCGCCGACGCCCTCATCGCCGAGGCCGGGGTCGACCCCGCCACGGTCACGATCGAGGAGAGCGCAGAGGCGCCGCAGACCTTCGCCCAGATCATCGGCGGCAACGCCTACTACATCAACAACAGCGGCCGCTGCTCGATCGGCTTCGCCGTCACCGGCGGCTTCGTGACGGCCGGCCACTGCGGCCGCGTCGGCGCCACCGCCACCAGCAGCGACGGCCGGGGCACCTTCCGCGGGTCGATCTTCCCCGGCCGCGACATGGGCTGGGTGGGCAACACCACCAACTGGACCACCACCCCCTACGTCAACAACTACAGCGGCGGGCGGGTGACCGTCACCGGCTCCAGCGAGGCCGCCACCGGCTCCTCCATCTGCCGCTCCGGCTCCACCACCGGCTGGCACTGCGGCAGCATCCAGTCGAAGAACCAGACGGTGACCTACCCGCAGGGCACGGTCTCCGGCCTCACCCGGACCAACGTCTGCGCCGAGCCCGGCGACTCCGGCGGCTCCTGGGTGACCGGCAGCCAGGCGCAGGGCGTCACCTCCGGCGGCTCCGGCAACTGCCGCACCGGCGGGACCACCTTCTACCAGCCGGTCAACCCGATCCTCAGCCAGTGGGGCCTCACCCTGGTCCGAGGCTGACCCGAGCGGGCCTAGCCCGACCGGAGCGGGTCAGGTGACCTGAGCGGGCCTGACCAGAGCGGGGCCCGCCCCGGCCCGTCCCCCGAGCCGGGACCGGCCCCGCCCCCCTGACCGCCGCGGTCGCGCACGCGACCGCGGCGGTTCCACGCCCGCGGTGCAGTGCCGGTGCGACGCGGTCGGCACCGATCAGTCCGCGTTCCAGAAGGTGCTGTCGACGTTCTCCTCGTCGTCGTCCTCCGGATCGGCCTTGCGCGACCGGCCGCGCGCCTTCGGCGTCGCCTCGCCCGCCGCCGCCTTGCCCCGGCGGCGGGAGGCCGCGCGCGGAGCGGGGGCGTCATCGGGGGCGTCGGCCGGGGCGGTCGGCGGCGCGGCCGGGGCCGCAGCGGGCGCGGTGGCGGACACAGCGGCGGGCGCCTCGGCGGGGGCCGCGCCGACCGCCGCCCGGGGGGTGGCGCCGGCGTGGATGTTCAGCGCCTCGTCCTCCACGTCGAGCATCTTCTGCACCTGCGCCGGAAGAGCGGGCAGGCGCTCGCCCCGGAAGTGGGTGCCCAGGACCTCCAGGGCGTGGTCGCACAGCAGGCGGCGGGCGGGGGTGGCGCGGGTGCCGCTCAGCTCCTCCAGCTCCGGCAGGCCGACCTCGCGCAGCAGGCGGATGACGGCGTGCATCCGGTCGCGGGTGCGGCGGTCGGCGATCGCCACCGCCATCACCTCCGCCTCCGCCAGCGACGGGCTCGGGCCCGCCCCGGTGTGGGGGGCGTCACGCTCGGCGATGAACAGTCCGGTGAGCCGGCGCGTCGACTCCCGCGTGGCGGTGCGCAGCTCGTCGCGGCGGAGCCGTCGCGCCAGGAGAAGGGTGACGGCGACGCTGCTGACCAGGCTGATGCCGCCACCGGTCAGGATCAGCAGGATGTCGTTCACGGAGGGCCTCCGAGGGAGAGCGGGGGACCGAACGGGGGTTCCGAACGTGACCCGCGAGCATTCGCGACCCCGCCCCGCCTTGTCAAGCTCGCCGGGTCCCGCCCGGCCTCGCCCGGTCCCGGCCCACCGCCCGGCCCGAGGACCCGCCCGACCCTCGGTCCACCGCCCGGCCCAGGTCCCCGGAGCCGCGCCCGGCCGACCCGGAACGGGGGAACCACGCCGCGCGCCCTGCGCCCACCCCTCGCCAGCCACGCGGTACCGCTGACGCAGACCCGCCCACTCAGACGCCCTCACCAGCTACCCTCATGACCACCCACGAGCCACCACTAGTTGCTCAAAACCCCCGACCCATTGATATGTCCCCTGCTCAATAAGACTTCTCCCCGCGCACGCGGGGATGACCCCGACATCCGCCGCCGCGAGGACGAGGACCCCATCTTCTCCCCGCGCACGCGGGGATGACCCCGTGTTGACCAGGGCCTCGGCGGGGCAGTAGGACTTCTCCCCGCGCACGCGGGGATGACCCCCTGGCCCGGTGGCTGCGGAGCGTGGAGCAGGGCTGCTCCCCGCACACGCGGGGATGACCCCGCCTGCACACCCATCCCCGGCCCGAACACCTCCTGCTCCCCGCGCACGCGGGGATGACCCCGACGTCACCGAGGCGCACACCAGCCGCGCCGTCTGCTCCCCGCTCACGCGGGGATGACCCCACGTCGGCCACGCACGGCCCCCACGGCGTCGTCTGCTGCCCGCACACGCGGGGATGACCCCTCCGCCGTAAAGCGCTGAGAAGAAACCCAATCCTGCTCCCCGCGCACGCGGGGATGACCCCGCCTGCACACCCATCCCCGGCCCGAACACCTCCTGCTCCCCGCGCACGCGGGGATGACCCCGACCGCAACCGGCGCACCGCCTCCACCACCGCCTGCTCCCCGCGCACGCGGGGATGACCCTCGGGGCCCGCCGAGTTGGTCCCGCATGCGGCGACGATCATCACGTCATGGGGCTTAAACAGGCCCGAGGAGCCCGATAACGTCAACGTCGACGGCGGCGGACGGCCGTCGATTCCACACCGAGGGACGGGGATGGGATGGGCGAGATCAGAACGACGAGCACGGACGGCCGCGGGGCCGCTCTGGTGGCCGAGCGGGGGGACGACTTCCTCACCTTCTGGCAGGAGCGCCGCCTGGCCACGCTGTCGACCGTGCGGCCCGACGGCAGCCCGCACGTCGTTCCGGTGGGGGTGACGCTCGACCCCGAGGCCGGGGTCGCCCGCGTCATCACCTCGGGCGAATCCAACAAGGCGCGCCTCGCGATGCAGGGCGCCCGCGTCGCGGTGTGCCAGGTCGACGGCCGCCGCTGGTCGACCTTGGAGGGGCGCGCGTCCGTCCGCGACGACGCGGAGGCCGTTGCCGAAGCCGAACGCCGCTACACCGAGCGCTACCGCGCCCCGCGCCCGAACCCCACACGCGTCGTCATCGAGATCGCGATCACCCGCATCCTCGGCAACGCCTGACGGAGCGGGGCGGGCCGACGCGGACCGCGTCGGAGCCCCACGAGGCCGGAGGGTCCGGGCGGTGAGAGCCGCCCGACACCGGATAAGCCGGTGCGGCCACCGGCCACGGAGGCGATGGCTTCAGGAGCGGACGGCATCGGGCGACACCGGCGTCATGCGCCCCGGCGCGGCGTTTCTCTCCGGGCGGTGCGCTCCACCCACCCGGGGACGTCACGCGTCAGCAGACCCTCGCGGCGGCCGGTGCGGAACACCGTGCGCTGCCTCTTCCGCTGCCCGGTCTTGCGCAGCATGTCGGGCCCCATCCGCTCTGGAGCGGGGGAGCGGTGGGCGTCGCCCTGGCTCACGGGTTCGTCCACGGTCAATGCCGCCTCTCCGGCCGTCGGGTCTCGCCACTCTGGCGGGACCCGACGATCATAGGCGCGTTCGGAGCGGGACACCGCGTCGCAATCCGCCTCTGGGAGGGGCCGAGGATAGCGGACAGGCTCGGCGCCGGAAACCGCGAGTCGCCCCTGGCGGAGCCTGAGGGCCATTGGCGCGCCCGAACGGGACACCGACTCGACCGGTGCCCTTCTGTGCGGGGCCGAGGACCACGGGCATGCCCGGAGCAGGAGACAGCGCTGACGGGACTTCCGGTCGGCCCCGCCCTCTCGCTCCCGCCCTCGCTGCTCGGATGGTCGACCGGTGGGGGTCGCTATCCTGCGGCCATGCCGGACGACACCATGCACGGACCTCGGCCGCAGCCGCACGCCGGGCCGCCGACCGGGCCGGCCCGCGCACACCCTGTGGACGGTTGGCCGAGCCCCGGCGCTCCCGGGGTGGCGGTCCTGCGCCCGGCCGCCGGCCCCTCCGCCTACCTGCGCTACGCCGCCGTGTGGGCGCCGCTGGTCGGTCTGCAGTTCGTGGTCGTGTTGCTCCTGGGCGCGATCCTGTTCGAGAACATCGCCCCCGGGACGGGGACGGCCGCCGGGGTGGTGTGCGGGCTCGTCGCGGCGGGCGCGGCGACGGCGTTCCTGTTCGGCCGCACCCGGCGCATGCTGACCGGGACGACGGTGCTCGTCTCGCCCGTCGGCGTGGAACTAGCCGACACGCAGGGCTTCCGGGTGCGGTTGCGCTGGCGCGACGTCACCGGGGTGGGCCGGGTGGTCGACCGCCAAGCGCCTGGCGCGGCTGTCGGCCGCATCGGGGTGCCCGGAGGGGCGCGCGTGAGTGCGCCGGTCGTCCGCTCGCATGGGCTGATCGGGTGGGGCGAGCGGGTGGTGCCCGACACCGTCCCGCCCGCCCTCCGCCGCCAACTGGTGGCCCAGCCGCGCGACCCCCGAACCGGCCTGGTTCCGGTGGCGGTCTCCTTCCTCGCCGCCGGCCCGGCGGACCCCTCCAACCCCCTCCTGTCCCAGACCCACCACTTCCGGCCCGACCTCTTCGCCTGACCTCACCCGGACGGCCGTCACCCACACGCCCAGACCTGGAAGCCCTGCCGCTCGTCGGCCCACCCCGATACCCTGCCGCCAGGGACCGACGCAGAAGTTGCTCAAAACCCCTCTTCCCCGCTGAAGACCCGCAGCTCAACAAGGGTGCTCCCCGCGCATGTCGGGATGAGCTGAGACGATGTGCCGGCGCGCAGCAGGCGCAGACAAGGCGGCCCCGTCCACAGGGTGTGGTTTTCCTCAGGGGCGACGTGGCGCGATCCGGACCCCCGCCGGGCGGGCGGCACCATGGGACGGCGGCGCGCCCGTCACTAGGGTCGCTGGCATGCCAAGGACTCCCTTCCTCCCCATGGCCGCCGCCCTCGCCACCGGCCTGACGCTGGCCGTGCCCCTGGCCGCCCCCGCGTCCGCCGACGACGTCCCCGCCGACCCGCCGACCGGCCTCCAGCTCACCCTCCCCGAGCCCACCGGCCGGTACGACGTCGGCACCACCGAACTCCGGCTGGTCGATGACGAACGCACCGACCAGTGGGGCCAGGGCGACGGCCCGCGCGAGTTCATGATCAGCGTCTGGTACCCGGCCAAGCCGCACCGAGGCGCCGAGCCCGCCGGCTACATGCCGCAGGAGGTCGGCGAGTTCTTCGGCGCCTCCATGCAACTTCCGCCCGGCGCGGTCGACTACGCGGGCTCGGCCACCTCGGCGATGCCGGACGCACGCGCCGACCGGAGCGCGGGCCGGCGGCCGGTCGTCATCTACTCTCCCGGCGGCGGCTCCCCGCGCGCGACGGGCACGACGCTGGTCGAGAACCTGGCGAGCCAGGGCTACGTGGTGGTCACCATGGACCACACCGGGGAGGCGCCGGTCCGGTTCTCGGACGGCCGGATCGTGGAGCCGTACTACGACGGCGAGGACCCCGAGCTGTACTCCAAGCTGATGATCGACCGCGTCGCGGACACGCGCGTGGTGCTCGACTTCCTGGAGGACGTCCGCGACGAAAACGCGCGCGACGCCGACGGCACCCGCACACCTCCCGGCCTCAACCGCATCCTCGACCTGTCCCGGATCGGCATGTTCGGCCACTCCGCGGGCGGGTCGGCGGCCGCGCACACCATGTACGTGGACGACCGGGTCGACGCGGGTATCGACCTGGACGGCTCGATCGCGTTCCGGGAGGACGGGGGCGGGTTCGAGGACCGCTTCCCGGTCGCGAACGAGGGCCTGGACCGGCCGTTCCTGCTCATGGGCGGCAGCGGCGCCGGGGAAGCGCCCGGCGAGATCGACCCGCACACCCACCTGGCGTGGGACGACTGGGGACGGTTCTGGGACAACTCGACCGGCTGGAAGCTGGACGTGAACTTCCCCGAGGCCCGGCACTTCTCCTTCGCCGACCACCAGGTGCTCCTCCCGCAGATCGCGGAGGAGTACGGGCTGCCGGACGAGGTGGTGCAGGGCACGATCGGCACGGCCGACGACCCCGACCGCCTGCACGCGTCGCAGCGGGCGTACGTGTCGGCGTTCTTCGATGAGATGCTGCGGGGCCGCCCGCAGGCCATCCTCGACACGGAATCGCCGGACCACCCGGACGCCCACTTCGTGGAGTAACCGGAGGGTGCGCCGGGCGGGCGAGCGTGCCACGCCCGGCGCATCCCGATTCCTTCTGTGCCGCCGAGGCTCATCCAGGTGACATTGGAATCCGGTACTTTTCCCGAAGGCCGTCTCGATAACTAGTGGTCAGAAGCGCTCCCTCCCGACCGAAGACCCCCAGGTCAAGAAGGGTGCTCCCCGCGCACGCGGGGATGGTCCCAACATGTACATCGGCGCGCTCCTGCACCCGGAGTGCTCCCCGCGCACGCGGGGATGGTCCCACCGTCCGCCGCAGCAACTCCTCCTCCGCGAGGTGCTCCCCGCGCACGCGGGGATGGTCCCCGGGTCTGGCCGGGGTCGATGCGCACATCGTAGTGCTCCCCGCGCACGCGGGGATGGTCCCTCGACGCCGGGGAACGCGGCCTTGAGGTCGGCGGTGCTCCCCGCGCACGCGGGGATGGTCCCGGCGACGGGTCCTTGGCCGCGCTCGCGGTGCGGTGCTCCCCGCGCACGCGGGGATGGTCCCTCCGCCGGGATGGACGCGTGGGGGCGGGAGAAGTGCTCCCCGCGCACGCGGGGATGGTCCCGACTGGCCGGACCGGAAGACCTACACCGGGTGGTGCTCCCCGCGCACGCGGGGATGGTCCCGCCCGGAGCAGCCAGACGTTCATCGTGCCGCAGTGCTCCCCGCACGCGCGGGGATGGTCCCGAGTCGGGGCCCTCCTCCTTGGCGAGGGCACGTGCTCCCCGCACGCGCGGGGATGAACTCACATCCCGATAGCGCCAACACCAGCCCTTTTCGTGCTCTTCGCACTTGCGGGGATAGGGCGGGGTGGGGGTGACCATCTGCGGCGTTCGTGTTCTGTGGTCGGTGCGGGGCAGGTGGAGCGGGGAAGGGCATCGGACGAGAGATGGGATGAGGCCGAAGTGGGAGACCGGAGCGTCGCCCGGGGGAACGCGGACGCGGCGCGCGCTGTGACCGGGCCCGGCACCCTGCTCACCTTTGGCCACAGCACTGCAGGGCACGTCCGGCTGACCGAGCTGCTGCACGGGGCCGGCGTGGAAGCCGTGGTGGACGTGCGCATCGGGCCCGGCAGCCGCCGGGACCCCGACCTCCACCGCGACCGCCTCGCGGAGTGGCTGCCGGAGGCCGGCATCGACTACCGCTGGGAACAGGCCTTGGGCGGCTTTCGCAAGGCACTGCCGGACTCGCCCGACGTCATCTGGCGCAACGCCTCCTTCCGGGGCTACGCCGCCCACACCCGCGAACCGGAGTTCGTGGCGGCCATGGACCGCCTGCTCCGGGGGGCCTCCTCGGCGCGCACCGCCGTGATGTGCAGCGAGGCGGTCTGGTGGCGCTGCCACCGGCGGCTGATCGCCGACTTCGCCTCCGTCGCCAGGGACACCGAGGTACGCCACCTGATGCACGACGCCCGACTGGTCCCGCACCCGCCGACCCCAGGCGTTCGCCTGCGCGCCGACCGCCTGCTCGTCTACGACGACACCACCGCCCCTCGAATGACCGACCCCGCTCAAGGGACTCCACCCGACAAGCAGAGATGAGCATGCTGCCCTCTGAGGTTCGGTCGGCCGTCCTCTACACAGCAGGGAGGGCGCGCAGCGGTCTCCCGTACGGCATTCGCATCGTGATTCGGGCTGCTCGGCCGTCTCCGGGCGGCCGGTCGGGCCTCTTGTCGGGCGAGTGTACGACCCGAGCCCGGCACACCCCGACTGCTGCCTAGCGACGGCGATCACGAACGTAACTATTCCCCTCGAAACCGCGACGCCGGGGTAGTGGACTCCGATAATTGCCCGGAAGGAGCCGCGATCGAAAGTGGTCGAGAACGCTCCTTCTCGGCCCAAGCGTCCCAGGTCAAGAAGGGTGCTCCCCGCGCATGCGGGGATGGTCCCTTCTGCCACCCGCCCGCGCGGGCGGCCGCGGCGTGCTCCCCGCGCATGCGGGGATGGTCCCGCAATTTCGAACGAATTCAGAATGCTCGAATTGTGCTCCCCGCGCATGCGGGGATGGTCCCACCCCCGTGGAGACCCCGCAGGAGGCGGCGGCGTGCTCCCCGCGCATGCGGGGATGGTCCCGCGCGGGGGCGCGCGACTTTCCGCGCGGAATCGTGCTCCCCGCGCATGCGGGGATGGTCCCGTCACCACGCTCACGTCGCCGCCGTCGAGGTCGTGCTCCCCGCGCATGCGGGGATGGTCCCCGGTCGCGGCTGTACCGGCTCACCTCAGCAGAGTGCTCCCCGCGCATGCGGGGATGGTCCCAACCGCCCGCCGCTCCCGAGACGGGATCGGCGGTGCTCCCCGCGCATGCGGGGATGGTCCCTTGCTCCGGTAGCTGCGCAGGGTGGTGGGGGAGTGCTCCCCGCGCACGCGGGGATGGTCCCCGGCGGAAGAAGGTCGCCGCGGGCGCGGCCGGGTGCTCCCCGCGCACGCGGGGATGGTCCCGGCGAGCCCGAAGTTCGACCGCCGGTCGACCAGTGCTCCCCGCGCACGCGGGGATGGTCCCGGCGGCCACGGAGGGCTCCCGGGACAGCCGCGGTGCTCCCCGCGCACGCGGGGATGGTCCCTGCGTCCCCTCGGGCAGCTCCCCGTCAAGGATGTGCTCCCCGCGCACGCGGGGATGGTCCCGGGATCGGGTCGCCGCTGGACTTCCAGCGCTCGTGCTCCCCGCGCACGCGGGGATGGTCCCGCGCACCAGCTCAGCATCATCACGGACGGGGTCGTGCTCCCCGCGCACGCGGGGATGGTCCCGCAGCGGACGGCGCCTCTTTCCCCCGCTCGATGTGCTCCCCGCGCACGCGGGGATGGCCCCACGCTCGTGCCGAGATCGCGCGGCCGGGTGTAGTGCTCCCCGCATGGGCGGGGATGGCTCCTGGGCGGTGGCCATGTCCGGGCCGGCTCCGTACTCCGGCGCAGGCGGGGATGGCGTCGCCTGCCGGGCATGCCTCGCGGTCACCGGCCCCGGCCACCCCCGGGAACACGGCTGGCCGTACGCCCGTCACCCCCTGTCGGCTGCCAGGTACCGCCCCAGCACCTCCGCCTCCGCCTGGACCCGGGCGGCGGCGTCGGGGCGGTCGAGGCGGGCGTATTCCTCCGCCGCCTCCGTCCGGTCCCGGACCTCCTTGGCGACGATCGCCCGCACGTCGGCCTCGGTGAGGTGGCGGCGCTCCGCCTCGGTCGCGCCGACGCCCAGCGCCGCCCCCGCGACGTGCTCGCTCCCGCTCCCGCTGCCGCCCGCCACCGCCTCACCCGCCGGAAGCGCCTCGGCGTTCTCGATCGCCGCCAAGGCCGAGCGCAGCGCCGCCACCGCGACGCGGTCCCGCGCCTTGAGCGCCGCTTTCAGGTCGTCACGCATGGTCGAGCGCATGGTCCGCCCTCCGTTAGGTCAGGAAAGCCGGGCGCGGGCCGCCGCACCGGCACGACGAAGGTAGCAGTACGTCTGTATGATCACCGGATGCCGAGGGTTGCCGACCATGACCAGCGCCGCGCCCAGATCGCGCGCGCGTTCCAGCGCCTGCTGGCCGCCGAGGGCTTCGCCGCCGCCTCGTTCTCGCGGGTGGCCGCCGAGGCGGGCGTCTCGATCGGCCTGATCCAGCACTACTTCTCCGGCAAGGACGCGCTCCTGCGCTTCGCCTACGACGACGCCGTGCGCCGCATGGGCGCCCGCGTGCGGACCCGCGTCGCCGACGGCGAGGCCGTCCGCCGCCCGATCGCGGACGTGCTGGTCGACAGCCTCCTCGAACTGCTCCCGCTCGACCCCGAGCGCGACGTCGAATACCGGGTCCGCCAGGGCCTGCAGTCGCAGGCGCTCCACCACGCCGACCTGGCCGACCTCGCCCGACGGGCCGGCCGCGACCTCCTCGGCTACGTCACGACGGCGATCGAGAACGGCAGGGAGCGCGGCGAGGTCGCGCTCTCAGCCGACCCGGCCTTCTCCGCGCGGTTGATCCTCGCGACCGTGCAGGGCCTGGCCGACCAGGTCTCCCTCTCGGGCCCCGACGCGTTCCCGGCGCGCGAGGTGCTGCGCACGGTCGTCGCCACGGTGTTCACCGAGCGCCCCGCCGCTGACGCGCGCTGAGCGGCCCCGCCTCCTCCGCCGATGCCACGCCCGCTATCGACGTGACGACAATAAGGTCATATTGCTACCGTAGCGGTATGACCGTATTCCTACCGGGCGCCGGAGGCTCCGCCGCCTTCCCGGCGACTGCCCCGCGCCCCCACCCGCCGAAGCGACGCGCCTCGCCCGCCCCTTTCCTCCCGCCGACCGGGCAGCGCGTCCGATGACCGCCGACCGCGTGACCGTGCGTCTGGCCGCCGGCACCGTTCGCGGCCGCCGGACCGACGGCCACCTCGTGTTCCAGGGCATCCCCTACGCCGCCCCGCCGGTCGGCGAGCGCCGCTGGCGCCCGCCCGCGCCCGTCGAGCCCTGGTCCGGCGTCCGCGACGCCACCGAGCCCGGCAACCCCGCGCCGCAGACCGCCCGCTCCTTCGCCGACACCACCGCGCTCGACGAGGACTGCCTGACCCTCGATGTCACCGTCCCCGAGGGCGCTGACCCCGGCACCCGCGCCCCCGGCGCCGGCCTCCCGGTGCTGGTGTGGCTGCACGGCGGCGGCGGGACGAACGGCGGCGCCGCCCTCTACGACGCCCGGCGGCTCGCCGCCGCCGGCCTTGTCGTCGTCATCCCGAACTTCCGCCTCGGCGTACTGGCGTGCTTCGGCCACCCCGGGCTGGCCGACGCTGGCACCTTCGGCCTCCAGGACCAGCAGGCCGCCCTCCGCTGGGTGCGCCGGGAGGTCGCGGCCTTCGGCGGCGACCCGGCGAACGTCACCCTGGCCGGTGACTCCTACGGCGCGCTGATGGTCGCGGCGCACCTGGCGGCGCCCGGGTCGGCCGGGCTGTTCCACCGCGCGGTGCTGCAGAGCGCGTTCGCCGTCGCCGGGGAGACGCCCGCGCACGCCCTCATCCCCGGAGTGCCGGCGCTGCCGCCCCGTTGGGTGCCGGTGGACGAGCTGGAGCGGACCGGCGCGGCGACCGCCGTCGAGCGCGGGTGGGTGCGGTCGGGCGGCGACCCGGAGGCGGCGCTCGCGCAGCTCCGGCGGGTGCCGGTGGCCGACCTGCTGTCGGCTTCGGACGACTTCATCCGCCCCGCCTTCGGCGGGCGGGTCCTGCCGGAGGCGCCGGGGGAGGCGCTGTCGGCCGGGCGGTTCCCCCGGGTGCCGGTGCTGCTGGGGACGGTCCGCGACGAGGGGCGGTTCTTCGTCGGCATGTTCGCCGACCTCGTGGGCAACCCGGTGACGGCCGACGGCTACCCGCGCCTGCTGGCGGAGGCGTTCGGTGACGCTGCCGACGAGGTCGCGGAGCGGTACCCGCTCGACCGTTTCCCGACGCCGAGCCTGGCGTGGGCACAGGTGAGCACGGACCGCGCCTGGGCACGGCCGACGTGGGAGCTGGCGCGGACGCTGACACCGCACACGCGCACCTGGTTCTACGAGTTCGCGGACGATGACGCGCCGCCGACCGTGCCGATCCCGGGCTTCCCGGCGGGCGCGGTGCACGCGAGCGACCTGCCGTACCAGTTCGACGTGGCGGGGGCGCCGCTGGCCGGGGCGCAGCGGGGGTTGGCCGACGCGATGAACCGCTACTGGGCGGCCTTCGCGGCCAACGGCGACCCGGCCCGCCCGGACCTCCCGGACTGGCCCGACGTCGACACCGGCCATGTCCAGTCCTTGGCGCCCGACCGGATCGGTGGGGTCGACTACGCGGCGGAACACGCCTTGGACTTCTGGGCGCGCATGCCCTGACCGGTCCGACCCCAGGTGAACGGCGGCGGGCATCCGCGCCCAAGAGCACGGATGCCCGCCGGGCCAGAGGTGGCGCGGTGTGACCGCCGATAGCGGCCAGGATTTCGCTCAGCCCTGCCTCCCGTCACACCGACGCCCTAGGGTGTCGGCATGAAAGTTGCTCAAAACAGCCGTTCCCCCGCCTGAAACCCCAGCTCAATAAGGGTGCTCCCCGCACGCGGGGATGGACCCCCTCCTTGTGACCCTCCCCAGGAACCCTCCTCGTGCTCCCCGCGCACGCGGGGATGGACCCACGAAAAGCAGCTGTTCGGCGTGGGCGCCCTCGTGCTCCCCGCGCACGCGGGGATGGACCCTGGGCGTGTCGCAGCCGGTCGTCAACCGGGCGGTGCTCCCCGCGCACGCGGGGATGGACCCGCGCTGGTGGCGTCGGCCGTGCCGTCGAAGACGGTGCTCCCCGCGCACGCGGGGATGGACCCGCATCGGTGGACATGACCAGGACGGTGATGGAGTGCTCCCCGCGCACGCGGGGATGGCCCCAGAGCGGCGAACTGGCGGCGGGCGTCCTCGCGGTGCTCCCCGCGCACGCGGGGATGGCCCCACCAGCGACACGTCCTCCCTGGAGGCGCGCAGGTGCTCCCCGCGCATGCGGGGATGGCCTTCCGGCGCAGGCCCTCGGGCGCCGGGCTTCTCCACGACGGGCGCCCGCTCACGCGCGGGCGGTCAGTCTCCAGTGGTAGCCGTCCGGGTCGGTGAAGTGGCCGGTGTAGGTGCCTTCCCCGGTCGTGGCCGCCGGGGCGGTGATTCGGCCGCCCGACTCGGCGGCGGCCGCGAGAAGGGCGTCCACGTCCTCCCGCGACGTGGCGATGTGGGTGAGGACGAGGGCGGAGAAGCCGTCGCCCGCCCCCTCCACCCCCACGTCCTTGGCGAGGGCCTTGCGGGTCAGCAACCCCAGGCGACCCGCCCCAACGGCCGCGTCGAAGTCGATGTACTTGTCCCCGTAGTCGTGGCGGACCCCCATCCCGAGCGCCTCGTAGAACGCCCGGGACGCCTTCGGCGCGGCGACGCCGAGGTAGACGGTGGTCTCGGTCGGCTGCGGCGGTTCGGGCACCGGAGGCGTGTCCTTCTTGCCGGCGGCGGCCAGTTTCCACACGGCCCCGTCCGGTGCCCGGTGCACCCCGGTGAACTCGCCGAAGAACTCCTTCTTCGCCGGCTTGACGACGGTCGCCCCCCGGCCGGCGGCGGCGTCGAGCAGCGCCCGGACCTCGGAGGGCCGCTCCACGATGGTGGACAGGACGTACCCCCGGAAACCCGCCGACGCCGGCTCCGCGCCGACAACGGCGGCGAGCGCATCGACCGGTTCGAGGGCGAGCCGCCCCGTGCCTCCCAGGTCCAGACCGGAGGTGGGCCCGTCGCCCACCAACTCGGCCGAGTACAGGGACGAGTAGAAGCCGCGCGCGGCCTCCACCTGCGGCACGCCGAGGGTGATGATGTCGAGCGAGAGCGCCATTCGGGTGTCCCTTCGTGCTGTCGTGGCTGTGCGATCGGCTGTCGAGCAGTGGGTGGGGACGGGGGCGAGGGCGGACGCGGTGCGCCGCTCACCGAGCCGGGCGTCCGGACACGCTCCCGCACCGGCGGCGCCCCCCTCGGGCAACCCGCCGGGGCCGCGCCGGGCCGGGGGCCGCGCGCCCGCGCGCTCAGGTGAGGCGGCTGATGCGGATGAGGTTCCCGGCCGGGTCGCGGAACGCGCAGTCGCGCACCCCGAAGTCCTGGTCGATGGGCTCCTGCACGACGTCGGCGCCCGCCGCCTGTACACGCTCGAAGACCCCGTCGAGGTCGTCGGTGGCCAGGGTGATCCCGGTGTAGACCCCCTTGGCGATCAGGTCCAGGATCGTGCGGCGCTCCTCCTCGGTGATGCCCGGATCGGCGGCGGGCGGGTGCAGCACGATGGAGGTGCCGGGCTGGCCGACCGGTCCGACGGTGATCCAGCGCATGTCCTCGTAACCGACGTCGTTGCGCACCTCGAAGCCCAGGACGTCGCGGTAGAAGCGCAGCGCGGCGTCCGGGTCGGTGTGCGGTACGAAGGCCTGGTGGATGGTGAGGTTCATGCCCGCCACGCTAGGCGGGGCTACCGGACGCGAGCTTCTTGAATCTTGACCGGTCGGGTCACCTGCTTGGCCAGACACGGCGGGATGCCCGCCGCCGCGCGCGAGTGGTCGCGGCGGTAGACGCTCGGCGGCACGCCCACGAGCTCGGTGAACCTGGTGCTGAACGTGCCCAGCGACGACGATCCGACCGCGAAGCAGACCTCGGTGACGCTGAGGTCGCCGCGGCGCAGCAGCGTCATCGCCCGCTCGATGCGCCGTGTCATCAGGTAGGCGTACGGGGTCTCGCCGTAGACGCGGCGGAACTCCCGGCACAGGTGCCCGACCGACATGTGCGCGCCGCGCGCGAGGGCGGCGAGGTTCAGCGGCTGGGCGTACTCGCGGTCGATCCGGTCGCGGACGCGGCGTATCACCGCGAGGTCGCGCATGCGCTGCACGTCCGTACGGTCCAGGCCCATGAGCGACATGGTCGCACGGCGGTCCGCCGCCCGGAAGCCGGTCGGGCCCGCCACGCGTGCCCGGAAGGCGGGGGCGGTCGGTCAAGATTCGAGAAGCGCCGCACCGGCGGGTACCCCTAGCTTCGGAGCACTCCCTACCGAACACCATGAGGAGGCTGGACGTGGCGAGCGCGAACACCGGCACGGGCGACGGGACCTCGGCGGGCGGCTTCTCCGCGGAGGAGCGCCGCGCCATGAAGGAGCGGGCCGCCGAGCTGAAGAAGGAGGCCGAGCGCGGCCGTGGGGGCAAGGCGGCCGCCGCGGAACTCGACGTGCTGGCGAAGATCGAGGAGATGGAGGCGCCGGACCGCGCGGTGGCCGAGCGCATCCACGCCATCGTCACCGCCGCCGCCCCGGAGCTGGCGCCGAAGCTCTGGTACGGGCAGCCGGCCTACGCCCGGAAGGGAAAGGTCGTGTGCTTCTTCCGCAGCGGGCACGTCGACAAGGAGCGCTACTCGGCCTTCGGTTTCACCCCCGAGGCGAACCTCGATGACGGCAGCGGTGTGTGGGCGACGTCCTTCGCCGTCGCCGAGCTGAGCGACGAGGCCGAGAAGACGATCACCGCCCTCGTCAAGAAGGCCGTGAGCTGACACCGGCACTGCGATCCACCTCCGCCGGGCCTTTGGAGTGACCGGTGGGGCTGGTGGGGCGAGCGGGATCGCCGCGCGGGGCGGAGTCGATCCCTCCGCCCCAGTGCCCCGGCGGACCACCTCACGCCCCTACGAACTCAGCCAGGTGTCGGACCGCGAGGGGTGCGGGCGGGCAGCAGGCGAACGAGGCGAGCATCCGCGCTCAGGAGCACGGATGCCCACCGAGGCCAAGGGCGGCGCGATGCGACCGCCGATAGCGGCCAGAGTCGCGCTCAGCCCTGCCTTCCGTCACTCCGACGCCCTAGGGTGTCGCCATGAAAGTTGCTCAAACCAGCCCTTCGCCCGCCTGAACCCCCAGTTCAGTAAGGGTGCTCCCCGCGCACGCGGGGATGGTCCCAAAGAGATTGACCTTGGAGATAATCTCGGACAGTGCTCCCCGCGCACGCGGGGATGGTCCCGCGCTCACGATTCTGAAGAACGGGCTAAGGACGTGCTCCCCGCGCACGCGGGGATGGTCCCCTGAACCTGTACCAATTGATGAAGAGCCACAAAGTGCTCCCCGCGCACGCGGGGATGGTCCCACGCGCCATGGACGCAGGAGCACCGGGCTGTTGTGCTCCCCGCGCACGCGGGGATGGTCCCTAGTGGGTCGCCTAGTGGGTCAACCTCCAGGTGTGCTCCCCGCGCACGCGGGGATGGTCCCGAGCACATGTGGGACCGGAGCTTCAACTCATGGTGCTCCCCGCGCACGCGGGGATGGTCCCTGGGAGCAGTACGACGCCCCGTTCACCCTGCTGTGCTCCCCGCGCACGCGGGGATGGTCCCCGGGAGAGTGACGCTTCGGCGCGGGTGACGCCGGTGCTCCCCGCGCACGCGGGGATGGTCCCTGATCCGGATACCACCGCCACGACGGCGACGTGTGCTCCCCGCGCACGCGGGGATGGCCCCACGCGGCTGCCCGGGACGGCGCCGAGCACGGTGTGCTCCCCGCGCACGCGGGGATGGCCCCATGTTGGAGAGGCGTCCGCGGGCCTGCCGTGCGTGCTCCCCGCGCACGCGGGGATGGCCCCTGCGTCCCATAGGCATTCATGCCGTCCGGCATGTGCTCCCCGCGCACGCGGGGATGGCCCCGCGCCGTGAAGGCCGAGAAGCGGGCGCTCATCGTGCTCCCCGCGCACGCGGGGATGGTCCCGACAGCGGGGCGAGCCGGTCCATCAGGTCGGCGTGCTTCCCGCGTACGCGGGGATGGCCCCTGGTCGCGGATGCGCTCCCGCAGCACGGTGCGGTGCTCCGCGCGCACGCGGGGATGGTCCCGACGACACGATGCAGAGCTGGCTCGGCATGGAGTGCTCCCTGCGTACGCGCGGATGGTCGTCAAGGCGTACTGGTGGATGTAGTGAGGCCCCAACGCTCACGCTGAGCGGGGATGCGGCCCTCGCCCGCCGCCCTACGCTCCCACGTACTCCGCCAGGTGCTGGGCCGTCAGGGTGGAGCGGGCGGCCACCAGGTCCGCCGGGGTGCCCTCGAAGACGATGCGGCCGCCGTCGTGGCCCGCTCCCGGCCCCAGGTCGATGATCCAGTCCGCGTGGGCCATCACCGCCTGGTGGTGCTCCACCACGATGACCGACGTCCCCGACTCCACCAGCCGGTCCAGCAGCCCCAGCAGCTGCTCGACGTCCGCCAGGTGCAGCCCCGTCGTCGGCTCGTCCAGGACGTAGATTCCGCCCTTGTCCCCCATGTGCGTGGCCAGCTTGAGCCGCTGCCGCTCGCCGCCTGACAGCGTCGTCAGCGGCTGCCCCAGCGTGATGTACCCCAGCCCCACGTCCGCCAGCCGGTCGAGGATGCGGTGCGCCGCCGGCGTGTGCGCCTCGCCCGCGCCGAAGAACTCCTTGGCCTGGTCGACCGACATCGCCAGCACCTCGCTGATGTCGCGCCCGCCCAGGTGGTGGTCGAGCACCGACGCCTCGAACCGCTTCCCCTCGCACTCCTCGCAGGTGGTGGCGACCCCCGCCATCATCGCCAGGTCGGTGTACACCACCCCCGCCCCCTTGCAGTTGGGGCAGGCCCCTTCGGAGTTGGCGCTGAACAGCGACGGCTTCACCCCGTTGGCCTTGGCGAACGCCTTGCGGATCGGGTCGAGCAGCCCCGTGTACGTCGCCGGGTTGCTCCGCCGGGACCCCCGGATCGGGCTCTGGTCGATCGACACGACCCCCGCCCCCGCCGGGATCGACCCGTGCACGAGCGAGCTCTTCCCCGACCCCGCCACACCCGTGACCACGGTCAGCACCCCCAGCGGGATGTCCACGTCCACGTCGCGCAGGTTGTGCGCCGACGCCCCCCGGACCTCCAGCACCCCGTTGGGCGTCCGCACCTTCTCCTTGAGCGAGGACCGGTCGTCGAAGTGCCGCCCCGTGATGGTGTCGCTGCCCCGCAGCCCCTCCACCGTGCCCTCGAAGCACACCGTGCCGCCCGCCGTCCCCGCCCCCGGCCCGAGGTCCACGACGTGGTCGGCGATCTTGATGGTCTCCGGCTTGTGCTCCACGACGAGCACGGTGTTGCCCTTGTCCCGCAGCCGCAGCAGCAGGTCGTTCATCCGCTGGATGTCGTGCGGGTGCAGCCCCGCCGTGGGCTCGTCGAACACGTATGTGACGTCGGTCAGCGGGGACCCCAGGTGGCGGATCATCTTGGTCCGCTGCGCCTCGCCGCCCGACAGCGTGCCCGCCGGCCGGTCCAAGGAGAGGTAGCCGAGCCCGATCTCCACGAACGAGTCGAGGGTGTGCGCGAGCGTCTTCAGCAGCGGCGCCACCGACGGCTCGTCCAGCGCGCGGACCCACTCGGCCAGGTCGCTGATCTGCATGGCGCACGCGTCGGCGATGTTGATGCCCTGGATGCGGGAGGAGCGCGCGGTCGCGTTGAGCCGGGTGCCGTCGCACTCGGGGCAGTCGGTGAAGGTGATCGCCCGGTCCACGAACGCGCGGATGTGCGGCTGCATCGCCTCGCGGTCCTTGGCCAGGAAGGACTTGCGGATCTTGGGGATCAGCCCCTCGTAGGTGAGGTTGACCCCGTCGACCTTGACCTTGGTCGGCTCGCGGTACAGCAGGTCGTTCAGCTCGGTGTCGGAGAAGTCGCGGATCGGCTTCTTGGTGTCGATGAACCCGGACGCCTCCATCACCCGGATGGTCCAGAAGCTGTCCGCCTTGTACCCCGGGATGGTGATGGCGCCCTCGGCGATCGACTTCGAGGCGTCGTACAGCTCGCCCAGGTCGAAGTCGGAGATCTTGCCCCGCCCCTCGCACCGGTCGCACATGCCGCCGGTGATGCTGAACTCGCGCCGCTCCTTCACGGTCTTGCCGCCGCGCTCGAAGGACACCGCGCCCGCCCCGCTGATCGACGCGACGTTGAAGGAGAACGCCTTCGCCGACCCGATGTGCGGCGTCCCCAGCCGGCTGAACAGGATGCGCAGCATCGCGTTGGCGTCGGTGGCGGTGCCGACCGTCGAGCGGGGGTCGGAGCCCATGCGCTGCTGGTCCACGATGATGGCCGTCGTCAGCCCTTCGAGCACGTCGACCTCGGGCCGCGCCAGCGTGGGCATGAAGCCCTGCACGAAGGTGCTGTAGGTCTCGTTGATCATCCGCTGCGACTCGGCGGCGATCGTGTTGAAGACGAGCGAGCTCTTGCCCGAGCCCGAGACACCGGTGAACACCGTCAGCCGGCGCTTGGGGATCTCGACGCTGACGCCCTTGAGGTTGTTCTCGCGCGCGCCGTGCACGCGGATCATCTCGTGGCTGTCGGCGAGCGGCTGCGCGGGCGCCGTGGTGCCGGTGGTCTGGGCGGTGCTCATGGTCTCTCCATCTGTCGCGGAGGCGCCGACGCGGGCCCCCGGGCATCGTAGGGGTCGGGTCCGACAGGCACGGGCGCCGGTGGCCGGGGCGCCCGCGCCTGTCGCGGCTGTCGGCCAGCCCCGGAGGGTCAGGACTTCTGCTGGATGCGGACCAGGTTGCCCGCCGGGTCGCGGAAGGCGCAGTCGCGGATGCCGTAGGGCTGCTGGGTCGGCTCCTGCACGACCTCGACGTCACCGGCCTGGATCTTGGCGAAGGTGCCGTCCAGGTCGGAGGTGGCCAGGTTGACGGCGGCGTAGGTGCCCTTGGCCATCATCTCGGTGATGGTGCGGCGCTCGTCGTCGGTGAGGCCGGGGTCGGCGCCCTGCGGGAGCAGGACGATGGCGGTGTCGGGCTGGCCGACGGGCCCGAGGGTGAGCCAGCGCATCCCGTCGTAGCCGACGTCCTTGCGGAGTTCGAAGCCCAGGGTGTCGCGGTAGAAGGCGAGAGCCGCGTCGGCGTCGTTGTGCGGAAGGAAGGTCTCGTGAATGGTGATGTCCATGCAGATCACGCTATTTCGCGGGTCCGCGCCGGCGCTTCTCGATTCCTGACGGGTCGGGTCACCTGCTTGGCGACGCACGCCGGCATGCCCTCGGTCGCGCGCGCCCCCTCGCGGCGGTAGACGCTGGGCGGCACGCCGACGAGTTCGGTGAAGCGGGTGCTGAAGGTGCCGAGCGAGGAGCAGCCGACCGCGAAGCAGACGTCGGTGACGCTGAGGTCGCTCTGGCGGAGGAGCGCCATGGCGCGTTCGATGCGCCGGGTCATGAGGTAGGAGTACGGCGATTCGCCGTAGGCGGCCCGGAACTGTCGGCTGAGGTGCCCGGCCGACATGTTGGCGCCGCGCGCGAGCGCTTCGACGTCGAGCGGCTGCGCGTACTCCCGGTCGATCCGGTCCCGGACACGGCGCAGCCGGACGAGGTCACTGAGCCGCTGCTCCGGCATGGGCGTGCTGGTCACGTGACGAATCGTGCCACAAGTACCCCGGATCGGGGCAGGGTGCGAGCCTTCTTGACCCGCACGGACACGCCCCTTTACCGCCGTGCAGGGGAGCGGGGCGTGCCCGGGTGACACGACCCGGATAGTCGGGCCGTGGCCGGTCTACAGCCGGTCGAGGTCGTTCAGGAGGGCGATCCACTCCCGAGCCGGGACGGCGAGCGTGGCCGCTTCGCGGTTCTTCGTGTCCCGAACCGACGTGATCGGCCCCTCCGCCACCTCGACGCACTGGCCGCCGTTGCCGTCGCTGTAGCTGGACTTATGCCAGTTATCGGTCATCGCTGCCTCCGAACGGAAGGACCCTGGCGGTGGCCAGGGCCGTTCTTCACATGTGGTCGAGGTCGTTGAGGAGGGCGATCCACTCCCGGGCCGGGACGGCGAGTGTTGCCCCCTCGCGGTTCTGCGTGTCCCGGACCCACACCTGGGCCGTGTCGCTGCGGGCTTCGACGCAGGCTCCTCCGGCGTTGGACCGGGACGACTTCTTCCAGTCGTTGCTCAACATACGGTCACACTCCTGCACTCTTGATGAAGTCGATCGAATCCGCTGGGGAGAGGGCCCACGCTTGCATGCGTCCATGCACGCTGACAATCCGTTGAGCCTCCTGTGGATCATCGATCAGTTCCCCGCCACACGCGTGCTCCGCGTGTACGAGAGGGAGCCGGTCCATGAAGCTCAGCAGGTCGAAGGCTCCAACCGACAGCCCGATGTCCGCTGGTGGGCCGGTTGGGATGATCTGCAAGCTCAGCGCTCCTGATTCTGCCAGCGCCAAGAGGTGGCGCCGTTGTTGGGTCGCGGTTTCCGGCGTACCGATGCATTGCCGGACCACAAGCTCTGGGATGACAGCGGACACGACCGGGGGCCCAGGGGCAAGGAGCCGTTCCGCTCGTGCCGCCTTCAACGCCAGGAGGGCCGTGATCGTCTCTGGAGGGTCTAGGGGGCGCCCGTTGAGCAGAACCGTCTCGGCGTACTCCCGCAGTTGAAGAGGTCCCGGTATCAGGGATGGGTGATAGAGCCGAATTTCCACCGCCGCCTTTTCCGCGTCCTCAACGCGTCGGTACCAGGCAGGATCGGCGACAGCCTTCGTGGTGTCCGCCCATCGGCGCAGGAGAGCGCCGTTTGTACAAAGCGCTTGGTCAAGTTTTCCAACGGTGTCCCTTTTCGGTGCGCGCGTTGCGCGCTCGATCTTCGACAGCATACCGATGGAGAGGTTGACCTGCCGGGAGAGGGTGTCGAGTGACTTCCCTGCTTGCTGCCTGAGACGGCGCACCTCGCGGCCGAAACCTACCCAGTCGGGCAGCTCCTTTTCCGTCATGAGCCAAATTTTTACATGCCTGCTCCCTTGTTGTACAAGCATCACCAAAAAAGCCCCAGTGCTGGTCAACCACTGGAAGTGGCGAGCGGACTCCCGGAATCTGGCCGAAAGGAGCCCCGCGACCGCTCAGAACGGTCCGGGGCCATGGCCAACAGCATCAGGAGTGCTGATGACGCGAACCACCCTATTTCAAACTCGGCGTCGGGTGCGCCCCTATGTGCTCTTCGGGCGGGGGAATCGGCGGGTGTGTGGGAGGTGTGGGCGATGAGGTGCCATACCGTCGAGTTCCCCGCGAAGCCCGAGCGGGTGCGGGACGCCCGGGACTGGGTGCGGGCGCTGCTCCATCCCGGAACCCCGGCGTCCGTTGTCGGGGACGCGCTCCTCGCGGTGAGCGAGGTCGCCACCAACGCCGTCCGGCACAGCACGGGACCGCGCTTCCGCCTGGACGCCGGGGTCTCCCCGACCTCCCTCTACGTCGAGTGCTGCGACGGCGGCGGCCCCACGGCCCCCCGCATCCCCGAGGTCGGACCGGACGACGAGAACGGGCGCGGGCTCCGGCTCGTGGCCGCCGTCTGCACCATGACCGGCTTCCTGCCCTCGCGGCCGGGCGTCTTCTTCTTCCTCGACTGGAGCAGGGGCGCCCCCGACCGTGCCCCCCACCTGACCCTCTGACCCTCCGACCCGGGGTGGGCCGGTGCGGCGGCACCGGCCCACCAGCCCCTTCGTCCCACCCCGCGAACCTCCCGCGAAGGCACCCATGACCGACACCCGCCCGCCCCTGCCGCGCCGCGACCGGAACCGCGACCACTTCGTGCTCCCGCCCGGGGTCCTCCCCGCCCGTGCTGTCCAGGGCGGGACGGGGTCACGTCGACGGGGGGCCGGCGAGGGGCAGGCGGAGGGTGAAGGTGGAGCCCTCGCCCGGGGTGCTGGTGACCGTGGCGCGGCCGCCGTGCAGCTCGGTGAGGTTGCGGACGATGGCGAGCCCCAGCCCGCTGCCGCCCGTCCTGCGGTTGCGGGACTTCTCCGCCCGCCAGAACCGGCTGAACACGTGCGGCAGGTCGTCCGCCGCGATGCCCACCCCGGTGTCCGCGACCTCGATGACCGCCTCGTCGCCCTCGCCCCGCGCCCGCACGGTGACCTCCCCGGGCGCCGGGGTGTGCCGCAGCGCGTTGCCGAGCAGGTTCCCGACCGCCTGGAGCACGCGGGTGCGGTCGGCGTACAGCACGACCCCCTCCTCGGCGTCGGTGACGAGGCGCAGCCCCGCTGACTCCGCCGCCAGCCGGTGGCTCGCCGCCGCCTGCGCCACCAGGTCGGCCGCGTCGACCCGCTCCGGCGACAACCGCAGCTTGCCCGCGTCCGCCAGGGCGAGGTCGCGCAGGTCGTCGATGATGCGCTGGAGCAGCCGCGTCTCCTCCACCAGCATCGCCATGCGCTCGGGGTCGAGCTCGGCCACCCCGTCCTGCGCCGCCTCCAGCCACCCGCGCAGGTTGCTCAGCGGGGTGCGCAGCTCGTGCGACACGTCGCTGACCATGGCCTTGCGCTGCTCCTCCAGCCGCTCCAGGTGCTCCGACATCTCGTTGAACGCGGCGCCGAGCCGCCCGATCTCGCCCGCGTCGCGCACCGCGACCCGCGTCGACGCGTCCCCACCGCGCATCCGCTGCACCGCGTCGGTGAGGGCGTGCACGGGCCGGATCAGCCGCATCGACACCGCCACGCTCACCACCACGGTCAGCACCAGGACCAGCAGCACCACCCCCGACACCCGCAGCAGGCCGTCGCGCGACAGCGCCATGTCCTGCGCCGGGCTGGCGGCGGGGTCGTCGATGAAGAGCAGGGCCGCCGGGGCGACGTAGGGGTCGAGCTGATCGCGGCGGGCGGCGTCGACGCAGGCCGCCGTCCGGGCGTCGAGGGCGGCGGTCAGCGGCGGGGCGGCCGGGTCCTCCTCGTCGGGGGTGTCCGTGGCCGACCCGTCGTCGGGGGTGGGGAGGGAGGTCGTCTCGGGCAGGCCCTCCGGGACCTCGCCCCCCGGTGCGTACGACGGTTGGGCTCCGGGGTCGCCGGGCGCGTCCTGCTCCGGGGGGTCCGCCGGCGCGGACGCCTCGGGGGGCTGTCCGACCCCTTCGTCGGGCAGGTTCGGCGGTTCGGCGGGTGGGCGGTGTTCGTCGGCCTGCGCCCCCGGCGGTTCGGCGGACGGGCGGGGGGCGACGGTGCCCGTGCCCGTCAGGCCGTCGATGGTGTAGACGGCCTGCAGGCCGTGCGGCTCCAGGCAGTCCGCGATGCGCCCGTTGAGGTCGTCCAGCGCCTCCTCCTCGCTCGCGGTCGGGGCCAGCAGCAGGTCGCCGTTGCAGTCCGCGAAGGCGGACGCGTCGGGCTCGGCGCCGTCCCAGTCGAAGGCCGGGCGGCCGCTGGGGGTGTCGGCCACCTCGATCTCGCCGCCGTACGCGGCCGTGAGGCAGGCGGCGACGTCCTTGGCGGCCTCGGCCAGCCGCGTGCGCTCCTCGCCGCCGAGGGCGAACGGCCCGACCGCACGGTGGTCGATGCGGTCGGTGTCGTCGGGGGCGAAGGTGACGTCCACGGCCAGCGGGTCGACCACCGAGGAGGTGTGCGCGGGCAGCGGGGTGCCGGATTCGGCGGAGTCGGCGAGGAGCCGCCGGTTCTCCGTGGTCAGCGCGATACGGCGCCCGGTCTCGTCGGCCAGGTCGTCGACCGCGTCCTGCACGCCGTCCCACTCGGGGTGGGCGGCCGCGTAGCCGACCAGGGCGTCGTGGATGCGGGTGTCCACGGCCAGGGTCTCGCCCTGCTGGGAGCTGATCGACTCGGAGGTGCCCTGCACCGCCAGCCACGCGGTGGCGAGGACCGAGCAGACCGCGACCAGGACGGAGCTGGCCAGTACGCGGGCGAGCAGGCTGTGCCGCAGGGCGCCCCGGCGCGGGGGGCGCGCGGCCCCCCGGTGCCCGGCCCTACGCCGGGCGCGCGCCATCGGCGGACCCGTCGATCTTGTAGCCGACCCCGTAGACCGTGCGGATGAGGGTCGGGCGGCGCGGCTGCGCCTCCAGCTTCTTGCGCAGGTTCTTCACGTGCACGTCGATGGTGCGCTCGGTGATGAACCGGTCGATGCCGTGGATGCGCTCCAGCAATTGCGCCCGGGTGAACACGCGTCCGGGCCGCTCGGCGAGGGCGGCGAGGAGCTGGAACTCGGCAGGCGTGCACCCGACCGGGGTCCCGCGCAGGTGCACGGTGTGCCGGTCCGGGTCGACGGCCAGCGGGCCGGCGCGCAGCGTCCGGTCCTCGGGCTCCGGGGCGGCGGCGCGGCGGGACCGCCGCAGCAGGGTGCGGACCCGCGCCATCAGCTCACGCGGACTGAACGGCTTGGTGACGTAGTCGTCGGCGCCCAGGTCGAGGCCCGTCAGCAGGTCGTCCTCCGTGGAGCGCGCCGTGAGCATGAGCAGGGCGACGTCGGACTCCGCGCGGAGCACCCGGCACGCCTCCAGGCCGGTCATGACCGGCATCATCACGTCGAGCACGACGAGGTCGGGGCCGCTGCGCCGGTGCGCCTCCACGGCGGCCCGGCCGTCGTGGACGACGGACACGGCGTGCCCCTCGTGCTCCAGGTAGCGCCGGATGAGTTCGGCCTGGTTCACGTCGTCCTCGGCGACGAGCACGTGCGCGCACACGCGGGGGGTCCCTCCGTCGATCGGGGGCGGTCCGGACGGCCGGGGGAGGGGCCGGGACCGCGGGGGCGGCTCGATCGTACGCGCCCGGACGGCGCGAACACCGGACGCACACAACGGGCACACGGGACCTTCACAATCCTCGGCCAGTCTTCGTGGTGTCCGGCGGATCACCGCCGGGCGCCTCCCCCCGCAGACGCGGACGGTCCCGGCCGCCGCGGAACCGATGCCGGATGGACTCCCCTCATGTACCGACTTCCCTTCGCCGCGCGGGACGCCCGGACGGGCGCCCGCCGGCTCCTGCCGCCGCTCGCCGCGGCGGCCGCCCTGGCCGCCCTCACCGCCTGCCAGTCCGCTCCGGCCGGCGCGCCGGACGACGGCGGCGGCGCGGGCGGGGACGCGTCGGCCGAGGCCCCGGCCGACGGCGCCGCCCCCGCCGAGATCGCCACCGCGGTCGGGGACGAGATCGAGATCTACGCCGAGGAGGGCGGGGAGGAGGTCGAGGAGACGCTGGCCAGCCCCAACGACTTCGGCGCCGACCGCGCGTTCCTGGTGCAGCAGAACGCCGGCGACTGGCTGGAGGTGCTGCTCCCCGTGCGGCCCAACGGCAGCACGGGGTGGGTGAAGGCCGAGGACGTCGAGCTGTCGGCCACCACGTTCCGGCTGGAGGTCGACCCCGAGGCGTTCACGTTCACCGTCTTCGACGGCGGCGAGGAGGTCCGGTCGGGGCAGATCGGCACCGGGGAGAGCGAGACGCCCACCCCGCCCGGCCGGTACTACTTCACCGAGCTGCTCCAGCCCTCCGACCCCGACGGCGACTACGGCGCCTACGCGTTCGGCCTCAGCGGGCACTCCGAGACGCTGGAGACCTTCGCCGGGGGCCCCGGCCAGCTCGCCGTGCACGGCACCAACGACCCCGACGCGCTGGGGCAGCAGATCAGCCACGGCTGCATCCGCGTCTCCAACGACGACATCACCTGGATGGCCGAGAACCTCCCGGTCGGCACGCCGGTCGAGATCCTCGGCTGACGCAGGCGCCCGCCCCACCCTCCCCGGGGCGGGCGGTGCCGGTCCACTGCCGCGGGGGCGGTGGACCGGCACCTCCGCAAACCGCCGCCCCGCAGCGGGCGGCCCTTCACCCCCGCGCCCCCCGGTCGCCCCCGCCGCGACCGCCGCCGCCTCGGCCCCGAGGCCACGAGCTCCCGCCCGGACCGGCGGAACCGGCGGTTCCGACCGGGCCATCCCGAACCACACCGGCCGATCCGCGCCGCACCGAGGCGCGGCGTCCGCCGTCCCGAGAACGCCGTTGGGGCGTACTCCCGAAGAACGACCATCGAAGGAACCACCATGAACCTGAAGAAGCTGCTGCTCGTGGCCGGCGTCAGCGCCGCCGCCCTGTTCGGCGCCGCCCCCGCGTTCGCCGAGAGCGAGGTCCCGGCGCCCCCGGCGGCCGAGCAGCCCGCCCCGGAAACTCCGGCCGACCCGCCCACCGCCGATGAGGCAGCCGAGCAGGAGCGACTCGACGAGGAGATCGCCCGCGAACAGGAGGCCCTGGAGGAGGCCGGCCTGGCCGACCCGCTGGCGGTCGAGCCGAACTACACCGGCTGACCGGCGTCCGGCTCCCTGTCCACGACCGACCCCCTCACCGAGAGGTCCCCCATGCGAGTGAAGAACCTGTTCCTGGTCGCCGGTGTCGCGGCCGCCGCGCTGTTCGGCGCGGCCCCCGCGTTCGCCGAGACCGACGTCCCGGCGCCCCCGGCGGCCGAGCAGCCCGCTCCCCAGCCGTCCATCCCGGCCGACCCGCCCACCGCGCAGCCGTCCGACCCTCCGGGCGTCGGAGTGCCGCCGGAGGAGGATGCCCCCGGTGAGGCGGCGCCGCCCGAGCAGGCCCAACCGCCGGTGGCGGCCCCCGCCCGCCCGCTGCCGGACGAGCCGAACTACACCGGCTGACGTGACCCGTGCCGGGTGGTCGAGCGGGGCCGCCCGGCACGGCCCGGCCCGGGGCCGGGTGTACCGGCGGCCGGCACACCGCCGCAGCGGATCGGGGAAGGTCCCGGCGGGTGGCGGCCGCCGTCGGCGCGGTATCGGGGCGGGGTGGCCCCGGTGCCGCGCCTTCCGCGTGTCCGGCGTCCCGGCCGCATGGGCGCGGCGGGGGCGGGCAGGGGTGGGGTGACCGCCACCCGAGGTGAGGAGCCCGCCATGGCGACGCGCACCCGCCACCACCGGCCCGGAGCGGGGCCCGCTCTGGGCGCCGCCGCCGTGTTCGCCCTCGCGGTGCTCGCGGCCGCCCTCGTCGGCGGCCTGGCGGCGGGCGGCGCGGGCGAGGTGTACGCCCGGCTCGACCTGCCCGCGTGGGCGCCCCCGCGGTGGCTGTTCGGCCCGGCGTGGACGGTGCTGTACGTGCTGATCGCGGTGTCCGGGTGGCTGCTGTGGCGCGCCGCGGGGTGGCGGCGGGCGCGCGCCGCCTTCGCCGTGTTCGCGGTGCAACTCGTGCTGAACGCCGCCTGGACCCCGCTGTTCTTCGGCGCGGGCCTGTTCGGGTGGGCGCTCGCCGACATCCTGCTGCTGGTCGCCGCGATCGCGGTCCTCATCGGGCTCGCCCGGCGGCACAGCGGGGCGGCCGCGCTGCTGCTGGTGCCGTACCTGCTGTGGACGGCGTACGCGGGCGCCCTGAACGCCGCCATCGTGGCCGCGAACTGACCACCGCCGCGACGCCCGCCGCCGCCCGGCGCGCGGGGTCCGGCGGCCGGCCGCCCGCCCCGGGCGCCGACCCGAAGGAGCCGACATGCTGCTGCCCCGCCTGCTGGGCGCCACCACCATCGCCTTCAGCGCCGCGATCATGGCGCACCCGCCGCTGATGGCCGGACCGAGCGGGATGCTCGACCGCGACGGCCGGCTCCCGCGCGACGTGCGGCTGCTCATGTACGCCATGGGGGTGCGCGACATGGCGCTGGGCGCGGCGATGCTGTGCGCCCCCAGCCCCCGGGCGATGCGGGTGGCCGTCTCCGCCCGGGTCGCGGCCGACCTCGGCGACGCCGTGGTGTTCGGCCTGGGCCTGCCCCGGCGCCGCCACCGGGCGGCGGTCGCCGCGATGGCCGGCGGATGGGCGGCGGTGTGCGCGGCGAGCCTGCGCGGCCTCCCGGCCGAGTGACGCCGCCGACCGGGTGCCGCCGCCGGGTCCGGCTACAGCGGGATCGCGGTGCCCTTCTCCAGCAGCCGGAGCCGGCCGCCGAGCCCGTGGCGGCGCAGCCGCGCGGTGAACGCGCTCAAGGGGGACCTGAACACCCCGTAGTCGTCGTAGTGGATCGGTGAGACGGTGCGCGGGTCGACGGCCTCCACCAGCTCGACGCCTTGGCGGTCGTCCATGGTGACCATGACCCCGCCCGGCAGGGTGGTGCCGCCGAGGTGGACCAGGGTGAGGTCGATGCCGGGGTGGCGGCGCGGGATCTCGTGGACGCCGTCGAACATGACGGTGTCGCCGGTGACGTAGATCCGGATCTCGGCGCCGCCGCCGGTCGGCCCGAACTCCACGACGCTGCCCATCACGGGCGGCAGCAGCCGGTGGAACGGCCGCGGCCCGTGCCGGCCGGGGACCGCGTGCACCCGCATCCAGGTGGACCCGGCCGCCAGCCCCCAGTCGCCCCACACATCGAGGCCGACCGACTCGCCGAACCCGTGCCGGCGCAGCCGCCGCGCGGCCTGCGGCGTGGTGACGACGGGCAGCCCGTGGTCCAGGCCGCGCCGGGCCACCCGGTCGAAGTGGTCGCCGTGCAGGTGGGACAGGAGGACCGCGTCGAGACGGGGCAGCCCGTCGACCCGCAGCGCCGGGTCGGTGCGCCGCCGCGACACCAGCCCTTTGCCGAGGTAGGCGAACTGGCCGCGGTGCAGGAAGTTGGGGTCGGTGAGGACCGTGAGGTCGTCCCAGCGCAGGATCACGGTCGCGTTGCCGATGAAGCGGACGGACCGCCGGAGCGGGTCGTGGTGGGGCTGCGCCATGGGGTCGCCTTCCGCGCGGTGGCCGGGGGCCGCGCCGCTGCGGCGCGGCCCGGTACCGGGTGGCGGCTACCCGGCGGCAGCGGCGGTGAACCCCGCTGCGGCGGGGCGGGGTTCACCGGTCGTCGCCGTACACGGCCGCCGTGAACAGCCGCCGCCCCGCGTTGACCACCGGCTGGCGGTGGGTCGGGGTGGCGTTGCCGAGGATGGCGGCGCCCGCCCGCGCGGTGGGGCTGAACGCGGCGTAGACGGTGAACCCGCCGGTGCCGCCGGTGTGCCAGAGCAGGGTCTCGCCGCGCACCACGCGGTGGTTCCACACCAGCGCGAGCGACGTGCCCTTGGCGCCGGCCCGGCCGCCCGCCGGCCGGAGCGGTTCGGCGACGGCGGCCAGCGCGTCGGCCAGCGGCGGCGGCGAGGCCCCCGCCGGGTCGATGTGGGCGCGCAGGTAGGCGAGCATGTCGGCGGCGCTGGTCCACACGGCGCCCGCCCCGGCCAGGGCGTCGAACCGCCACGGCGCCACCGGGCGGCCCCGCCGGTGCCCGCACGCGGCCTCCGGCGCGTCGCCCGCCCCGGGCGCCGCGCCGCTGTCGGCCATGCCCAGCGGGCGCAGGACCCGTTCGGCGAGCAGGACCGGGTAGTCGGTGCCGGCGGTGTCGGCGAGGAGCTGGCCGAGCAGCCCCACCCCGAACGTGGAGTAACGGGGCACGGCGCGGTCGCGGCGGGGCCGCGCGCGGGCGGCGGCGCGGAGCAGCCGGTCGCGTCCGTACCCGCCGTAGGGGTCGGACAGCCAGTGCGCGGCGGCGCGCGGGAACAGGTTGGGCGGGACGCGCGGCAGCCCGGCCGTGTGCGTGGCGAGGTCGTCCAGCGTGGGCGCGTCCACGCCGGCCGGGGGCCGGGCGGACGGCGGAAGGTGGTCGCGGTAGGGGTCGGTCCGGCCGACCTCGCCGCGCGCCGCGGCCTCGGCCAGCAGCAGGGCGGTGAAGGTCTTGGTGACCGACCCGGTGGCGAACGGGGTGTGCGGGTCGACGGGTTCGGGCCGGCCGCGCCGCCGGCGGCCGACGGCCAGCACGGCGGCGTCGCCGCCGCGGACGACCGCGGCGGCGGCGCCCGGCACGCCGGAGTCGGCGACGAGCGGACGCAGGTGGGTGTCGAGCAGCGCCGACATCCGGCCCGCGTCGGGTGCGGCGGTCACACCGGTTCCGGCGCGGCCGGAGCGGGGCTGAGCGCGCGCGACACGGTGAGGGTCGCGGCGATGACCGCCACCAGGGTCGGGTGGTGGTGGTTGGCGAAGGCGCGCTCGGGCTCCTCGTGCGGCCGGGTGACCCCGTTGGGCACCATGCCGTCGGCCTGCTGGGCCTCGGCCAGGTGCTCCCACACCTCGGGGAAGAACATCGGGCGGCGCAGGCACACCCCGACGATGAGGAGTTCGGCGAGCAGGTCCCAGAACCGGGTCTCGTCGAACACGTCGACCCATACGGGCAGCCACTTCCGCAGGTAGTCCTCCAGCTCCTGGGGGATGCGCTCGGGTTCGGCGCCCCAGTCGGTGAGGTGGAAGACGGTGTGCGTGACCCCGTAGGCGTTGTTGGCGTCGAGCATCCACGGCTCGGGCCGCCCGCCGAGCCAGGTGAGCGCGGTCAGCGCGCGGGGGTCGTCGTTCTCGGGCAGCCCGACGCGGCGGGTGGCGGCCCACACGGCGAGCCGCCGGTTGGGCACCTGCTCGGGGACCCGCCAGGCGCGGGTGGCGCCGAGGTGGGCGACCAGCTCCTCCAGGTCGGGGTGGCGGTGGCCGCCGGCCGCGAAGAACGAGTAGATCTCCAACGGGTGCGTGGCCGCCGGGGTGTGGCGCTGGAGCGTGTAGAGCAGGTCGCCCTCGTGGAACTCGCGCCAGGCGAACTCGGCGAGGGCGTCGGCGGTGTCGGAGCCGCGCGGTCCGGTGACGGCCTCGCGGCGGATGAGCCCGACGGCGAGCGCGAGTTCGCTGAGGGACTTGAGCCCGTCGCCGTCGATCTGCCACGGCGGCACGTCGTGGTCGAGCGCGAAGAACGACCGGACGCTGCCGATCCAGTCGAGGGCGTTGTCGCTGACCTGGTGGGCCAGCGAGATGGTGGCGGCGTCCATCAGCGCTCCGGTTCCATGATGCGGCGGGTGATCGACAGTTCCAGCGCCGTGCGGGGTTCGCCGACGCCGAGGAGTTCGAGGTGGGCGACCGCCGACTCCAGCAGCGGCTCGGGGGCCGCGGAGTCGTCCAGGGCCAGCCAGCGGGCGAGCCGGGCCGCCGTGAGGTGGTCGCGGCGCAGCAGCGAGCGGGCCATGCCGCGCGCGGCGTCGTCGCGCCGGGTGCGGGCGGTGGTGCGGGTGGGGCCGTCGAGGCCGGGCAGGGCCAGCGACGCGAGGCGGGCGAGGGCGACCGAGCAGCCGGGCCAGGGCGCGGCGCCGCGGCCGTCGGGGTCGGGGGCCGCTTCGGGGCCGGGGTCGGCGGGATCGGGCGTGAGCCCCTCCCAGCCGGTGGGATCGGCGCCGCAGCGGACCAGGGCGCGGCTCAGCGCCCAGTCGCGGGCCGACCAGACGGGGTCGACGGCGGGCGCGGACGGCGGTGCGGGGAACGCCCGCACCGCCGCCCGGACCACCGCGACGTCATCGTCGTCGGGAGACCGGCCGGTCAGCAGGAACGGGGTCAGGACGTCCGCTCCCAGGACGCGGACGGCCCCGAGGCCGCTGCCGGAGTCGTCGATGGCGACGACGTGCCGTTCCAGCGAGAACGGGCGTCCGGTCTCCGTCAGTGCTCGGGCCAGGTCGGCCGCCAGAACATCGGTGGCGGCCTCGAACCGGGCCCGCGGCGATGAGGTCAGCATGGTGGCGGTGCTCCGTCAGAAGGCGCGGGCGACGGCCAGGTTCTGCACGACGCCGTCGTCGGTGTCCTCGACGGGCTCGCCGCCGTCGGGGTCGGTGGACAGCAGGGCGGCGGCCGCGAGGAGCAGCAGCGCCAGGCCGTGGGGCGCGGCGAACTGCGGCATGTCGCGGATCTCGCCCGTGGAGATGAGGTCGTGGACCGCCACGCGGTCGTCGACGCTCACGTCGGTCGTCAGAGTCATGGCCATAGTGATCACCCCTGGTGGGTTTCGGGAACGGGAACTTCCTCGACAAGAATGTGTCAGGGCTGGGGGTCGGCACAAGCGTTTCCGGGTTTATAGGGCAATTCTTGGCGACGACCAGACGGCATTTTCCGGGACGGGTCGCGGGCGGGGTGGCGGGAACGGCTGCGGCGTGGGTGTTCCCGCTGGCGATGCGGTTTTCCGGGGGTCCGGGTCCGGGTCAATGGGGGACAATCGGGGGTCACGCGGGGCGCGGCCGGTTTTCCCTTCCGTGGGCTTCGTTGGCGCAACCGCGACCATTCTCGGCGTTATGTATTGCCGTTTTCCGGAATGCCGTCCGACCGTCGGGCGGGGCCGCCCGCGCGCCGCTGCGGGCGGAGCGGGCGGGCGGACGCGGCGCGGCCGGGGTCACGCGGTGTCTTGCCGGTGTGGAAACCCGTGTGTTGACACCATGGAAACTCAGTGCTTGACTTTCCATCATGGAAACCAACGAGCAGCGCCCCGTCCCCCCCACCCCCGAAGAGGCCGCCGCCGCCCTGGCCAGCGTCGACGAGGCCCGCCGCGGCCTCGTCGAGCGGTCCACCCCCGTCTGGTACGTCGCCGTCCTCAGCGGCGTCGTCGCCGCCGTCGCCCTGTCCAACCTGCTGCCCGGCCTGTGGGGCGCCGTCGTGTGCGTGCTGCTCGCCGCGTTCTGCGGGGGGCTGGCGTCCCGGCAGGTCCGCCGCCAGGGCTTCCAGACCCGCATGGGCGTCCGCGACATCGCGGTCACCTGCGTCCTCGGCGGCCTGGTCGTCGCCGGCTTCATCATCGACGACCGCCTGGGCCTGCCCGGCGTGTGGTGGGTGGTCGCGGCCGTCAGCGTCCTGGTCATGGCCGGCTGGCTGCTCCTGCCCCGCCTGGTCCGGCGGGGGCGGGCGTGACCCGGGCCGCGGCCGAACCCGCCGACGGGTTCGACGCAGTGATCCACGCACCCAAGCGGCTCGTCGTCTGCGCCTTCCTCGACGCCGTCGTGGAGGCCGAGTTCGGTGCCGTGCAGCGCCACGCCGACGTCAGCGCCTCGGTCCTCAGCAAGCACGTCGCGGTCCTCATGGACGCCGGATACGTCACCCAGCGCAAGGCGGTCCGCGACACCCGGCAGCGGGTGTGGCTCCGGCTGACCCCCGAAGGCCGCGCCGCCTACCGCGGGCACGTCGCCGCCCTGCGCGCCATCGTCGGCCAGGCCGACTGACCCGCGCCGCACACGGCGGCGCCCCCGCCCGGAACGCGGGCGGGGGCGCGGAAGCGGGAGCGGTCAGGCCGACTTCGGGTGGAGCGGCATCGGGTGCTCCTTCAGCAGCGGCTTGCGCGCGGTCTCCGGCGACAGCAGCACCGGGGCGATCGAGATGGCCGCCGCGCCCATCAGGTAGAACGCGGGCACCAGGTCGTTGCCGGTGCCGGTGACCAGCGCCTGCACCACGAACGGGGCGGTACCGCCGAACAGCGCGGTCGACAGGTTGTAACCGATCGAGAACGCCCCATAGCGCACCGGCGTCGGGAACAGCGCGGGCAGCGCCGACGGGATGGTGCCCAGGAGCTGCACCTGGCACAGCGCCAGGATGGCCAGCCCGGCGATGGTCGTCGGCCAGGTGCCCTGGGTGAGCAGCAGGAACGCCGGGATCGACAGCACCAGGTAGCAGACGCACGCCGACGCCAGCAGCGGCTTGCGGCCGATCCGGTCCGACAGCGCGCCCACCGGCAGGATGACCGCCATCATCGCGACCATCACCACCACCATCGACAGCAGGGCGACCGTCCGCTCCAGCTCCAGGACCTCCGCGAGGTAGGTCTCCATGTAGGTGAGCAGCACGTAGTTGCCGACGTTGAGGACGATGACGATCCCGATCAGGGTCAGCAGCATCCGCCAGTTCTCGGTGATCAGCGTGCGCAGCGGGGAGCGGGCCACCTTCTCCTCGCGGGCCAGTTCGCGGAACGCCGGGGTGTCCTCCAGCCTGCGCCGCAGGTAGAGGCCGACCGCGCCCAGCGGGCCCGCGATCAGGAACGGGATGCGCCAGCCCCACGACGACATGTCGGACTCCGACAGGGTCAGCGTGAGCGCCGTGGGCACGCTCGCGCCCAGGGCGAACCCGGCCAGCGTGCCGAACTCCAGCCAGCTGCCCAGGAAACCGCGCCGCTTGTCCGGGGCGTACTCGGCGATGAAGGTCGCCGCGCCGCCGTACTCGCCGCCCGTCGCGAAGCCCTGCAGCATCCGCGCGAGCAGGAACAGGATGGGCGCGACGATGCCGATCTGCGCGTAGGTGGGGAGCAGGCCGATCGCGAAGGTCGCCCCCGACATCAGGAAGATCGTCACCGCGAGGACCCGCTGCCGCCCGATGCGGTCGCCGAGCGGCCCGAAGAACAGGCTGCCGAGCGGCCGCAGCAGGAACGAGATGGCGAAGACGCCGAACGCCGACAGGGTCTGCAACGCGGGGTCGGTCGCGGGGAAGAACGCCGCGCCCACCATCGTGGCGACGTAGGCGTAGACGCCGAAGTCGTACCACTCGGTGCAGTTGCCGATCGCGGCGGCCGCGATCGCGCGCCGGACGAGGGACGGGTTCGCGTCCTCGCCCTTTGGGTCCTCATCGCTCATGGGCGTGCCTTCCTTAAGCCCTGATGGTCGTAAGCGGAAGGGAGGTACCCGGGATGAACCGGCCATAACATCACCGGTCTGGCGGTCTCGCGGCGCTACCGGGCCGGTCAGGGCGGTGCGGAGCCCGCGCGGCGGGGCACGCCGCCGGAAATGTCGGTGCCCGTCCCTAGACTCGGGCCGTCCCTCGACGAGGGGCCAGGCGTAGTGCGTGGAGCGGGGCCGGTGCTGGGAACACCGGCCCCGCCGCGTTTCCCGCTCCCGCCGGCGGCGCCCCCGGGTGAGGACGGCCACGCTGCGGGCAGAGGCCGGTCCGTCGAGGCCGCCACCCGGGCGGCCGGGACCGGACGGAGGTCCACCGTGCCCAGTGTTCCCAGCCGGCTGTGGCGGGCGGCGGCGTCCGTGGTCGGCGCGCGGATCGAGTACCGCGACCCCGTTGTGGTGCGCCGCAAGGTCGAATCGCACCAGGTGCGCCCCGACTCCTACGCGCCGCCGCGCTGGCTCGACCGCGCCTGCGCCGTCGACCTGCACGCCCGCTGCGGGTGGCCCTGCTACGAGGTGGCGCCCCGCTCGGGCCCGCACCTGCGCGAGGTCCTCTACCTCCACGGCGGCGCCTACATCGACCAGGTCAGCGGCATGCACTGGCGGATGGCCCGGCTGCTCGCCCAGCGGCTGCGGGCGCGCGTGTCGGTCCCCGTGCACCCGCTGGCGCCCGACGGCACCGCGGAGCGGGTGGTCCCCGAGATCACCGCGCTCGCGCGCGACCTGGTCGACCGCGGCGAAGGCGCCACCGCGCTGGTGGGCGACTCGGCGGGCGGCGGGCTGGCGGTCGCGGCGGCGCAGCGGATGCGCGACGAGGGCGGCCACCAGCCGAGCCGGCTCGTGCTGATCTCGCCGTGGCTGGACGTCACCATGGACAACCCCGACATCCCCGCCGTGGAGCCCTACGACCCCGAGCTGTCGCGGGAGGGGCTGCGGTTCGCCGGGCGGCTGTGGGCGGGCCCCCTCGACCCGGCCGACCCCCGGGTCAGCCCACTCAACGGCGACCTGGCCGGGCTGCCGCCGTGCACGGTGTTCATCGGCACCCGCGACGTCCTCAACCCCGACACCCGCCGGTTCCGCGAACGGGCCGAGGACGCCGGGGTGCCGGTGGAGTTCCACGAGGCCGAGGGGCAGATCCACGTCTACCCGCTCTACCCCATCCCCGAGGGCCGCCGGGCCCGCGCCCGCATCGTCGCCGCACTGGAGTGACCGGCGCCCGGAGTTGACCTTCAGGCCGGTCGAAGGTCGATGATGGCGCGGTGCCGGACGACGAACTCATGCCGATCGGGGCGTTCGCCCAGCGCACCGGGCTGACGCCCAGCGCGCTGCGGTTCTACGCCGACTCCGGGCTGCTGCCGCCCGCCGAGGTCGACCCGGCCTCGGGCTACCGCTACTACGCGGCCGGCCAGGTGGCGCGGGCGACCGTGCTGCGGCGGCTGCGCGAACTCGCCATGCCCCTCGCCGACGTCGGCGCGGCGCTCGACGCCGGGGCCGACGAGGCGACCCGCATCCTCGACGGGCACGTCGCCCAGGTACTCGCGCACGCCGCCGATGTCCAGCGGCGGGCCGCCGCCCTGCGGCCCGCGCTCGGCGGCGCGCCGGGCGAGCCGATCGCGGCGCTGAAAGGCCCGGTGCTGGCGGACGCGGTCGACCAGGTGCTGACCGCCGCCGTGCACGACCCGCTGCTGCCGGCGCTGGCCGGCGTGCGCGTCGAGGCGAGCCCGGAGGCGGTGGCCCTGACCGCGACGGACCGCTACCGGCTCTCCACCCGGACCCTGGTGCCGGTCGGCGCGCCGGGGCGGGCGTGGGCCGGCACGGTCGACGGCGGCGAACTCCGGGACGCGGTCGCGGACATCCGCCGCAGCGCGCTGGTGCGCGTCGACGCGGTCCCGCACGCGGTGCGGTTCCGCGCGGACGGCCGCGCGGACCGGTGGTGCCGGCTGCTGACCGGGGAGTTCCCCGACCACCGGCGCATGCTCGCCTCCCTGGGCGAGGCCACCACCCGCGCGGTGGTCGCCAAGGACGCGTTCCTGCGCGCCCTGGAGGAGCACCCCGGCGAGCACGTCGCGCTGCGCGTCACCGGCGGCGGCGTGGCCGTCCGGCCGGCGGACGGCGGCCCCGGCACCCCGCTCCCGGCCACCGCGACGGGGGCCGATCTGCTGATCCGGTTCGCGCTGACCACGCTGTACCCGGCCGTGAGTACCGCCGTCGGCCCCGATGTGCTGCTCGACCTGCGGGGCGCCGACCGGCCCGTCACGGTGCGCTCCGCCGACCGCGGCGACCTCACCACCCTGGCCATGCCCGTCATGGCCGACCCCGCCGCCTGACACCCCCACCCGAGAGAACGAGGACCACCCATGACCACCGCACCCGCCACCCCCGACCCGATCATGGACGCCATCGGCCGGGCCGTCACCGAGGGCCGGGCCGGCGGCACCGCCGCCGCCCGCCGGACGCTGCGCGGGCTGTGGGCCGAGATCGGGGCCGCCGGCGACCCGCTGCACCGCTGCACCCTCGCCCACTACCTGGCGGACCTCTACGACGACGCGCCCGCGCAGGCCCTCGCCTGGAACGTCCGGGCCCTGGACGCCGCCGAGGCCCTGACCCAGCAGCGGGTCGCGGAGCACCACGCCGGTGTCGCCGTCGCCGGGTTCGCCCCCTCCCTGCACCTCAACCTCGCCGACGACTACCGTCGGCTCGGCGCGTTCGACGCGGCAGCAGAGCACATCGAGGCGGCCCGGGAGCATGCCCCCGGCCTGCCCGACGACGCCTACGGCGACATGATCCGCGGCGCCGTCCGCGAGGTCGCCGACGCCATCGCCCGGCGGGACCGCGCCAAGCGGCCGACCGCGCCCGCCGCACCGGCGTAATGCCCGGCCGGCCCCGTCGGATGACGGGGCCGGCCGGAGCCGCGCGCCTCAGGCCAGCACGCGCGGCGCGGCCCGCTCGGCCCCCTGGGGGAAGGTGAACGGCTCGCCGCAGAACTCCAGGTTGAGCACGTCCAGCGCCGCCAGGATCATCGGCGTGGCCGAGGCGTCCAGCAGGAACGCGTTGATCGAGATGGTCACCTGCCGTTCGCCGTCGGGGGTGAGGAACGCGAAGGTGGAGAAGCCGGGCATGCTGCCGGTGTGGCCCTCCGGGCGCGTGCAGGTGAGGTCCATCCGCTCCAGGCCCAGGCCGTAGCCGGACACGAAGAAGTCGGGCCCCGGCACCATCTCGCGCATCCGCGCCAGGCTCGCGGCGGGCAGCAGGTCGCCGTCCCACAGCGCGCGGTAGAAGCGCTCGATGTCCTTCGGCGTGGAGACGAGCCCGTAGGCGGCCCACGCGAACGACGGGTCGAGTTCGGTGGCCTCGGTGAGGTCCTGCTGACCGGCCAGGCGGTAGTAGCCGGAGGCGTGCCGGCCGCGCAGCCCGGTCTCGTGCACCGGGAGGTAGGACCGGTGCATGCCCGCTGGTTCCAGCACCCGGTCGGTGAGCGCGTCGCCCAGCGTGTCGCCGGTCAGCTCCTCCACGACCATGCCCAGCAGTACGTAGTTGACGTTCGCGTAGGCGAGTTCGCCCGGTGCGCCGTGCGGCTCCTGCCGGGCGGCGATCTCCACCAGCTCCTCGGGGGTGAAGCCCCGCCGCAGGTAGTTCTCCGGGTCCTGGAACAGCGGGTCCGCGATGTAGTCGGCCAGGCCGCCGGTGTGGGTGAGGAGCTGGTAGACGGTGACGTCGCCGCCGCCGGGGAGCGCCCCGGGCAGCAACTCGTCCAGGGGGTCGTCGAGCGCCAGCGTGCCCTCGTCCTCAAGTTGCAGGACCACGGTGGCCACCAGGCTCTTGGTCACGCTGGCCGCGCGGAACGCCCCGTTGGCGGGCATGGGCGCGCCCGTGTCGAGGTCGGCGGTCCCGGAGGTGGCGGTCCAGGTGCCGTTCTCGTCGGTGATCCGCGCGGTGGCCCCCGGCGCGCCGGCGGCCACCACCGCGTCGAGCGCCCGCTGGATCTCGGCGCGCGGCGCCGGGTCGGGGCCGCCCGCGTCGGCGGCGGCGGGCGGGGCGGCGACGGCGGCCAGCGCGGCGGCGACCACCGCCGCCGGGACGCGGAAGGGGTGGCGCCGGCGGGTCGGCGCCGAGGGGGCGGGTGCGGGCATCAACGGCTCCTCGGACAGAGGGGATCTGACGAGGGAAGCCTGCCTCCGGGGTGGGCACCGGCGCCTCCTGCCGGAGGGTGGTCTACGACCTGCCCGACGGGGGTGGCCGCGCGCGGCCGCCACCGCCGAACGACCCGGCGGATGTCTAGGCCGCCCCCTCCTCCAGACGCCGGGCCAACGCCCGTTCGCGCCCCCACGCGGCCAGCGGGTCGAGCGCGTCGTTGAGGCGCGCGCCGTCGGCGGTCAGCGCGTACTCCACGCGGGGCGGCACCTCGTCGTAGGCGACGCGGCGGACGATGCCGTCCGCCTCCATCTCGCGCAGGTGGGAGGCCAGCACCTTCTCGGTGATGCCCGGCAGCAGCCGGCGCAGCTCGCCGAAGCGGGGGTGGGGGTTCTCGTGGAGCGCCCAGAGGATGAGCACCTTCCACTTGCCGCCGATCACCTCCATCGCGGCGTCGATCCCGCACACGTGCCCGCTCGGTGTACCGGGCCGGTTCAGCGTCGCCATGTCCCACCCTCTCGACCTGCTCGCTAACCCCGAGGTGCGCGCCCACTTCGAAGTGCGTACTTGAACACCGTCGGGCCGGCCACGAGCCTAGTCGGCATGGCACAGGAAACCGCTGACAAGACCCCCCTCACGCTGCTGGGCCTCGGCGCGATGGGCACCGCTCTGGCCCGGGCCTGGCTCGCGGCCGGGCACCCCCTCACCGTCTGGAACCGCACCCCGGCCCGCGCCGAGGCGCTCGCCGCGGAGGGGGCGACCGTCGCGCGCAGCGCCGCCGAGGCGGTCGCGGCGAACTCGCTGGTCGTCGTCTGCCTGCTGGACGACGCCTCGGTCACCGCCACGCTCGCCGACACCGACCTGGCCGGACGGGACCTGGTCGACCTGACCACCGGCACCCCCGCCCAGGCCCGCGCCCGCGCCGAGTGGGCCCGCGAGCGCGGCGCCCGCTACCTGGACGGCGGGATCATGGCCGTCCCCCCGATGGTCGGCGTTCCGGAGGCCGGCGGATACGTCTTCTACAGCGGGTCGAAGGAGCTGTTCGAACGGCACCGGGAGACCCTGGGCGTCCCGGTCGGCACCACCTACGTCGGTGAGGACGCCGGGTTCGCCGCCCTGCACGACATCGCCCTGCTCAGCGCCATGTACGGGATGTTCGCCGGGATCGCGCACGCGTTCGCCCTCATCCGCAAGGAGGACATCGACCCCGCGTCGCTCGCCCCGCTGCTCACCGGCTGGCTCACGGCGATGGCCGCTCCGTCGGTCCACCAGACCGCCGACCAGCTCCGCACCGGTGACTACACCACCAACGTGGTCTCCAACCTCGCCATGCAGGTGGCCGGGGTGCCGAACTTCGTCGGCACCGCCGAGCAGCAGGGGGTCAGCACGGAGCTGCTCAGCCCCTACTTCGCGCTGATGCGCCGCCGACTGGCCGAGGGCAGCGGTGACGAGGACCTGACGGGCGTGGTCGACCTGCTGGTGCGCTGACCGGCCACCCACCCGGGGGACCGGTGGTGGCGGCTCCGGTCCGGGCGATGAGGTCGGTGCCGAGGGGCGGGGCCTCCGCGGCGCCCTCGGCGGTGCGAGCGCGGCCGGGGGCCCGGCGGCCGGGAGGGCCGCCGGGAGCGGACCGCGGCGACCGCAGGTGGTGCGAATGAGGATAATCAAGGCGCTGTCCGTGGCTCCGAGCCGTTTCCACGGGCGTCGAAGCATGATCATCCTTCGGGTTCCGCCATGGCGGAACCCGGCCTACCAGCACCGATCCGGGAGCTTCATATGGCCGAACGCACGTTCAGTGCGCCCTCCCCGGGACCGATCACCCTCGACCTGGACCTGACCGCGGGCTCGGTCTCGGTCCGCGTGTCCGAAGCGGCGCGGACCGCCACCTTCACGGCCACCGGAAGCCGAGCCGACGTCGACGCCGTACTGCAGGACGGCACCGGGGGCCGGTGGGAGGTGCGCTCCGAGGCCGGCGGCCGTTCGGTGTCCGGCTTCGCTTCCGGCTACGGCTACGGCTACGGCAACGTCGTGCAGATCGGCAGCGGCAACGTCTCCTTCAACAATTTCGACGGCGACTCGTCGAGCCACTACTACACCTCCGGGCCCGGCAGCGAGGTCTACGTCGATGGGCAGCGGGTGACCGGAGCCGGCGCCGCCTCCGGCGGTGACGAGCCCTTCCACATCGAGGCGGTCGTGCCCCCGGGGTCCTCCCTACGCGCCACCACCGTGTCCGCCGACGTCGAGACCACCGGCACCCTGGAGAGCGTCCGCTTCCGCTCCACCAGGGGCGCCCTGCGGATGGACTCGGCCCGGCACCTTGACGCCGACACCGAGTCGGGCGCCATCACGGTCAGCGGAGCGGTCGACGAAGCGGAGGCCACCAGTGTCAGCGGCGACGTCCGGCTGAACCGGACCCGTGCCGTCACCGCGTCCTCCACCAGCGGACACGTCTCCGTGGCCGACGCCCAGGGCAGAGTCGACGCCCGGTCCGTCAGCAGCGCCATCAGAGTCGCGGCGACCGGCCCCGCCGACATCACCGCCGTCTCCGTCAGCGGAGACATCACCATCACCGCCGACGACGCGGCCATGACCGACCTCCGCGTGAACACCACCACCGTCACCGGGCGGGTGTCCACACCGGCGGGCCGCGCCGCGTCGACGCGCCGCCCTACCGACGGGCCCTTCGCCGCCGACCGTCCCGACACCAGGCGCTGGTTCGGACGGCGTCGCGGACCGCGTCGGTGACCGGCGGTCGGAACCGGAACCCGCCCGCACGCTGCGGGGCGCCGCACGCTAGTCGTCGACGGGCTGCCCGGAGTGGATGCCGCCCCAGCAGTACCCGCTGAGGACGTGCCCGCCCCCGGCGACGCACTCGGCGGTGGTGAGCGCCGCCGCGGGTGCGGCCGCCGCGAGGACGAGCGCCCCGGTGGCGGCGAGGGTGGCGACGGCGGTGGTCAGGCGGCGCATGAGGACTCCCGGTGGGCGGCGGTGCGGTGCTACCCGGGGTGTGCCCGCTCCCCGGCCCCGCCGCACACCGGACCCGGCAGGATCACCGGTTCCGACCGGACCGCATCCTGGTTCGGCCTGATTCGTCCGCCGACCGGGTGACCCGGTCGGCGGACCGGGCCGGACACGCGGGCGCCCGCCCG